>JAZNZR010000034.1:0-37514 GCA_045595025.1 Oscillospiraceae bacterium | reverse complement strand
AGCCGTCGAAATGAGGGATGTTATGGATTTTCAGGCAAACAGAGGATGCGAGGTCTTTGAGTGGCCCTACCCGGTGCATTACGAAAAGACCATACATGTGAATACAGATGTGCTTGTCATCGGCGGCGGCCTTGCGGGCTGCTGCGCGGGGATTGCGGCGGCACGGCGTGGCCAGCGCGTTGCGGTATGCGACAAGGCCCCCATTAAAAAGAGCGGATGCGGCGGCGCAGGCATGGACCACTGGAACACCATTCTTGAAAACCCGGACAGCCCCATGACAACTGAGGAGAACATTGAAAAGGGTAAGGATACCGGAATGTGTCACCGTGATTACATCGCGGAAAAGGGCACATGGGACGCCCTTCTGGAGCTCGAGAAGCTGGGCCTCAATATCCGGGATGACCTTGACGAATTCAAGGGCTGTGCAACAAGGGACGAAAAGACCAAACTGCTGAAAGCCTATGACTACCGCGAGATGGTGGCTGTTAAGCTCCACGGCGGCAACTACATAAAGACTGTGCTCTACAAAGGCCTTGTGGACTCCGGTGCAGAACTTTTTGAGCGCGTGATGGTCACGAGCCTTCTCACCGAGGGCGGCAAGCAAGGCACAAAGGTCGTTGGAGCCACCGGCTTTTCCATGGAAGGCGGCGAATTCTACGTTTTCCACGCCAAGACCGTTATCATCTCCACAGGCTACGCCTGCAGCATGTGGATTTACAATATGGAGATCACCGGCAACAGCTACCGCTGGGATCCCAACGAGATTGGTGAAGGTTTAGCAATGGCTTGGAAGGCCGGAGCTGAGGTTTACGGCATGCACCGAGCTGGCTCTACCAAGGGCAATAACCCCTTCGCATGGCCCCGCTTCGGTGTGGGCAACCCTTCCAACACTTGGTTCCCCTGCTCCATTGTGGACAACAACGGCAAGGAGATACCCTGGGAGGATGTGAACGGAAAGCCCCTCACCAGCGTGGAGGCGAGAAACTACCCCGCCGAGGGTCAGCCCTACATAGGCTCCTCCAAGAGCGACAACCTCAAGGGCATTGGCCAGGCCAATATCATCCACGACCTCGCCGAGCGCATCAGAGCCGGCGAGTATGAGCTGCCCCTCTGGGCGGACATTGCGGGTATGCCGGAGGATGAGCGCCGCAGCATCTGGGGTGTCATGATAGGCAACGAGGGAAAGAGCCGCTACACCCTATATGACCTCTACACCCGCAGTGGCTTTGACCCGGAAAAGGATATGCTGATGGCCCCCATCGAGGTGCCGGAAAACTATATGAAGTTTGGCGCATGGTTCCACGGCGAGCCTGACATTGTAAAACCCTGGCGCACCGAAAACGGCGGACAGGGCGAGATAGCCTGCGACTGGAAGCTGATGACCAACGTCCCCGGACTTTTCATCGCGGGAGCCTCCGGCGGACTGGAAGGTTGCTCCTTTGCCTGCTCCAGCGGCTTTTATGCCGGAAACCGCGCAGCGGAGTACGCCATGAAAACAGAGCAGGGCAACGTGGATGAAGTCCAGCTTTCCGAAGAGCGCAAGAGGATATATGCCCCCACAAAGCGCAAGGGCAATCCTGCCGCCTACGTCAGCTGGAAGGAGCTTTGGGGCGGCACCACCCGCGTTATGCAGCAGTGCTGCGGCGAGTACCGCACCATACCCATTCTGAAGCAGGGCATCCTGTGGCTGGACAGCGTGAAGCGCAGCGAGGGCAGCCTCACCTATGCCCGCAATCCCCACGAGCTGGCGAGAGTTCTTGAGTGCGACACCCGCTTCACCGTGTCGAGCATTTTCCTCAACGCATGCATCGCAAGAATCGAGGCGGAGGACGCGGGACTGGACGGCAACGGCTACATCTTCAACCGCCTGGACGGCGACAAGGTGCTCACCATCCATAAGGAAGACAAATACTGGCTCAAGGGCGAAAACGAGAGCACATATCTTGGCAACTACAATAAATGCAGAGCGGCGGAAAGGAGCGGAGACTAAATGGAAGACAACAAATGCTACATAGTTCCCAATCCCTCCGGACCCACTCTGGCTGTGAGTATTGACCCGGAAAAGTGCATCGGCTGCAACAGCTGCGCCAATATCTGCCGCATCCAGACCCTTCTGCCCAATCCGAAGAAAGGA
Source organism: Oscillospiraceae bacterium (assembly GCA_045595025.1). Classification (GTDB taxonomy): domain Bacteria; phylum Bacillota; class Clostridia; order Oscillospirales; family Oscillospiraceae; genus SIG459. The sequence continues at coordinate 35,380 of JAZNZR010000034.1, read as the reverse complement.
CAGCCACCCATCGTGGCCTACCCCGATGAGTGCTGGTACTGTGCCTGCTGTGTGGAGGCCTGCCCCCGGGGCGCGCTGGAAATGCACCTGCCTATAAACCAGCGCATATTGTTCAAGCGCAAGGAAACGGGCGAGATTTTCCGCATCGGTGCTCTGGACAGCCCGGAAAAGAGCTTTTTCAAGCCCCCCGTCGGCTGGTAAGGAGGGCGAAATATGAGTTTATTGAACAAACTGCAGGACATACAGTCCGTGCACGGATGCCTGCCCGAGTATGAGCTTATGAAGCTCTCCGTGGAAGAAAACCTCAGCCTCGCCGAAGTCATCGGCACAGCCAGCTTTTACGGACACTTCAGCTTTGAAAAAAGCGAAGAGACTTACATTGAAAACCTTTACCCCTGCCGAAAGGCGGGAATACTGCTGAACGCCCCCGAAAACTACACATGGACGGCGCTGAAGCTGGCGTTATCCGCCCCGGAAATGGTCATTCCCGCGCTGAAAAACTCCGGTTTAAGCGGGCGCGGCGGCGGAGAATTCCCCGTGTGGCAGAAGTGGCAGACCGCAAAGAATGCAGAGGGCGAGGCCAAGTACATAGTCTGCAACGCCGATGAGGGCGAGCCGGGCACCGGCAAGGACCGGGTGCTCATAGAGCGAAACCCCAAGGCGATAATCGAGGGCATGGCCGTCTGTGCCGCCGCTGTGGGTGCGAAAAAAGGCTATATCTATCTCCGCGGCGAGTACGCCGACCTGCGCACCGGCCTTGAGAAAGAAATCGCCGAAGCCCCCTTGGGAGATTTCGAGATCGAAGTATTCATGGGCCACGGCGCCTACGTCTGCGGCGAGGAGACCGCCCTTCTCAGCTCCATTGAGGGTAAACGCGGCGAGCCCCGGCTGAAGCCTCCCTATCCCGGCATTGCGGGACTCTGGGACTGCCCCACGGTCATCAATAACGCCGAGACCTTTGCCAATGTGCCTTTTATCATCGAGTTCGGTGCCGAAAACTTCCGCAAACGCGGAACAAAGGATTTTTCCGGCACAAGGCTCTACACAGTATGCGGAAAGGTGAAAAAACCCGGTGTGTACGAGCTTGAAGCGGGGGCAAGCGCAGCCCGGCTTCTTGAAGCCGCCAGAGGCGGCAGCGAAGAGCTGAAAGCTGTGCAGCTGGGCGGCGGCTCCGGAGAGATAGTGAGAGCCGACAGCAAGGCCATCGTCCGAGGCACAGGCTCCGCCAGATTTATTGGCGGGAGCGAAAGCCTCGTCACCGTGGCGAGGGAGCTGACGGAGTTTTACTCCCGGGAAAGCTGCGGAATGTGCGTTCCCTGCCGCGTGGGTCTGAAGCGCCTTGCCCAGATGCTCCAAAAAGCAGAAAGTGTACAGTTCTGGCCCGACGATGTGGAGGCCATGAAGGAGCTATGCGAGCATATTAAGCTCAACGCCCGCTGCGGCCTTGCCAAGGCGGCTGTGAGCCCGGCGCTGAGCCTTATAAATAACTTTCCGGAGGTGCTGAAATGAGAATCAACATTGACGGAAAAGCCATAAAGGCCGCCGAGGGGATGACCATTCTCGAAGCGGCGAGAGATAACGGGATTTATATTCCCACCCTGTGCCACCTTAAAGATTTGAACTACGTCTCCGTCTGCCGTGTGTGCATGGTGGAGATGAACGGCGCACTGGTCCCCGCCTGCTCCACCAAGCTGTGGGAGGGCATGGAGATAATAACGGACAGCGAAAAGGTGCGTGAGGCAAGGCGCAAAAACCTTGAGCTCATCTGCTCCGACCATCACATGGACTGCACTGACTGTCCCCGTGGCGCCGACTGCGAGCTGAGAGCACTTTGCAAGAAATACGAAGTGGACGACCGGGCCTTTGGCCTTGGCAAACGCAAAGCCATAAGGGATGCAAGCACCCCTTACCTTGTGAGGGACAACGCCAAGTGCATCCTCTGCCGCCGCTGCGAAGCCGTGTGCACAAAGCTGCAGGGAGTCAAGGCCATTGCCGCCAACCTGAAGGGCGGCGAGACCAATATAGGCTTCGGTCTGCCCCTTGCGGAGACCGACTGCGTGGGCTGCGGCCAGTGCGTGGCGCACTGTCCCACCGGTGCGCTGACACCCAGAGATGGCACAAAGAAAGCCTGGAAGGCCATTTTCGACAAGGAAAAGTTCGTGGTTGCGGCAGTTTCCCCCAGCACCTACAAGCGCATAGGCGAGCTTTTCGGAGAAGCTCCCGGCGTCGACTGCGGCAGAAAGATGGCGGAAATCTTCCGCAAGATAGGCTTTGACGCCGTGTTCGACCTTGCCGAGACAGAGGAATGGAGCAAACAGACTGTGCTGTCTAAGGCTGAAAAGGGCAATATCTCCGGTTCCTGTCCAGCATGGCGGCGCTATGTGGAGAAAAATCATCCGGAGCTTTTGGAAAAAATGGTTTGTCCCGACGACCCCATTGCGCTGATCGCCGAGCATTGCCGTAATTTGGCCGAAGATAAAGAAGTATTCGTGGTGAGATTTTCAAACTGCATCGCATCCAAATCTGAAGACGGCGCCATCCCCCAGCTGAGCACCCGGGAGGCCTTTGAGATGATACGCAGAGCCTGCGTCTCCAGCTTCACCGCCGACAAGGTCTGGGCCTCCCTGCAGGGCGAGGACTTCGATGCTCTGCCAGAGCTGCCCAAGGTCGAGGCAAGGGATATCCGGGTCATAGAGGCCGAAGGACTTGCCGCGGCGGAGAAGGCGCTCGCTCACATAAATGACTGCGAGCTGCTTTGTGTCCGCGCCTGCCCCGGAGGTTGCCTTCGCGGAGGCGGAATGCCCCGAGGCGATATTTGATCAGTGACAAATGAATTATTAAGAAGTGTGAAAAAAGAAAGCAAAAAGGAGGAAACTTAAATGCCCTATCCTAAGATACTGCGGAAGCTGAATCAGATTTTGGGACGCGCCGGCGGCATTCTCTGTTTTGTCGTGGCAATTATGTTCCTTGCTGAGGCCGTTCTCCGCTATGTCTTCAACAGCCCCACCTCTTGGCTGCAGGACTATGCATGCTATATCCACTGCCTCGCCCTTTTCCTGGGCTGCGCCTTCACCTTCCAAGTGCATGGCCATGTTGGCGTTGATATGGTGCGCCGCGCCCTGGACAAACGCTCCAAGAGCCCCAGCCGCATGGGTGCCAGAGTGCTCACCATCATCGGCCATATCCAGACCCTCATCTTCCTCGGTATCGGTACTTATGCCATCTATAACCAGATGCTCAAGTCCAACGCCTTTGGAAGCATGACCGAAGCAACCTACCCCATTCCCCAGTGGATACTCTACGCCATCATGCTTGGCGGCTGTGTCCTCATGATCATCACCGTTGTTTGCATCATTCTGTCCCTCTTCACCAAGAGCGACGAATTCGTAGAGTAAAGGAGGCGGAGAAAAATGCTTGAAACACTGCTTATTATTCTTGTAATACTGCTTATTTCCATAGCCATCGGCGGCCCCATTGCCACCACCCTTGGCTTCACCGCTTCCATCGGAACTCTGCTTTTCCTCTCAACCGGTCACCTTTCCTATCTGGGCACCACCATGTATAACAACGCCATCAAGCCCGACAACGTTATCGTGCCTCTGTTCATAATGATGGCTGAGTTTATGGCAAAGGGCGGCATAGCTGAAGACCTCTACTATGTTTTCGCCAAGTATCTGAGAAAAATCAGAGGCGGTCTCGCCGTTGCAACTACCCTGGCCTGCACCGTGTTCGCAGCTCTCTGCGGCTCCTCTCCCGCCACAGCCGCCACCATCGGCAAAGTTTCTCTGGATGCAATGAGAAAGCGCGGCTACCGGGATGACTTCGCAATCGGCACCGTTGCCGGCGGCGGTACTTTGGGCATCATGATTCCTCCCAGCATTACCCTCGTCATGTACGGTATTCTGACCCAAACATCCATTCTCAGCCTGCTGATGGCCGGCATTCTCCCCGGTCTGCTGCTGAGCTTCCTTATGTGCGGCTCCTCCATTGTCCGTGCCCACATGAACCCCACCCTCATCGGCCAGCAAAAGCGCGTCAAGGGTCAGCCCCGCGAGAAGGAAGTCATTTATGAAGAGTACAACACCACCTTCCTGCAGGACCTGCTGAAGGCGGGTCCCGCCCTCATCCTCATCGCTGTCATCATCTATGGTATGTACTCCGGTGCTGCAACCGCCACCGAGTGCGCAGGTCTCGGTGCAATCTGCGCTTTCCTGCTGGTGCTTTGCCGCGGCAAGCTTACCAAAAAAGAGTTCTTCAAGGCCATTGAAGCCACCGTCAAGAGCTCTTCCATGATGATCCTCATGCTCTCCGCAGCTTTGATGCTCACCAACGTTATCGCCCGTCTGGGCATTGCCACCGCACTGGCCGAGATGTGCACTTCTTCCGGTCTCAGCCCCTGGCTCGTAATGATCCTGCTCTTTGTTCTGTGGTACTTCCTGGGCTGCATCATGAGCCCCACCGCCATGGTCACCCTGACCATTCCCTTCGTATTCCAGCCCCTGACCCAGATGGGCTTCGACCCCATTTGGCTGGGTATCGTGTCCACCCTCTGCGTTGAGGTTGGCATGATCTCTCCCCCTGTCGGCAATAACCTCTTTATCCTCAAGCAGACCTGCGGTGTGGAAATGGGCACCATCATCCGCGGCGCAATTCCCCAGATCATTGTACTTACCCTCGGCCTTGTAATCCTCTGCATCTTCCCCCAGATCGCAACCTTTATCCCCAATCTCATGATGAAGTAAGCAAAACCAATTCAAATTTTTTTAGAAAAGAGGTACTAAAAATGAAAAAAGTCCTGGCAATTCTCCTCGCACTGTGCATGATGCTCACCGTAGCAGCATGCGGAAACACCCCCGCAGAGCCTGCAGCCCCCGCAGAACCCGCAGCACCTGCCGAACCCGCAGAGCCCGCAGAACCCGCAGCTCCTGCAGAGCCCGCAGCTGTCGCTGTTGAGCCCTATCAGTTCAACATCTCCTACGGCGGAACTCCCAACTCCTCCATGGTCGCAGTTATGGAATCTCTCCAGGCCATCATGACCGAGAAGAGCGGCGGCGCATTCACCTTCAACGTCTATAATGACAACGGCTACAAAGAGAAGCAGGCCCTTGATGAGCTGATGAACGACATCGTCGACATCGTTTACCTCGCCTCCGGCTCCACCAGCGGCACCGTCACCGAAGTCGCCTACCTCGGTATGCCCGGCTGCTTCCGCTACAGCGATAATGCTGAAGAGTTCTTCGCTTTCGAAGAGTCCGTTGCCCCCATCATGAGCGACATCTATGAAGGCTACGGTATCCACTACCTTGGCCTCCGCGTCCCCGCCAAGATGGCCATCGTCGGCACCGGCGCAGCTCCCCTCCAGAGCGCTGACCTGAACGGCAAGGTCGTCCGTGTTTCCGGCACCTGGCTTGGCAGACTGGCTGTCTCCATGGACATCGCCACTGCCAACGTCGGCCTCAGCGAGCTGGCAACCGCCCTCCAGAGAAAGACCGTTGACTCCTGCATCACCGGTATCGAGCAGGTTTACGCTCAGATGCTGGGCGAAGTTGTTGACTATGCCTGTGTCCTCCCCGAGACCGACGGTATCGGCGCTCTCGTAATGGACAACGAGTGCTGGGCAAAGCTCACCGACGCTCAGAAGGCCTGCGTTGAAGAGTCCGTTGCAGCATGGATGGATGAATGCCTGAAGGTTTCCAACACCTTCTATGCCCAGTCCATCGAGGCTCTGGAAGCCAACGAAGTTGAAATCGTTTACTATGACGACGCTCAGTGCGACGAGTTCCTGAAGACCCTCCCCGCCGTCTATGAGGAGATCGATGCTCAGACCAGCGAAAACGGCCACGCTCTGAGAGATGCAATCCTTGCATTCCGCGGCCAGTAAGTTTATAATCAAAAATGTGTAAAGGGGCTGCAAGGCATTGCCTTGCAGCCCCTTCTTTGAGCAACTGAGGTGTAATTTTATGCCAGCCAAAACTTTGAGCCGAGACTTGACAGAGGGGAACATTGCGTCGCAGCTCCTATGCTTTGTCGGCCCGCTGTTCGTGTCCAATGTTCTGCAGACGGTTTACAACGTGGTTGATATGGCTGTTGTAGGACATTATGTAGGCAATGTAGGACTTTCCGCGGTGTCCGTGTGCGGAGATCTTATGAATATACTCACATTTACCGCAATGGGCTTTGCCAATGCAGGACAGGTGCTGATTTCTCAGTATGTGGGAGCGAGGCAACCGGACAAAATAAAGCAGCTTATAGGCAACCTGTTCACGCTGCTGCTTGCTGCGGCGATTGGTTTTACGGTTATAGCGATTTGCTTTGGTGATGCCATACTTGGCTTTGCTAATGTGCCTCATGTGGCCTTGCCTGAGGCAAAAGCATATTTTGTAATATGCTCTGCCGGCCTTGTATTTACTTATGGGTACAATGCGGTAGGCGCGATTTTACGCGGCATGGGGGATTCGAAGCATCCATTCATCTTCATAGCCTTCGCATCAGTGCTGAATATTGTCCTTGACTTTTGTTTTGTGGCGGGATTGGGCTTGGGCAGCGCCGGTGCGGCCCTTGCCACCGTGATTTCTCAGACAGCGAGCTTTACTGTCTCAATTGTATTCCTTTTCAAAAACAGAGAGGCTTTTGGTTTTGATTTTAAGCTCAGAAGTTTTGTTCTGTGCAGAGAAGCTGTCATTTCCATCGTTAATTTGGGTGTGCCCATCGCGCTGCAATACGGCCTTATCCAATGCGGCAAGATAATGGTCACACGGTGGATAAACGGCTACGGTGTAAATGTTTCCGCCATCACCGGCGTGGGCAGTAAGCTCAACAGCATCGGCCTAACCTTTGCGAGTGCTGTCGGTACCTCTGCCGCAGCTATGATAGGCCAGTGCATTGGAGCGGGAAAGCACGAGAGAGTACTGAAGACAATATGCGTTTCCGGAACTTTATCGGTTGGAATAGGAACCGCTTTGGCGGGCTTTGTAGCAGCTTTTCCGGAAACCGTGTTTGGCATATTCACAAGCGACACAGACGTATTGGCCATGTCCCAAAGCTTTATGCCCGTGGCAGTGGTACTGATATACTCCAGCGCTTTCAGAGCACCAATGAACGGGCTTATCAACGGCTCAGGCCACTCACAGCTGAATTTATTGCTGGCCATACTGGACGGAGTCGTTGGCCACATCGGTCTTGCAGCACTCTTTGGCTTCGTTTTGGATTATGGACTTCCGGGCTTGTGGTATGGCAATGCTGCGGCGGGATTTATTCCATTTTTCGTGGGAATTGTGTTTTACGCAAGCGGCAAATGGAAAAATAGTCTTTAAGTAAAAAATCCCCCGCACAATTCAGTGTGGGGGATAGATTTTTCAGATGTAAATGACGCAGGCATTCCCGACGCTTTCGGATAAAGGCGATTTGCCGCGCATACTCTCCAGCAGAAATGGCGGAAGGTCGGCTGGCTTTGGGCTTGCATTGCCCGATAAAACGTTTTCGCAGGCGCGGAGTATATCAGCCAGCAAAGTAAAGCGCATCGGCTCCTGACTGTGGCCGCCAAACATCTGCGTATCCGCATCGGCCACCGAAATGAAATCACGCAGGCTGCTGATATACAAGGCGATATCTGAATCTTCCTGCAGGAACATTACTCGATTTCCAATCGTGTCACCCACAAAGGCGGTCTTTTCTTCTTCACAGTAGAAGACCATGGAACCGAGTGTGTGTCCGGGAAGAGACAGTGCGTTTCTCCTCCCTTTTGCTTTGCCCTCCCGGGTTATCCCTTCGGGCCGCGTCGGAGCATAACCCGGAAAGACAGCGATTGAAAACGCAGACTTCCGGAAATAAGAAAAAACCAGCGATCCCGATGGGATTACTGGTTTTTTTGGTTGCGGGGGCCGGATTTGAACCGACGACCTCCGGGTTATGAGCCCGACGAGCTACCGAACTGCTCTACCCCGCGATATTGCGCTCACTTGGAGCCTATATATAATACCATATATGGGGGGCTTCGTCAAGCCCCCCGCGGTGATTTTTTTACGACTGAATATTCAGCGCTTTGCGCCATTGGGCGTTATCCAGACCCATAACGACAAAATCCTCACCCTCCATAATGGGGCAGACCATATATTCATGGGCGGCAGCAATGACAAAAGCGCGGGCGTGGCGCTCCATATTCACCATCTGATTGGCAAGCAGCATTGCTTTGATACTGAACTTTCTGGGACGGATGAAGGACTTCATGGGGAAATGATACTTCTGCGCCCATTCGAGAATTTCCTCTCCCGTGGGGGGATTTACATTCATATCCCGCTCCTCATACTCAACTCCCCGCTTATCCAGCCATGCCTTTACCATAAGGCAGTCCTTGCAATCGGGTCTATAGAAAAAAGTCATATATCTTTACTCCCCATATAAGCTTCAAGGGACGGCTTTCAACCGTCCCTTGTTGATAGATAAATCAGTCGTCTTCTTCCTCGTCGTCCTCGTCGAACTCGAACTCCAGCATTTCGCCGCAGTTAGGACACTGGATAGCGCCGAGGTTTACAACATCTTCGTCAACGGTGATGGTATTCTCGCAGGCGGGGCAGGTAACCTCAAAGAAAAGGGGCTCCTCATCCTCGTCATACTCGTCATAATCTTCATCATCGTCATACTCGTCCTCGTCCTCATCCTCGAAGAGGTAATCCTCAACATCGGAGAGATCGTCGCTGATGGCGTCAACATCTTCGCCCAGGTCGAAGATATCGCTTTCCAGCTCTTCGATATCCAGAGCAACATCATTGAGAATGTCGGCGATAACGGAGAAGAGCTTGCCCTCGTTGGATTCGCGGTCGATGTTCATGCCTTCCATAAGGCCCTTCAGGTAAGCAACTTTTTCAGCAGTGGTCATAATGCAGCCTCCTGTTTTGATATTAGGAATACTTTCTTGATTAAATTACTTCTTGGATCTGGAGAGATACTCGCCGGTACGTGTGTCGATCTGGATAACCTCGCCGATCTCGATGAAGAGGGGAACCTTGATCTCAGCGCCGGTCTCAACGGTAGCGGGCTTGAGAGCGTTGGTTGCGGTGTTGCCGGCAAAGCCGGGGTCGGTATCGGTGACCTCCAAGTCAACGAAGAAGGGAGGCTCAACATTGAAAACCTTGCCCTTATAGCTCATAACGGTGCAAGTCATGTTCTCCTTGACGAACTTAAAGTTATCGCCAAGAACATCGGCATTGACGGGCTCGAGATCATAGGTCTCGTTATCCATGAAGTAGTAGAGATCACCATCGGTGTAGCTATACTCCATGCTGCGGCGCTCGATGCTAGCTTCCTCGAACTTTGCAGTGGGGTTGAAAGAAGTTTCGGTGACAGCGCCGGTGATGACATTTCTCATCTTGGTGCGGACAAAGGCAGCGCCCTTGCCGGGCTTAACATGCTGGAATTCGACGACCTGCATTACGTTGCCGTCCATCTCGAAAGTTACGCCATTTCTGAAATCGCCTGCAGAAATCATAACAGGTTTCCTCCTATATTATACATTAATTTATTTTTTGTTTTATTAACTAAAAGATTTTACACTATTTCTCCGCTTATTGCAAGGGGGTTTAGGCTTTGCCCTATACAAAAAAGCCTTGTAATATGTATTTTTTTAGCCGGTCTGGAAGATATAGCCAATCTTTCCTCTATAAGAGGCGACAACGGACATAGGATCGTTTCTCATATCGTTGAAGCACCAGCGGTTCTGGTTTGCGCGATACCAGAGAAGCAGATAGTCCTCTCTTGTGCCGTCAAGGTCCATTACCGAAGGCTCGCCTGCATCCCAACGGGTGAAGTTCATTTTGGTTCCGTCCACATTATACCACTCGCCGTCGGTTCCGCGGTAAGAGCCAAGCCACACATAGGTGAGTCCCTGCTGCTGAGCCAATACGCACAGTTCATTGAAGCGCTCTTCGCTATCCACAACAGCCAGATGTCCGCCCATTTCCTCGCACTTATCTCTTGCCTGCTCCCATGTGAGGTCTTCTCTGTAAACAGTGAAGCTGAGCTCGGCGGGGGGTGTGGGAGTGGGTGTGGGTGTGGTGGGAAGAATGATGGTGGGGGTGGAGGGAGTCTGGGGCTTGGGGCTTTCGGTGCTGATACCTTCAGACATGGAGGGAGTCTCATCCGGGTCGGGGCGCTCCGCTCTATCCATGGTGCAGCCTCTTATTACAAGGGCAAGGGCGATAATTATTACAAGCACAATCGCGCCGGGGCCTATCCACCTGCGTCTTATGGAGGGCCTGCGGAACTCGCGGATATCCATATTCTCTTTCACCGTGGTGCTGCGCTTGGGGGGCTTGGGATGACGGAAGGGAGACACCTTTTCAAAGAGCTTATCCACCCGGTAAGAGTGTCTGTTCTCAAGCTCGCTGGGCTTGAGGCGGATGACGGGAGCAACAGCGGGGATTGCCGCCTCCTCGGGCAAGGCCTCCAGAGCCGCACGCAAAGCTTCGGGGCAGGAGAAGCGCTCCTCAGCCTCAAACTCCAATGCGCAGAGGATAACATCGCCCAGCTCGCGGCAGGCATAGCGGGGATAAACCATATCGTTGCCGCGCATACGCTTCTGCAGCGCTGCGGCGCGATCCTGAGGCGTGAATTCCTTCTTCTCCTCAAAAAAGGGCAGTAAACCTCCGTTGAGCGCTGTATAGAGAATAAGTCCGATAGAGTAGCTGTCACAGGCGGGAGAGGTCTCGCCCTTCCAGAACTGCTCGGGAGCTATATATTCAATGGCATCGGGACCCATTTCCTTGAGTCCTTTTTCCAGATAAGGACCCAAAGCCGCGCAATCATCCTCATATGTGATGTTGCCGGGCCAAATTCCGCCGCGGAACTCTCCGTCCGCAGCTGCCTCCGCAGCTTTGCACAGAGCAATGCCCAGAGCGATGGCTTCGCCGGGGCTGAAAGAGCCCATTTTTTCGGCTATTGTCCTTTCCTTATCAAAAATGATGTCGCCCATTTTCTGATTCCTTTCGTATGTGAAAATCCGTATATTTCGGATTATATAATTTTAGCACAGCACTCAAACACAAGTCAACATAATATCCTAAGATTTGGTAAGGTGCTTGTAATTTTCTCCGGGCTGGATTAAAATACTTGTAACATTAAATTGCAACAAAACGGCAACATTTCAAGGGAAAGGCAGAACTTTTTTATGGCAGAAGTGGTAATAATTGGCGCAGGCGCCTCAGGTATGGCGGCAGCCATCGCCGCTGCGGAAAGCGGCGAGCATCACATTACTCTTATAGAGCGCCAGGCCCGCGTGGGACGCAAGCTTCTCAGCACCGGCAATGGCAGATGCAACCTCAGCAATATGAGCCCCTCCCCCGGACATTACCACGGGGGCAATCCCGCTTTTTCCCACTATGCCCTGAGCTTCTGGGCCCCGGAGCGGGTGCTGGAGTTTTTTGCCGGTCTGGGTCTTATGACCGTCACGGAATACGGCGGCAGAGTTTACCCCCTCAGCAATCAGGCCTCCAGTGTGCTGGATGTGCTTCGCTTTGCCCTTGAAAAGCCCAATATTGAACTCCTCACCGGAACCACCGTTGAAAGCGTACGCCGCAAGGGCAAAGGCTTCTCCCTGAGTTGGGAGGGAGGCGGCATGGATTGTGACAGGCTTATCATCGCCTGCGGCGGCTGCGCAGGAAGCAAGCTTGGGGGAGTTATGGATGGCTATAATCTCCTCAAAAGTCTCGGCCACAGCCGCACCTCTCTCCATCCCAGCCTTACCCAGATTCGCACCCGCTCCGAAATACCCCGCAGTATGAAGGGCGTGAAGGTGCAGGCGGGAGTGAAGGCTCTCAAGGGCAAAAATATTATTGCCGAAGGCAGCGGAGACCTGCTTTTTGCCGATAACGGCGTTTCCGGCACCGTCATATTTGATATATCCAGAGCCGTTGCCACTGGCGGAGAGGGTATCGTCCTCCTGCTGGACTTCTTCGAGATGCTGGAAAAGTCCGCCGTGAAAAAGTATCTCCATTCCCGTAAGGAGGCCCGTCCCGCCGCTCCCGCAAAGGAGATTTTTTCCGGAGCCCTCCATTCCCGTGTGGGACTCGCCCTTTGCAAATACGCAGGTATAAATCCGGAAGCTCCCTGCGCTGAGCTGAGAGGTGACGAAATCGATGCTCTTGCCTCCGCTTCCAAGGCTCTGCGCCTTGAGGTTACCGGCGTTTCCGGCTTTGAGAGCGCGCAGGTCACTGCGGGAGGAATTTCCACAGCCGAATTTTACCCTGCCACCTTGGAAAGCAAACTCGTCCCCGGCCTTTTTGCCTGCGGCGAGGTGCTGGATGTTGACGGCGACTGCGGCGGCTATAACCTCCAGTGGGCATGGGCCAGCGGTCTTCTGGCGGGAGGCAGCCTATGATAGAGCTTCGCAATCTCCGCCTTGCCATAGATGAGAGCGAAAAGCTTTTGAGGAAAAAGGCTGCCAAGGTGCTGAGGCTTGATGCCGCCGAGATAAAGGAAATCAAAATACTGAAAAAATCTCTGGATGCCCGCAAGAAGAACGACATCCATTGGCTTTATACTCTTGCTCTCGCTCTTAATTGCGATGAGGGCAAGATCCTGCAGCGGGTGAAAAACACCGCCCCTTATAAAAAACGCTGCTACACCATTCCCCACATCGAAAGCGAAAAGCGCCCTCTCGTTGTAGGCTTCGGCCCCGCCGGCATGTTTGCCGCCCTTATTCTTGCCGAGGCCGGACTCCGCCCCATAGTCATCGAGCGGGGCGGAGATGTGGACTCTCGCCACGAGGCCATTGAGCGTTTCTGGGAAAATGGCGAACTTGACAGGGAAAACAATGTTCAATTCGGCGAAGGCGGCGCGGGTACTTTTTCCGACGGCAAGCTGAATACCGGCATAAATGATCCCAGAGTTGCCTTCGTGTTGGAAACTTTCCACCGCTTCGGCGCTCCCGAAAAAATTTGCTATGACGCTAAGCCCCATATGGGCACAGATGTTCTCCGCAAGGTTGTCAAGGCCATGCGGGAGCATATAATCTCCCTTGGGGGCGAGATTCGCTTTAATAGCCGCCTCGTTGAAATCGAAACGGAAAACGGCGCCGTTTCATACCCGGTTATAGAAAACGAGGGACATAGCTATGTTGTTGCCTGCAAGGATATCGTTCTTGCAATAGGCCACAGCGCCAGAGACACCTTTGAATATCTCCACGGAAAAGGCATTGCCATGGAGCGCAAGAGCTTTTCCATGGGTGTGCGCATTGAGCATCTCCAGTCCGATGTGGGCTTTGCCCAATACGGAGAAGCCTACAAGGCTCTCCCCGCCGCCGACTATAAGCTCAACTGCCGTTTCCCCGACGGAAACAGCGCCTACAGCTTCTGTATGTGCCCCGGAGGCTATGTGGTTGCCGCCGCCAGCGAGGAGGGCGGAGTTGTAACAAACGGAATGAGCTATTCCGGGCGGGCGGGAGAGAACGCCAACGCCGCGCTATTGGTCAGTCTTGAGCCTTCCGATTTCCCCGGAGAGGGTGTTCTTGCAGGTATGCACTGGCAGCGGGAAATAGAGCGCCGCGCCTTTGCCCTTGGCGGCAGCAGCTACAAAGCTCCCGCCCAGACCGTGGGTGATTTTCTTGCAGGCAGAGCCGGCACGGGCTGCGGCAAAGTTAAGCCCACTTACCGCCCCGGAGTGGTATGGAGTGACCTCCACGAGCTGTTTCCCGAAAAGATAAGCGTCACCCTTGAAAAAGCCATACCCGAGCTGAACAAAAAACTTGGCTGCTTTGCCCACAGCGAGGCAGTTCTCACCGCTCCCGAAACCCGCTCATCCTCCCCGGTACGCATTCTGCGAGGCGGAGATATGTGCTCCATCAGCCTTGCAGGGCTTTACCCCTGCGGCGAAGGCGCTGGCTACGCAGGCGGCATCACCTCTGCCGCCGTTGACGGCATCCGCGTTGCCGAAGCGTTGATTGAGAAATATAAATAACAAAAACAGCAGGACGAAAAGTCCTGCTGTTTTTTTATCTAATTTCACGCTTCGGGGATTTTATATTTCATGGGGTCAACGCCGTCGATATGTATAAGGGGTATTTCGCCGGAGGGGAACAGCAAATTCAATGCTTCAACCGCTTCATCAAGCCGAGTATACTCCAACTTTCCTATGTAATAAAACTTATCGAAGGATACGGAGCTTCCGGCTTCGCAATCCGAACTTGAGCCAAAAATCAAACTCTCATCCCCAACCAGCGCCTCAAACTCGATTACATCCCACTCCGCAAGAAGTGCGGCAGCTGATTTTACAGTGATAATACGCTTATGTGATTTATTTTTCCCGCTTTTATTTCCCAAATGTAGAATACTGTCTATCTTCGGCACTACCTGTTCTTCGTCGGTTTTTATCTCTTTCTTTTTTGTAGGGGCAATTTCCCCAGAGACTCTTACAATGGAGACAAAAGACCATATCAAAAGCGCAAGGGAAAGCCATCCTTTTACACCCGATATAAAAGGGTCATCAATTTTCAGTTTTATACCAAACAAAACTATGATAAGGATGAAGATTGATACAATAAGTTTTATAATGCCTTTCTCTTTTCCCCCAAGCTTTTTCATTTATGCCTCCATATCACCTGTTAAACAGCCTTTCCATAAACCGCATATTGGCGAGGATATCTTTCTCTTCCTTTCGAAGCACCGCTCGGTATTCCTCATCTATATATGTCATAAAGGCATTGAACACCTTCTCGTTATACTGGAAGAACACCATCTTGTCCCTTTTCTTACGGTGCTTGCGCAAAAAGCTTCGTTCGTCTTCATCGCTGAGATATTCAGTGGAGCAGCATATCCACCAGAGCTTGTTGCCACTGCGGTCAACGGTTGTGCTCAAAAATTTGTATTCAAAGAAATCATCCCACTTAAAGCTTATGATCTTTCGTCCGATGCGCTGTCTGATTCCGCGCTCATCAAACTCTACCGTTCCCGAATAAAAATCGAAAAACAGCATATACAGACTTGTCGAGAGTACGCAAACAATTGTTGCGAGCATAGCTATTGCCAATGCCTTTGTGTCTGTTGAGTCAAGCACATAAAGCAAAAAGACAATCCACGGAATGGCAATTAATACTATGAAGGCCATCAGTGTGAACATGTAGGACTTTGATATTAAATACTTTTTCACATAATCACCTCACGGAAGGGGAGCTTTTTTCTAACACATTTAATTTATTTTATCTTAGCCTCACCCCATATTCAATAACAAATTGCGATACATTTGGCAAGATGCAAGAATCTTGTCCCCCTTTTGGGGTGCCTTTAAAAGCGGGACGTCGGGGACGCCATCCCCTACAAGCATAATTTTCATTTCCTCGTATTCGTCCTCAGCGCGCCCTTGGCTCCCTCTGACGAGGGAGCTGGCTGCGCAGCAGACTGAGGGAGAGATATCTCCTTTTTCGTCTGTTTTTTCTCTCCCTCCGGGTTTCGCTTCGCTCAACCCACCTCCCTCGTCAGAGGGAGGCTTTAATGCGGGCGGGAGTAAGCCCCCGCCCTACGGGTGTGCAGGATACATCGGGGCGCGGGGACAGCAAAAAACAGCAGGACTTTTCGTCCTGCTGTTTCTTTATCTCTTATTCAATTTCTTACTCAACGGAGATCATATAGTAGTAAACGGGCTGGCCGCCGTTTATGATGCTGTGTTCGGCATCGGGGAAGGCCTTTGCAAGATATGCGAGGGTCTTCTCTCCGCCTTCTTCATCAACATCCTCACCGTAGTATACGGAGATAAACTCGGGGTCATACTGCTCCAGAGTTGCATTGAGCTTTTCCATAGTGGCAAGCATAGTATCGAAAGAGCCAAGAAGTGCGCCATCCATAAGAGCCAGATACTCACCGGCCTTGATGGAATAGCCGTCAAACTCGCTGTCACGGGCTGCATAGGTTACCATGGCGGTATGTACACCGCCAATAACCTCGTTGAAGGTTTCGGTGAGGGTGGCCTCATCTGCGCCGGGATCCATATTCAGCATAGCGGTGATCCCCTGAGGAACGGTGCGGGTGGGGACAACGATTACCTTTTTATCGGTGAGATAGTCGCACTGCTGAGCGGCCATCCAGATATTCTTGTTGTTGGGGAAAACGAAAACGGTCTCAGCGGGAGTGCGGTTGATCTCGCGGAGGATATCCTCGGTGGAGGGGTTCATGGTCTGGCCGCCGGTTACAACACGGTCAACGCCGATCTCGCGGAAGAGCTGTGCAAGACCTTCGCCTGCGCAGACGGAGACAAAGCCGAATTCCTTCTCTGCAGGAGCATACTCGGGCTCAGCGGGCTCGGTGGGCTCGGCTGCCTTTTCCTTGGAGGCAACCAGCTCATCATGCTGAGTGCGCATATTTTCGATCTTTGCAAGCTCCAGAACGCCGTACTTTGCAGCCTCATTGAGAGCATCACCGGGAACATTGGTATGGACATGAACCTTGAAGACCTCGTCATCCTCGGAGATTACAAGGCTATCGCCAATGCTCTCAAGGAATGCGCGGTAGGGGTCAAGGTCGATCTCTTCCTGAAGCTTTCTTACGATATAGACGGTGTCATAAGCAAACTCGATCTCAGCGGTATCAAACTCACCGAAGGGAGCGCTGCCATGATCCTCTTCCTCTTCCTCAGCGGAAGCTATCTCAACGCTGCCGGAAACCATACGGCCCTGCAGAGAGGCCAGCATAGCGTCCAGAATGGTGACATAGCCCTTGCCGCCTGCGTCAACAACGCCTGCGCGCTTGAGAACGGGGTTCTGCTCGGTGGTCTCCTCAAGAGCATCCTTGGCTGCTGCCAGAGCGCAGGCAAGAATAAGCTCAATGCTGTCCTCGTTCTTGGCAAGATCCACAGCTGCGGTGGTGCCCACGCGGGAAACAGTGAGAATGGTGCCCTCAGCGGGCTTCATAACTGCCTTGTAGGCTGCGTCAACACCTGCGCGCATAGCCTGTGCAAAGGTCTGGGCATCGGCGCTCTCAAGACCCTTCACGCTCTTTGCCAGACCGCGGAAAAGCAGGGAGAGGATAACGCCGGAGTTTCCGCGTGCGCCGCGGAGCAGAGCGGATGCTGCCTTGTTGGTAGCATCGGAAAGGCTTTCGTATTTAGCCTTTTTGAACTCGTTGGCGGCGGCGGACATGGTCAGGCTCATATTGGTGCCGGTGTCGCCGTCGGGAACGGGGAATACGTTCAGGTCGTTTATAAGCTGCTTATTTGCTTCAAGAGCCTCGTAGGCGCAGAGAATCATCTCGCCGAACTGAAGGCCGTTTATCATTTCTTTCAAAGTGGTTTACCTCCGCTTTGCCGCTTCCGCTTTCCATGCAGGCGGCGTATTATCTCTTTTGGCCGAACTATCAGCCGACTATCATATTGTCAATAAATACGTTGACATCTCTGACTGCCACGCCGGTTGCCTCAGAGACCTTGTAGCTGACTTCGTCCACGATGAGCGCGCCAACGGTTGCCAGATTTACGCCGTGCTCCACAACGATGTGAAGGTCGATGGAAACGCTGTTATCGTCATTAAAGGTAACAAACACACCCTTGCTCATAGACTCACGGCGGAGAAGCTGATAAAGTCCGTTTTCCTTTGCCTTGCCTGCCATGCCCTTAACGCCGAAGCAGCGGGTTGCTGCATCACCTGCTATATTGGTGAAAACTTCAGGGGAAATGCTTATAAAACCCTTAGCGGTTTCTATTTTAACCATAATATAACTCCTTTCGGATATAGCCTGAGCCATTTGCTCCAAAGCCGCTCAAGCCTGTATATGAAAAATTACGCATACTGACGTGACATTATATAATAAACATGTCCAAATCTCAAGTAAAATTTGCGTCAAATCCGCATTTTCCTTTGAATTTGTGCAGTACATACAAGCTTTAGGGGAGTTTTTTCATTTTTCCGTTGCTTTGTCAGAGGGAATGAAATATAATAGGTTCAACAGGCAAGTCACCTGTCAAGACAGGTCAGCCTGAACAATACGGCCTTTAAGGAGGCAAACGCCATGAGTAACAATGCCAAACTAAACCTCACCATGCTCTGCGATTTTTATGAGCTGACCATGGGCAACGGTTATTTCAACTGCGGACTGAAAGACCGCATAAGCTATTTTGATGTTTTCTTCCGCCGTGTACCCGACGGAGGCGGGTTTGCCATCGCCGCCGGTCTTGAGCAGGTTGTGGAATATGTTAAAGACCTTCACTATGACGAGGAGGACATTGAGTATCTCCGCTCCCACAATCTTTTCAGCGAGGAGTTTCTGGACTATCTCCGCTCCTTCCGCTTCACCGGCGATATCTGGGCAGTTCCCGAGGGCACGCCCGTTTTCCCCAATGAGCCCCTTATGGTCGTCCGCGCCAATGCCATTGAGGCACAGATTCTGGAGACCTATATCCTCATGACCTTCAACCACCAGAGTCTTATCGCCACCAAGGCCAGCCGTATCTGCCGGGCTGCAGACGGAAGAGCCGTGCTGGAATTCGGCTCCCGCCGCAGCCACGGCATCGACGCCGCGGTAAGCGGAGCAAGAGCCGCATATATAGGCGGCTGCGCGGGTACTGCCTGCACCATTGCCGACCAGCTTTACGGAGTTAAGGCCGGCGGCACCATGGCTCACGCATGGGTGCAGATGTTTGAAAGCGAATATGAGGCATTTAAGACCTACTGCGAGATTTATCCCACCAACGCCACCCTTTTGGTGGATACCTATAACTCCCTCCATTCCGGCGTGCCCAACGCCATCAAGGTTTTCGACGAGGTTCTGAAACCTCTCGGCATTAAAAAATGCGGCATACGCTTCGACTCCGGCGACCTTGCCTATCTGACCCGCACCGCAAGAAAGATGCTGGATGAAGCCGGCTGGACAGAGTGCGCCATCACTTGCTCCAACTCTCTCGACGAGTTCGTCATTGCCGACCTTATCCACCAGGGCGCCGAGATTGATGTTTTCGGCGTTGGCGAGCGCCTTATCACCGCACGAAGCGAACCCGTCTTCGGCGGCGTTTACAAGCTGGTGGCTATTGAGGACGAGGAAGGACACATCAAGCCCAGAATCAAAATCAGCGAAAATATCGCCAAAATCACAAATCCCCATTTCAAGAAGCTTTACCGCTTCTATGCCAACGACACCGGCAAGGCTCTTGCCGACTATCTCTGCCTCTACGACGAAACCGTGGACGACAGCGACACCATAGAGATTTTCGACCCCGAAGCCACATGGAAGCGGAAGGAGGTTTATAACTTCACTGCCAAGGAGCTGCTTGTTCCCATTTTCCAAAATGGTGAGCTTGTATATGAGCTGCCCAAGCTGGAGGATATCCGCTCTTACTGCGCCCAGCAGCTGGACACCCTCTGGGACGAGGTTAAGCGCTTTGATAACCCCCACAGCTACTATGTGGATCTCTCCCAGAAGCTCTGGAACATCAAAAATGACCTGCTGATGCGCTTCGGCAAGGCCAGAAGGAGCGGTGGAAAAAATGAAGGCAGATGAGCGCCGGGAGGCAATTCTTTCTCAGCTCAAGGGCTCTGCCGCCCCTGTTTCCGCCGAAAACCTGGCTAAAAAGCTGGGTGTCAGCCGCCAGGTCATAGTCGGCGATGTTGCTCTGCTCCGGGCCTTCGGGAACGATATTTCCGCCACACCCAGAGGCTATGTGCTGGAACGGGATATGGGTATGATAGTCCGCACCCTCGCCTGCGTCCACTCGGGAGAGGATATGGAGCGGGAGCTGGATATTATGGTGGATAACGGCTGCATAGTCAAGGATGTTATCGTGGAGCACCCCATTTACGGACAGCTCACCGGCTCTCTGGAGCTGAAAAGCCGCTACGATGTAAAGCAGTTTATCTCCCGCAGCCTCCGGTACGAGGCTCAGCCCCTCTCCGCCCTCACCGACGGAATTCATCTCCACACCCTCCTTTGCCCCGACGAGGAGGCTCTTCTGAGGGTCATTTCCGAGCTGAAAGAGGCAGGTTTGCTGCTGAAGAAAGAAGAAGCTTGACAATTTCATATATCCGAATATAATAGCTATACAGCTGTCTTGACACCTGTATAGCTATTATTTGTTTTACATATGGGAGGAAGCATTTTATGAGCAAATTCAAAGCTTTTCTCAAAAGAAAAAACATAGTTTTTTCCGCCAAGCGCTACGGCATTGATGCCCTCAGCGCTATGGCTCAGGGTCTTTTCTGCACTCTTTTGGTTGGCACAATCCTCAACACCCTGGGCTCTCAGCTGGGCATAGGCTTTCTCAATGCCACCGTTGCAACCATCGGCAGCGGGGATGCAGCCGTCAGCTACACCATAGGCGGCCTCGCCAGCGCCATGGTAGGTCCCGCAATGGCGGTTGCCATAGGCTTCGCCCTGCAGGCTCCCGCAATGGTGCTCTTCTCCCTTGTGCCCGTGGGCTTCGCCACCAATGCCATCGGCGGCGCAGGCGGCCCTCTCGCCGTTTTGATCGTGGCTATCGTTGCCAGCGAGTTCGGCAAGGCGGTCAGCAAGGAGACCAAGATAGACATTCTTGTAACCCCCATTGTAACCATCGTTGTGGGCGTGGGTCTTGCTTACTTCATCGCAGCGCCTATAGGTAAGGCCGCAAACTATGTGGGCTCTTTCATCGTCTGGGCAACGGAGCTGCACCCCTTCCTTATGGGTATAATAGTATCCGCCGTTGTGGGCATAGCCCTCACCCTTCCCATATCCTCCGCCGCCATTTGCGCCGCTTTCGGTCTGACGGGTCTGGCAGGCGGCGCAGCCGTTGCGGGCTGCTGCGCCCAGATGGTGGGCTTTGCGGTTATGAGCTTCAGGGAAAACCGCTGGGGCGGCATTGTAAGCCAGGGTCTGGGTACCAGCATGCTCCAGATGGGCAACATTGTCCGTAACCCCAGAATCTGGATAGCTCCCATACTCACCAGTATGATAACGGGTCCCATTGCCACCTGCGTTTTCCGTCTGGAAATGAACGGTGCCGCCGTAAACTCCGGTATGGGCACCTGCGGTCTCTGCGGCCCCATCGGCGTATGGACGGGCTGGGTTGAGCCCTCCGCCAAGGCCATCGAAAACGGCGCCTCCGCCATCGTTCCCGGGGCTATGGACTGGATAGGTCTTGTCCTCATCTGCGTGGTGCTACCCGCTGTTATCTGCTGGGCTCTCGGTCTTGTCTGCCGCCGCCTTGGTTGGATAAAAGAGGGCGATCTGAAGCTGGATTAAGCCTTATGCAAGGGCAAAAAAACATTGACAATACTTTATATATGTGCTTTAATGGCTCTATCGTTTTAATGCGTTAAATGCTATGACGGAATTATGCCTCTGTGGGCGGTTTCAGAGAGTCGGCGGCGGGTGCGAGCCGGCACTAAACACAGATGAGCAGTCTCTTTCCCGAGCTTATCCTGCCAAAGCCGAAAGGCCAGTAGTCGGATACGGTCAGCCCCGTTACAGGCTATGGGCTTAACTTTGAGCCCGAGAGGGATTATTCCCCGCAAGGGGGTAATAATCAGGGTGGTACCGCGAAATGCTTTTTCGTCCCTGAAGCCGTTTTTCGGCTTCAGGGTTTTTTATTTTTCAGGAGGTAATCAAAATGAGAAAAATCTATATCAGCGACATCAGTATGGTTTTGCCCGAAGGTGCGACTCTCAGCTTCCGCGAGAAGATCGAGCTTGCCAAGATTTTGGATAAGCTGGGCGTGGACTGCATTGAGTGCGCTCCCATCGAAAAGCTGAAAATAGATTCTTTGCTTATTAAGTCTATTGCCTCTGCGGTGCAAAATGCCGCTGTGGCAGTGCCGGTGGGCGTTTCCCCCGAAAATGTGGAGACTGTCTGGAACGCTCTGAAATCTGCCCGCAAGCCGAGACTGCAGGTAGTGGCTCCCGCCTCCTCCGTGCAGATGGAGTATTTCCTCCACAAAAAGCCTGCCGCTACATTGGCAGCGGTTAAGGAAACTGTTGCTGCCTGCGCCGCAAAGAGCTGTCAGGTTGAGTTTGTTGCGGAGGATGCCTGCCGAGCCGAAGCGGATTTTCTGGCCGAGCTGCTCTCTGCTGCCATTGAAGCAGGAGCAAAAACCCTTACCATCTGCGACACTGAGGGCGCACGCCTTCCCAATGAGATTGCGGATTTTATCAGCCAGCTGACCAAAGCGGTTCCCGCTCTTGAAGGTGTAAGCCTCGGCGTTAAATGTGCCAACGGACTTCTTATGGCCGACACTGCCTCTGTTGCCGCAATAGGCAAGGGTGCAGGGGAGGTTAAGGTTTGCTCCTGCGGAGGCGACACCGCCAGCCTTGAAAATATTTCCCGTATTCTCGCCGCAAGGGGCGATAGTCTGGGAGCCTATTCCTCCGTCCGTGTTACGGAGCTGAGCCGCGGCACCGCTCAGATAAAGCGTATGTTCTCCGGAAAGTCCGGGGCTATATATGACAGCGGAGTTCACGCCGCCTCCGAGGGACCGGTGCTCTCCGTCCATGACGACACTGCTGCCGTGGCAAGAGCCGTTGCCGCTCTTGGCTATGATCTCAGCGAAGAGGACATCTGCAAGGTCTGGGAGGCTATGAAACGCATAGGCAAAGAGCGCATCGGCGCTGCGGAGCTGGATGCCATTGTGGCAACGGCGGCGCTGCAGGTTCCTCCCATCTACAAGGTTGAAAGCTATATGGTTAATTCCAGCAGCGGAATGAAATCCGTTGCCCAGATAAAGCTTGTCCGGGATGATAAGGTGCTTCAGGGTGTCTACGCCGGAGACGGTCCAATCGATGCCGCCTTTATAGCCATTGAACAGATAATCGGCACCCACTATGAGCTGGACGAGTTCCAGATTCAGGCCATCACTGAAGGCCGCGAGGCTATGGGCGAGACCATAGTCAAGCTGCGCTCCGGCGGCAAGCTCTATTCCGGACGGGGCATTTCCACCGATATTATAGGCGCTTCCATCCGCGCCTATGTGAATGCGCTGAACAAGATTGTCTATGAGGAGGGTGTAGAATGAAACTCTCATTTTCCACAAGAGGCTGGTGGCAGGAGGGCTGGGACGAACTTGTCTCCACCGCCGCCGAGATGCGCTTTAACGGCATTGAGATATACAACGTGCTCCGCCAGAAGGAGCTTATAGGAAAGGGCGGACCTTTCCACAAATATAATGTAGTGTCAACCGCCCGTGAGCTGAGAAGTAAGGGTCTTTCCATCCCCGTTTTTGACACCGACTGCGACCTTTCCGCAGATGGTGCCGATGAACTGCGCCGCTGCATAGATATCGCAGGGGATATGTCCGTGGAATATGTTGCCGCCGACTGCAAGAGCCCCAATATGGAAGTTATCTACTCCGCTTTGGAGGAGCTTATTGAGTTTGCCGAGGAAAAGGGCGTTACCATCCTCATCAAGACCCGCGGCATTTATTCCGACACCGCCCTGCTTCGCGATCTGATGAACCATTTTGCCAGCGACAGTCTTGCCGCCCTCTGGGATGTTCATCACCCCTACCGCGATGCGGGAGAAACTCCCTCCACCACCATCACAAATCTTGGCGCTTATGTTAAGCATGTGCATCTTCGCGACAGCGACGATGCCGAGACCTATAACCTCATCGGCGAGGGCTCCTTCCCCGTGGATGACCTTATGCGTGCTCTGAAAAGCGTGGACTATGACGGTTTCGTTTCCCTCATGTGGAAAACGGAGTGGATGGAGGATCTGCCCGAGCGCGAGGTAATCTTCCCCCATTTTGTAAACTATATGACCCGCTATGAGCGCAGCGTGGGCAAGCGCCGCAAGCTCTATCCCAACCACGACGGCACAGGCGAATATGTCTGGCAAAAGGACGAGCTCATCAACCTTACCTTCCCTCAGGTGCTGGACAGAATAGTTGAAGAATTCCCCGACCAGTACGCCTTTAAGTACACAACTATGGACTATACCCGAACCTATGAACAGTTCCGGGAGGACGTGGATAACTTCGCCCGGGCTCTGGTGTCAATGGGCGTAAAGGCAGGCAGCAAGGTTGCCATCTGGGCAACCAACGTTCCCGCCTGGTATATCACCTTTTGGGCAACCACCAAGCTTGGCGCAGTCCTTGTAACCGTCAACACAGCCTATAAAATCCACGAAACCGAGTATCTCCTCCGCCAGAGCGATACTCACACCCTTGTTATGATTGAGTCCGCACTGGACTCCAACTACGCAAAGATATTCAATGAGCTTTGCCCGGAAATTGCCTCCGCAAAGCCCGGCGAGCCCCTCCACTGCCGCCGTCTGCCCTTCCTCCGCAATGTTATCACCGTGGGCTTCCGCCAGAGCGGCTGTCTCACATTTGATGAGGCTATGGAGAGAGCGGATATGGTATCCCTTGATGAGGTTAAGCGTATGGCTGCCGCCGTTAAACCCGGAGATGTCTGCAATATGCAGTATACTTCCGGCACCACCGGCTTCCCCAAGGGAGTTATGCTCACCCACTACAATGTTGTGAATAACGGAAAATGCATCGGCGACAGAATGGGTCTTTCCACTGCTGTCCGCATGATGATTCAGGTGCCTATGTTCCACTGCTTCGGCATGACCCTCTCCATGACCGCCAGTATGACCCACGGCACCACCATGTGCCCCATGCCCTATTTCTCTGCAAAAAACTCCCTCGCCTGCATTAATCAGGAGCGCATCACCTGCTTTAACGGCGTGCCCACTATGTTCATAGCCATGTTCAACCACGCCGACTACCGCAAGACGGACTTCAGCTATATGCGCACCGGCATTATGGCGGGAGCGGGTTGCCCTCCCGTGCTTATGCGCCGTGCCGCCCAGCCCGATGAGATGAATATGCGGGGCATTGTCAGCGTTTACGGTCAGACCGAGTGCGCCCCCGGCAACACCATGAGCTCCTGGACGGATTCTCTTGATGTCCGCACGGAGACCGTGGGTTATGACTTCCCCCATGTGGAATGCAAGATAATCGACCCGGAAACCGGCGAAGAATGCCCCGTTGGTGTAAACGGTGAGTTCTGCGCACGAGGCTACAACACTATGAAGGGCTATTACAAAATGCCCGATGCCACCCGGGATACCATTGATGCTGAAGGCTGGCTCCATAGCGGCGACCTGGCCTGCAAGGACGAAAACGGCAACTACCGCATCACGGGACGACTGAAGGATATGATAATCCGCGGCGGCGAAAACCTTTATCCCAAGGAGATAGAGGAGTTTATCTACACCCATCCCGCCGTGCAGGATGTTCAGGTAATCGCCGTTCCCGACGAGCAGTACGGTGAAGAGGCTATGGCCTGCGTGATCCTCAAGGAGGGCGAAAGCCTCAGCGAGGATGAACTGCGCCGCTACTGCATGGCCAGCATGGCCCGCCACAAGGTGCCCAGATACATAGACTTTATGGACTCCTTCCCCATGAATGCCGCAGGCAAAATCCTCAAATACAAAATGCGCGAGGCCGCCGCTGAAAAGCTGGGTCTCAAAAAATAATAAATCCGGCCCGAAAATTTGCACTTTGCAAGATAAAGGTATATAATGGCGAAAAGCCATTCTCAGGAGGAAAAAACTATGGATATCAAGATAACTCTCAATCCCAACCCCAATCCCAAGCCCGCAGATGAAAGCAAGCTGGGCTTCGGCAAGGTGTTCACCGACCATATGTTCATTATGGACTGGGACAAGGCCAACGGCTGGCACGACGCACGCATTGTGCCCTTTGGCAATCTCTCCATCCATCCCGCCTCCACCGTTCTCCACTACGGCAGCGAGATTTTCGAAGGTCTCAAGGCTTACCGCAATGCTGAGGGCGGAGTGCAGATGTTCCGTCCTATGGAAAATATACGCCGTATGAACCGCTCCGCTGCCCGTATGGGTCTGCCTGCACTTCCCGAGGAAGACACTCTTCAGGCTCTCCACGCTCTCATCAAGCTGGAAGCCGACTGGGTTCCCCACGGCGAAGGCACCAGCATGTATATCCGCCCCTTTATGATAGGAGATGACGAGCATCTGGGTGTTCACGGCATCGGCCGCGCCCACTTTATCATCATCCTCTCTCCCTCCGGCAGCTACTATGCCGGCGGTATGGCTCCCGTCAAAATCATGATCGAGGATGAGGATGTCCGCGCTGTCCGCGGCGGCACCGGCGAAGCCAAGTGCGGCGGTAACTACGCAGCTTCCGTCCGCGCAGGCGACAGAGCCGAGGAAAAGGGCTACACCCAGGTTCTTTGGCTGGACGGCGTTGAGCGCAAGTATATAGAAGAAGTCGGCGCAATGAACATTATGTTCAAGATCGGCGGCAAAATCGTAACACCCGCTCTTAACGGCTCCATTCTCCCCGGCATCACCCGCAAGAGCATCCTTGAGATGTGCGCATATCTGGGTCTTGACGCAGAGGAGCGCCGCATAAGCGTTGACGAGCTGGTTGAGGCTATGGAAAATGGCACTCTGGAAGAAGCCTGGGGCTGCGGCACCGCCGCCGTTGTCTCTCCCGTCGGCGCTCTGGCCTACGCAGGCAAGGAATACACCATCAACAACAACGAAATTGGTGAAACCACTATGAAGCTGTATGAAGAACTCACCGGCCTCCAGTGGGGCAAAAAGGCCGATCCCTTCGGCTGGGTATATCCCGTTAACTGAGATATGTATCAAGGGGCGGATATTTTATCCGCCCCTTTTTAAGGAGTAAACCTTATGAATAAAAAGATGCTGACCATGGACGGCAACACCGCCGCCGCCCATGTTGCCTATGCCTTCACCGAGGTTGCGGCTATATATCCCATAACCCCCTCTTCGCCCATGGCGGGCAGCACCGACGAATGGAGCGCCCGGGGCAGGAAGAATATGTTCGGCCAGACCGTGAAGCTTGTTGAGATGCAGTCGGAGGCAGGCGCTGCAGCCGCTGTCCACGGCGCAGCCCAGACAGGCTGTCTCGCCACCAGCTACACTTCCAGCCAGGGTCTTATGCTGATGATACCCGTCCTTTACCGAATGGCGGGTGAGCGACTCCCCGTTGTGCTCCATGTGGCAGCCCGCACTGTTGGCACCCACGCAATGAGCATTTTCGGCGACCACAGCGACGTTATGGCCTGCCGCCAGACCGGTTTTGCCCAGCTTTCCTCCGGCTCCGTTCAGGAAGCTGCCGATATGGCTGGTATTGCCCATCTCAGTGCGGTTAAGGGCTCAATTCCCTTTATGCATTTCTTTGACGGCTTCCGCACCAGCCATGAGATAAGCAAAATAAGCCTTCCCGATGAGGAAAAGCTTTGCGCCATGCTGGATAGCGATGCTTTGCGCGCTTTCCGCGCCCACGCCCTGAACCCCGAGCACCCCATGCTCCGCAACACTGTTCAGAACGGCGACGTTTATTTCCAGCTTCGTGAGGCCGCAAACCGTTTTTATGACTCCCTTCCCGATATTGTTGAGGACTATATGCTCCGCTTTAAGGAAAATTTCGGGCGGGAATACCACATTTTTGATTACTACGGTGATCCCGAAGCCACCGAGGTTTTGGTTGCGATGGGCTCCGTTTCCGGCACAGTCCGTGAGACCGTTGATTACCTCAATGCACGGGGCAGAAAGGTGGGCTTTTTGCAGGTGCGTCTTTACCGCCCCTTCGCAATAAACAAATTCCTTGCCGCCATCCCCGAAAGCGCAAAGCGCATAGCCGTTCTTGACCGCTGCAAGGAGATGGGCGCCGCAGGCGAGCCTCTTTATCAGGATGTCTGCACCGCCTTTTCCTCCGCCGGCAGAGATGTGCTTATAGTAGGCGGTCGCTACGGTCTTTCCAGCAAGGATACCGACCCCGCCCAGATTGCCGCCGCATTCGATAACCTCCTTGCGGAAAATCCCAAAAACAGCTTCACCATCGGCATTACCGACGATGTTACCAATCTCTCGCTGCCCGTTAAGAAGCTGGAAGGCTTCTCCGACGGCGCTGTATGCTGCAAATTCTGGGGTTTGGGCGGTGACGGCACTGTGGGCGCAAACCACAACACCGTGAACATAATCGCCTCCAACACCCCCCTCTACGCTCAGGCCTACTTTGAGTATGACGCAAAGAAGAGCTACGGCGTGACCAAGAGCCATCTGCGCTTTTCCGAAAAGCCCATCCGGGGCAGCTACTATGTTAAAAGCGCGGATTTTGTTGCAGTTCATGTTCCCACCTACATACAGCAGTATGACATAGTTGAGGAGATCCGCCCCGGCGGAAAGCTTTTGCTCAACTGTCCATGGGCAGAGGATGAGCTGGAAAAGCAGATACCCGCCAAGGTGCTCAAAATGATAGCGGAAAAGGGTGTCCGCCTTTTCACCGTGGATGCCTCCGCCATAGCCCACGAGCTGGGACTTGGAAACCGCACCAACACCGTGCTTCAGGCCGCCTTCTTCTCCCTCACGGATATGCTGCCTGCCGCCGAGGCAATGGAGCTTATGAAGCAGGCTGCCCGCAAGGCCTATGCCGCCAAAGGCGACGATATCGTTGCCAAAAACTGCGCCGCCATAGATGCAGGCGGAGAAAAAGTCAGAGAAATCGCCGTTAAGAGTCGGTGGCTGAGTCTTGAGGAAGAGGGCGAAGAGGATCTGAGCGCCCTCCCCGAGGCCGTTCGCAACATTCTCATCCCCATCAACCGCCAGAAGGGCGACTCTCTGCCTGTCAGCGCCTTTGTTGGCAGGGAGGACGGTTCCATTGAAATGGGTATGACCGCCTACGAAAAGCGAGGCATAGCCACATGGCTGCCAAAGTGGGACGAGACAAAGTGCATCCAGTGCAACATGTGCTCCCTTGTCTGCCCCCACGCCGCTATACGCCCCTATCTCCTCAATGAGGAGGAGACCTCCGCTGCCCCCGAAGATTTTGTCACCATTCCTGCTATGGGCAAGAGCGGCAGCGGTCTTCGCTACTCCCTCCAGCTTTCCAACTTTGACTGCACCGGCTGCGGCAGCTGCGTAAACAGCTGTCCCAGAGGAGCTCTTGAGCTTGTTCCCGCCAAGATGGAGGAAAAGGACAAGCTTCGCTGGAATTACGGACTTTCTCTTTCCGACAAGGGAGATGTTTATTCTCCTGCCACAATAAAGGGCAGCCAGTCCCGCCAGCCCCTTGTGGAATTCTCCGCCGCCTGCGCAGGCTGCGGCGAGACCCCCTATGCAAAACTGCTCACCCAGCTTTTCGGCGACAGAGTTTACTGGGCAAACGGCACCGGCTGCTCTCAGGCCTGGGGCTCTCCCATGCCCGGCATTCCCTACACCGTTAACAAGCGCGGTCACGGCGTTGCCTGGACAAACAGCCTTTTTGAGAACAATGCGGAGCTCGCCCTTGGCATGTTCCTCTCCGTGCGTCAACAGCGTGAGGCTCAGAAGGAAAAGATTGAGGCTCTTATGACCGGATCCATCCCCCAGTCTCTCCGCAGCGCCTGCCAAAACTGGCTGGATACCTATGATAATTTCGATGCTTCCAGAAAAAGCAGCGATGTTCTTATCGAAGAGCTCACTTCCTTCGGCGGCGAGGCCGCGGAGGAGATCCTCCTTGCAAAGGATCAGCTGGCGAAGAAAACCTTCTGGATGTTCGGCGGCGACGGTTGGGCCTATGATATAGGCTTCGGCGGTCTTGACCACGTCATCGCTGGGGGCGAGGACATAAATGTCTTCGTCATCGACACGGAGGTTTATTCCAACACCGGCGGTCAGAGCTCCAAGGCAACGCCCATTGGTGCGGTTGCCCAGTTCGCATCCTCCGGCAAGCGCAGCCGCAAGAAGGATTTGGGCGCTATGATGATGACTTACGGCAATGTCTATGTGGCTCAGGTCGCCATGGGTGCCGACCCTGCCCAGCTTCTCAAGGCTCTCCGGGAGGCGGAAAGCTACCCGGGTCCCTCCCTCATCGTTGCCTACACACCCTGCGCCGCCCACGGTATCCGTCTCGGCATGGGTAAAACTCAGGAGGAGATGAAACGAGCCGTTCACAGCGGCTACTGGAATCTCTACCGCTATGACCCCCGCAAGGCCGAGCCCCTCACTCTGGACAGCAAGGCTCCCGATATGGACTTTATGGACTTCCTTCAGGGAGAAACCAGATACGCCTCTCTCTACCGCAGCTTCCCCGAAAATGCGAAGGTGCTTTTCGAGGCAGGCAAAGACGATGCCGCCGCCCGCTACGAAAAATATAGGAAAATGGAAGAAAACCAAAAGAAATAAGAAAAAACGACCAAACCCCGATGGAATCTCCATCGGGGTTTTTCGTTATATGCTGCAGCGCAGTAGCGGCTAAAGAGCTAAGCGGGCGGACACATTGGTCCGCCCCTACAAAGGGTACGAGGAAGTATCCCGGTGGCGCCGAGCAGGCGCCTTGACGCAGCAGCGTCCTGAGCGGAAAACGAGGGGCGCACACTAAGGCTTAGGCGCTTATTTTGTGGCTCTATGTCGTTTCCCACTTCACACTTGGGGTGTTTCCAAAGAGGGGCTTTCTGCGCCCCTCTTTGGTGGACTTTTCTTTCCATATTCTTTTCGGACATACGAAAAGAATATGGCCGTCGGAGACAAAAAAACAACCCTTCCGATAGCTTCGCTGATAGCCGCCTGCAGGTACATCAAGGCAGAAAAAACCTCCCTATGAAATTTCATAGGAAGGTTTTTTATTGGATTTATCAGCCAAGCATTTCCGCAAAGGTGAGGACTGCATTTCTTGCCTGCTCTAAATTAACCATCTGCTGGTCAACCTCAATGGCAAGAAGGGGAATGCCTGCGGCATCGAGCATACGCTTTACGGGCACATAGTCGAACTCTTCGGGGTCGCAGAACTTGGTCATAACCCAGATGACACCGTCTGCGCCGCTTGCCTTTGCAAGCTCAACAAGCTGGTGGCCGCGCTCCTTGACAGGGTCATAGAGCACGCTGCAGCCTTCGATGCGGCCGTAGCGCTGAGCCATACCAAGAAGGGGGTCGGCGGTGACGGGGGTGGGATAGCGGGCATCAACGCTCTCCTGAGCGATCTGGTCGGCAACGATGGCTATTCCGTTCTCGTCGAAGATCTTGAGAAGCTCGGGGGAATCGGCAATGATACCGGTGGTGACTACCTTAAGACCCTTCCACTGAGGTGCCTCGGCAGCCTTGACGGTCTCGGTGAGAGCATTGAGAAGCTGGGTATGCTCTTTTCTATCCATGAAATAGCCGGCTTTTATGGCGGCAGAGCGGTCTGCGGCGCTGATAAGACCGGGCTTTGCGCCAACAGCCTCGGTGAAGGCGCAGATGGCGGCGCGGTTTTCGTTATAAGCAGCAACAGCAGCGGCGATATCCTCATCGGTTATTGCGTGGCCGCAGATTTCTTCCAGCTCGCCCTTGACCTTCATCATCTGACTGCGGGAGAACTCATCGCCGGCAGCGATTTTGCGGTTCTGAGCGTAGGCTACATTGATAACGGGAACGGTCTTTACGCCGTACTGCCAGTTTGCGCCCATGCCCTTCAGGCTGTCGCAGGAGATGGGGATCATAATGCCGCTGAGAGCATTGAGCTCGCCGCGAAGACCCATCTCAAGAGTGGTGTGCAAAATGGAGCAGATAAAGGCGGGGAAATAGCGCTTGCTTTCATTGGCCTGCATCTCTGCGCCCCAAAGTCCGAAGGGAGCCATGCCTGCGGCATAAACAAGCTCCTCGGGGCAGAAATAGGGCATAACGCCTATAACCTTTTTGCCCTCGGCCACGGTTTTTTCAAGCTGAGCCTTGGGAGAGGCAGCTATAGCTTTCAGAAGTTCAAGTTCACGCATTGGTTTTGCCCTCCTTCGCACGCTTATTTTCGTCCATGATCTCCATCAGAGCTTCAACTCTGGTATCATACTGAGCCTCGGAGAATACACGGGGGTCGGACTGGTCGCCATCGAAGCAGACGGTGGGTACGCCGGTCTGCTCGCGGAACTGGCGCTCCATCTCATAAAGAGTGCCGCTCCAGTGCTTGCAGCTGCGGTTCATATGGAACACGGCGCCGTCAACTTTGTTATTGATGGCATCGTCAACGCGCAGCTTCAGCTCACGCTCGAAGCAGTTGGAGTTGGGAACATAGGAATATGCAGCCATCAGCTCATCCAGATTGCTGTAGATGAAGCTGAAGGCAGGACCGTAAACAGATGCGGTCAGGTTCATGCCGCGGCTCTGAAGAGCCTTATAGGTATACTTGAGGTTTGCCCAGCAGGCAATGCCCTCGAAGAGGATGCGGTATTTTTCCTCACCCTTGAAAGAACTCTTGCCTTCCTTGGCCAGAGCTTCATAGTCCTCCGCCAGAGCCTCAAAGGCCTCGGCAGCGGCAACGGTGCCGCGTCCAACGCAGGCAACGGCCATGTTGTTGAAAATATCAAAGCCGCTGAAGGGAGAGGGCTCGCAGGCCATATAGCCAACGGCCTTCAGCCATGCCTGAGAGGAGCGCTGGGAAACTTCCATAACGCTGCGCAGCTTATCATAGTCCATCTTCTTGCCGGTTATCTCCTCCAGCTGTGCGATGGCATCGTCAAACTGGGCGCGGATATACTTAACCCGGTCGGCGGAGCATTCCATAGCGTCCAGATGGGGGATATCGATGAGAATCAGGGGAACATTCAGCTCCAGAGAGAGGTTCTCATACCACTTTATCATGCAGTTGCAGATATTATTGCAGCAAAGAAGGAAGTCGGGGAAGGGGATTTCCAGCTCCTCGCACTTCTTGATGTCCGCATAGGCAAAGTTGATGCGGGCATAAGAGCACAGGTCGGAGGAATAACCCATATCCTCGGCATGCTGGCACATACGAAGTCCGCCGCCCTTGGCACCGACGGCAGCGCCCATATTTTCGGGATATACAACATGGATGCCCATGGCGGTGGTGATCTCCTGGGGGAAGTTGGAGGCGCACCAGCCAACCTTCTCGCCGCGGAGCTTTGCATCCCATGCATCCTGGGCAATTTTATCCTGAAGCTCGCGGAGAATTATCTTGGCGGGCTTTCTTTCCAGAATTTCGCTCATTTTTCCACTCCTTTGGATATTTTATGGCTAAAACCCGCAGCAGCAAGGCTGTGCGGGTTTTGCTTAACTGATTTTCTTCCAGCCGTAAATGGCTGCGCCGAAGGCGCCGCCCAGCTGGTTGAGGGGTGAAACGCTTATAGAAACTCCAAGTTCTTTTTCAAGAGCGCGGACAACGCCGCCGTTTCTTGCAACGCCGCCGCTCATAACAACAGGCTCAATAAGACCCAGTCTTCTTACAAGGCTGGCAGTTCTCACCGCAACGCTGTCATGAATGCCGGCAACAAGAGCGTTTATATCAACATTCTGTGCCAGCTGGCTTATAACTTCGCTTTCCGCAAAAACGGTGCAGGTGGAGCTTATACGAACGGTGCTCTCCGCCATAGCGTCGCGCTTTTCAAGCTCGCTTACATCAAGCTCCAGAACTCTGGCCATAACATCCAAAAATCTTCCGGTGCCTGCAGCGCACTTATCGTTCATTATGAAGTTTTCCATTCTGCCCTGTTCATTCACCCGAATGGCTTTAGCGTCCTGACCGCCAATATCGATAACGGTTCTAACTCCCGGGAAAAGGGCGTAGGCGCCGATGGCGTGGGCGGAAAGCTCACTTACTATGTAGTCGGCACCGGAGAAGGTGTTTCGTCCGTAGCCGGTGGCGGTTACGCAGGAGATATCCTCCATGGTGAGACCCGCCATGCCGAGGGCTTCGGCCACCGCCCTTCCGGGACCGGAGGTTCCGGTACCGGAGGCGATGATGCTCTGACCCACGGTCTCTTCGCCGTTTTTAAGAATCAGGCATTTTGAGGCAGTGGAACCGATGTCCACGCCCATGCTGTATTTATCAGCCGCCATGCTTGGACTTCAGGTCATCCCAAGTGTTGTAGATGCCCTGCTCGTGGAGCTCGGCAAGCTGCTCATCGGTGTAGCCCAGACCCTTGAGGATCTCTTCGCTGTGCTCGCCAAGCAGGGGAGCCATCTTGTAGTCGGGCAGGTCGTTGCCGATGAAGATGGGCTGGCGAACCAGAATACGCTGATTGCCGGTGGGATAATCCATCTTGTAGTAAACATCGTTTGCCCATGCCTGCTCATCCTCGAGAGCCTCTTCCCAGCTCTTGAGCATGGAGTGGGGGATGTCAGCCTTGGTGAGGATTTCGTCCCACTCGCCAACGGTCTTCTTCTCGAAGGCCTCGGTAAGGATGTCAACGAACTCGCTGTGGAGCTTGTTCTTGGTGATGTTATCCATGGTGTAGCGGGGGTTGCCTACCAGATCCTCGCGGCCGATGAGGGGCATGAAGCGGGGATAGAACATATCAAAGGGAGGCATAGATATCTGCATGAAGCGTCCGTCGGAGCAGCGATAAGCGCAGTTGAAGGGGTTATCGGCAGTGCGGCGGGAGATGGGATACTTCTGGCCGTACTCGGTGTACTGAGCTGCCTGGAGCATGATAGCCTGATCCCAGATGGAGGTGTGGAGCAGGTTGATGCATACGCGCTCGCCGATGCCTGTGCGCTGTGCGTTGAAGAGAGCTGCCATAACGCCGGCGGAGAGAAGCAGACCGGAGATGTGGTCACCCATGCCGGGAATCAGGTTGCCGGGCCATTCGTCCTTCTGGCGGAGGGAGTCCATAATGCCGCCGCGTGCCCAGAATGCGGTGAAGTCATAGCCGGGCAGATCCTTATCGGGACCCTTGTCGCCGTAGCCGGTGAGAGTACCATAAACCATCTTGGGGAACTTCTCATGAAGCTCTTCATAGGTGAGGCCGGCCTTTGCCAGAGCCTGAGGACGCCAGTTGGTGAGGAAAATGTCAGCATCTTCAAGGAGCTTGAAGAGGATTTCTTTACCGGTCTCGCTCTTGAGGTTGAGAACGATGCCGCGCTTATTTGCGTTTTCAAGGTCGAAAGTGGTGTTTTCATAGGGGCTGCCGCTGCGGCCTTCGCTTACGCCGTTCCAACGGACAGCGTCGCCGCCCTTGGCCTCAACCTTGATAACATCGGCGCCGTGGTCAGCGAAAAATCTTGCGCAGGCGGGAACTGCGATGAAAGTAGAAAGCTCAACAACTTTCAGTCCGGCAAGTGTTTTGTTCATGTTTTTTCCTCCAAATATATTGTTTTTTTGTTTTTTGATACGCGAGCCTGACCGACATAGTCCGAACCCGTTTTTGAGGGTATACCCGTTGGCATTGCCGCGTTGTCGGCTTTTGAAGGGCGGAAAGCCCATCCGCAAGCCGCCGCCTTGCACTGCCTTAGTGTATAAGCTCAAAAATCTTCGACTCCCCGGGAGCGGATTTTTGTGTCAGGCAAAATTGAATTATGCAGGTGGGCTGTCGCCCATCAAGGAATGAAATGAAGTCTGGCGCTAAAATCCGCCTCGCGGAGCGTGTTCGGATTTTATCTGTCAGGCTAATTTGATATTATCACGAAATAAGCTAAATTGCAAAATAATCCTGCATAGTGTATAATGACGAAAAAAGCTATAG
>JAZNZR010000033.1:0-30212 GCA_045595025.1 Oscillospiraceae bacterium | reverse complement strand
GAGAGCCTTTACTTCTTCGATCATAGCATTGATTTTTTCGCTAGCCATTTTAATTTCCTCCTAAAATTGTGTCTTGTGCAGCTATCTTACTCAGCTGCGGTTTCGGGTTCGGCAACGTAGCCGTTCTTTTCTGCAATCTGGTTCAGGACCACTGCGAGGCTGGTGATGGGAGCAAGCAGAGTACCAAATACCTGGCTGTAGAGAGCATCCTTGCTGGGCAGTGCAGAGATCTCGGTGATCTCGCGCTCGGAAAGGATCTTGCCATCCATGAATGCGGCCTTGATGGTGAAGATGTCGTTCATCTTCTTGGCGTAGTCATTGATGATGCGGAAAGGAGCGATGGGGTCGCCGGTGCTGGTTGCGAGAGAAGTGGTACCATTGAGGATACCATTCATTTCCTGCAGACCGCAGTTGTCAAGAGCAAAGCGGGTGAGGGTATTCTTAACGACGGAATACTCAACGTCGTTCTTGCGCAGTTCGGTACGCAGTTCGGTGTCCTGAGCAACAGTGATGCCCTTGTAGTCCACGAACAGGCCGGAGCTTGCGTTCTGAATACGCTCGGTCAGTGCTGCGACAATTGCCTGCTTCTCGCTGAGAACTTTTGCGTTCGGCATTGTTTACACCTCCGGGGTAATTTCGTTGCGCCCGAAAAAGAAAAAATCTTCATATCCGCAAAGACATGAAGACAGAAAGCAATCAAGTTATTGATGCTGTCCTCGGCAGGATTTCCGCTTTCGCCACCTGCTGTCTTTGGAGCGCCCCAATATAATATCAAAAGGCAATATGATTGTCAAGAGATTTTTCTCTGTGTTTTCAATGTTTTTTTGCATTAATTTTAATGCCGAGATTGCCAAAATGCACAAAAAAGTTTAGAATAGAGCCATATAATAAATTGAGGCGGAGGATAAAATGAAAAGTGTGCATTTCGAGAGGATAATCTCTCTTTATTCCGGATATATCACATGGTCCGCTGAGCTGATGCGTTCTTTCGGCGGAGTTAAAATTTTCACCCAGCTTTTCACAGGTGGAGGTCAGTATAAAAACAGGGAAGAGCATATGGTGTTTTTTAAGGCCGTTGAAGAGGCGGCGGGAGAGTATTACGATGCCCTGAAAAACGGCAGCGCGCCAAAGGAGGAGCTTGCCGAGCTTTTGAGCTTTGTGCTTCTTACTTGCCACGAGAGGGTGGATGAATGGGGCGACTGGATGCTGATGGCAGCAGAGAAGCATTTTATTCCATTTGTGGATTTGTTGGAAAGGGAGGAGGCATTGAGCCTCTATGAGCCTTACCGCCGCCTCAGACGGCGCAACAAGGGGCTTCCCCCTCAGGATGAGCTGCTGAAAATACTTAAAAAGCTCAGCCGGTGAAAAAATAAGTCATTGCAAATGTAACAAATGTACGGACAAGTTATTGCAAATCGTCCGAAAATGTTATATAATCATTCAATCAAATAGGATTGCTTCAGCGCAAGAGAAGCGTTTAACACATGGAACGCAGGGCGTTCCGGAAGGACAATATAATGGAAAAGAACCCCATACTCCTCAGCACACTCTCCATGGAGAGCGATATTCCTCTTTACTCTCAGCTTGTCAGCATTGTAAAGCGCAATATTTCCGCAGGCACCCTTAGTACCGGCGACCTCCTCCCCAGCGAGGCAGAGCTGTGCAAAACCTTTGATATTTCCCGTTCCACTGTGCGACAGGCCATAGGCGCTCTGGAGAGCGAGGGTCTTGTTGTGCGCAAGCAGGGCAGAGGCACCTTCGTTGCCGAGCCCAAGGTCCGCAGAAAGACCGAAATGGTATATTCCTTCACCAGCGAGATCAGCTCCATGGGTATGACTCCCTCCTCCACCCTTATTGAGTTTGAGGTTATTGACCCCACTCCCGATATCGTGAAGGTACTCGAACTCAACGGCACCGATTCCAAGGTATATCGCTTCGTCCGTATCCGCCATGTGGACGGCGAGCCCCTTATCCTCGAAACCAGTTTTTATCCTCAGTATATATACCCCAAGCTTACCAAGGAACTGCTCCAGACTCACAGCTTCTACAGCCTTCTCTATGAAGTGGGCGTTATCCCCGCCAACGCGGTTGACTCCTACGAGGCCGTGCTGATGAGCCGTAAGGAAGCGGAGATGCTCAACTCCAAGCCCGGCAGCTGCGGTTTCTTTGTTCAGCGCCGTACCTATACCGAGTCCGGAATGGTCTATGAATTCACCCAGAGCCTTATGCGCGCAGACCGTGTGAAGCTGGATGTGTTCCTCCATAAGGACGGAGTTTCCTTCTCCCGCAGCGTAGATAAAAATGACTGATACATATACCCTGCGGCTTGCCGCAGGGTATATCTTTGCGTTTTTTGCCGGAGCACGGGCTTTTTTTATTCCGTGGAATTAATTGAAAAAGATAACATACAATATATTTTGTGCGGAATAAAATTTTTGACATGCTCATTTGCAGAAAAACCGGGAAAAAAGGGAAAAATCCGTAAATTTCTTGGTAAATTTCGAAAAAAGATATTTACAAATTGACAAACTTAAGGCATAATAAGCACGTACCAAATGTATGGTACGTTTGCAAACAAATAACTACTCTCAGGAGGAATTTTTATTATGAACAAAATCAAAGTCGGTATTAACGGTTTCGGCCGCATCGGACGCATGGTCTTCCGCAACAGCATGAACCATCCCGAAATCGAGATCGTCGGCATCAATGACCTCTGCTCTGCAGACTACCTTGCATACCTGCTCAAGTATGACACCATGCACGGCAAGTTCGACGGCGAAGTCAGCTACGAGGGCAACAACCTTGTTGTCAACGGCAAGAGCTACCCCTGCTTCAGCGAGCGCAACGCTGCTGACCTGCCCTGGGGCGAAGTCGGCGCTGAGTATATCCTCGAGTGCACCGGTCTCAACCTGACCGCTGAAAAGTGCCAGCCTCACATCGAAGCAGGCGCAAAGAAGGTCATCATGGGCGCTCCCTCCAAGGACACTTCTCCCATGTTTGTCTGCGGTGTTAACCTCGATAAGTACACCAAGGATATGACTTTTGTTTCCAACGCATCCTGCACCACCAACTGCCTTGCTCCCATCGCCAAGGTCCTCAATGAGAAGTTCGGCATCGTCGAAGGCCTCATGACCACCGTTCACTCCACCACTCCCAGCCAGAAGATCCTGGACGGCGTTTCCGTTAAGGACTGGCGCGGCGGCCGTGCAGCAGCTGGCAACATCATCCCCTCTTCCACCGGCGCAGCCAAGGCTGTCGGCAAGGTCATCCCCGAGCTCAACGGCAAGCTCACCGGTATGGCTATGCGCGTTCCCACTCTGGACGTATCTGTTGTTGACCTGACCGTCAACCTCGCAAAGCCCGCAAAGTATGAAGAGATCTGCGCAGCAATGAAGGAAGCTTCCGAAAACGAACTCAAGGGCGTTCTCGGTTACACCGACGAGGCTGTTGTCTCCTCCGACTTCCTCAGCGATCCCCGCACCTCCATCTTTGATGCAGAGGCCGGCATTGCTCTCACCGATAAGTTCGTCAAGGTCGTTTCCTGGTACGACAACGAGTACGGTTATGCAGACAAGATGCTCTGCCTCGTAGAGCATATGTACTCTGTTGACCACGCTGAGTAATTAAATAATAAAAAACCGTTTACAGGCACAGCAGAACATACTGCTGTGCTTGTTCTTGTATGCCCGAACAATGTGTGATAGTATGTAATCAATTCGACAAACTTGAATATGACGGAGGGAGTAGCAATGAAAAAGCTGATTATAAATTATAATCTTGAAATACTAACTGCGGTTTTGGCAATCGTATTTGGTGCGAGCCTTTTCTTTTGGAACAGTCTAACTCTCGCAGGCAAAGCATTGCTTGGGTTTATGGTTTTATATACCCTTCATGAGTGGGAGGAATCCAGATTTCCTGGCGGTTTTTATGACCTGTTTTTTGGGGGATTTGGAGTAGAAATCACCGCAAGTGAAGCAAGAATGCACTTGCCCGTTGCAATATACATATTGATTATG
Organism: Oscillospiraceae bacterium; assembly: GCA_045595025.1. Lineage (GTDB taxonomy): Bacteria > Bacillota > Clostridia > Oscillospirales > Oscillospiraceae > SIG459. The sequence continues at coordinate 26,196 of JAZNZR010000033.1, read as the reverse complement.
TTACTTGTTCCGTTTGCGTTGCAGCAAACAACATTCCTTGTGCTGATTCCTTTAGGACTCGGGCTTTTTGAAGGCGTGATTCATGTTGCAGGCATCAAAATACATAAGTTAAAGAAGCCGTATACGCCTGGCATGATTACAGGACTCATCATGTTCGCTTACGCCGTCTTTGTTATCACACAAATCAACAAAGCGGGTGGATTACCCTCGTGGCAATGGATTGTTGGCTTTGTCCTTGCGTTTGTTGGATTTGCAGTTATGGAACAATTCTTCTTGAGAACAGTAGGACTTACTTTTGGCGATTTCAGAAAAATGGCAATGGCTCGGGTCTTAGGAAACAAAAAAATAATCGGTTAAACAAATTCCAATTTGTCGAACAGTAATGACGAAATTATGCACATTTTTCCCGCCAGGGGGAGCTTTTTTCGAAACCGATAATGATAAAAAACCCGACCTATGATTTTAAGCATAGGTCGGGTTAACTGTTTTATGATTTTGGATTTATCAGCCTGCAAACTGGAAAACACAGTAGGCTGCGTAGATGCAAAGAAGGATGATGCCCTGAGCGCGGCTGAGCTTGCCGCGGATGAGAGCGGGGAGGGTGAGCAGCGCCATAACGGCCAGCATAACGGGAACATCCACAACGAAGGAGGCATTCATGCCGGCTATGAGCTTCTCGGAGGGAACTGCGAAGGGGTTGAGGGTGATGGACATACCGCTGACAAGCACAAGATTGAAGATGTTTGCGCCGATGATGTTACCCAGAGAGAGGGCACCGTGACCCTTTGCAAGGGCGGTGATGGCGGTGACCAGCTCGGGGAGAGAAGTGCCCAGAGCCACAAAGGTGAGGGCGATTACGCTTTCGGGAACGCCGAGAGCCTCGGCAATGAGAGTGCCGTTATTGACGAGGAGCCTTGCGCCAACAGCGATAAAGGCAGCGCCGATAACGAGGAGAATGATCTCCTTCAGAAGAGAACTCTTTCCTTCCTCTTCGTTTTCTTCCTCATTTGACTCTTCGGGATTGGCAAAGGCCTGACGGACGGTGATGAACATATAGACAAGGAACATCACAAGCAGGATGATACCGGAAAGGCGGCTGAAGAAGCCGGTAAATGCGTTTGCAATATAGAAAACAGCAGCAACGAAGAATGCAATTACGGGAACGCGCAGACTCTTGCGGTTGACAACTGCGGGGCGGACGGCCAGAGTGATAGCGGAAATAAGAGCGGTGTTGCAGATGATGGAGCCGATGGCATTGCCGTAGGCAATCTCACCGTGACCGCCAACAGCGGCGGTTGCGGAAACCATAACCTCGGGAAGGGTGGTGCCGATGGAAACAACGGTTGCACCGATAAGAAGCTCAGGGAGATGGAAGCGGTGGGCGATACCGGTTGCGCCGTCAACGAACCAGTCGCCGCCTTTGATAAGCAGTACAAGACCCACAATGAAAAGAAGTATGGGGATAAGCATTTGGATAGTCTCCTTTCATAAATAAAACCCGGATGCATAAATCTGCACATCCGGGTGTAAGTGACTCTATGGTCGGGAGGACATGCAGCCATCGCGGGGCGATAATTACATGAGTCTCGCATTTTAGGGTAAGCCAGACCTTTCGGTCGGGATTGTTGACTTACTGCGTCCACATTTTCAGTGTCCGATGCTACTCCCTCATTCCAACGTTGGATATCTTATCATGGGATATTTGTTTCTGTCAATAAAAAATCCCGCAAAACAAGGCGTTTTGCGGGATAAAATGTTCAAGCTTTTTTAAGTCCCTTTTCAAGCTTCGTAAGGAGGTTTACCAAAGGAATTATAAGTATACCTGCGGCCAGATTTCCGAGGCCGTGAAGGGCATCGAAAACAAAGCCCGCGGCTATCCATGTGAGCATGCCCTTGAAGTTAAGACCGAAAAGCAGAGCCTGAGCGGGGGCGTACAAAATGCCGTAGCAAAGTCCGTGGAGACCGCAGACAGCCATGTATACGGGGATGGCAATCTTTTTAGGCATATTTTTCGGCAGAAGCATAGTGACCGCCCAAAGCACAGTCCAGATATAAAGATAGGGGATCCACCATGTTGCAAAGCCGTAAAAAAGACCCATCAGGAAAACATAGAGATAGAGAGGTATGAGGGCTTTTTTTCGGTATACAAGGGTGTATACCATAATAAGCATACCCACAAGGTGGATGTTCGGTGCCCATTCCATCAGAAGCTTGCTGAGGAAAAGTATGCTGCCCAGCATCGCAAAAACCACTATCTCTTTGGGGCTGAGTGCAGGTTTTTTCTTTTCCATTATTTCTCGGCCTTGAATGCGTAGACCGCACCGTCTTCAATGTCGGTGAGTTCGCATCCGGTCATTCCGTATTCGCCGTTCACATAGAAGGCCCAATACATACCGTCTTTGTCATAGTCGAGGGTGAGACCATCAACGGTTTTCACATAAAGTCCGTAAGGTCCGTCCTCACCGGCGATAAGTCCTTCTGCCATCAGTGCTTCGCCAACGGTTTTGGTCTGGGCGTTGACAGTGAAGTCCTTGGTGCTTCCGTCGGGATAAACAACCTGGAAGCTGAAGGTTTTGGGTTCAACGTTTGCGTTGCCCTCATCTTTGCTGCCGCATGCAGCAAGGGAAAGTACCATAGCCGCAATAAGTACCACCAGGATGAGAGATACGAAACGCGAATGATTTCTTTTCGCATTTTTCATATTCTTTTCTCCTTATAGTGTTTTTTTGTTCAGTATAGGCTTTGCTTTCGGCAGGGAATCGCTGCCTTTTGATCGCAAAATTCGGTAAGTCTTCCGGCTTGGGGATTATGCGTCTTGTCTGCCCGCCTTCTCAGCCATATAGGCCAATGGTTTTGCCAAAGCAGTTGCGGCCTGCTTCGGGGCAGCTGACTCTCCCTTTACGGCGACGGTCTCGCACAGGATTTGCACCTGTTTCCTTTGCCCTTTTACCTTACTGTGAGTTTATTTTACTACCCAATCCGCCATATTGCAAGAAAATAAAACAATAAAGGGACTGCAATGCAGTCCCTTTGGGTTTATTTGAATCTGGACGCATAGCCGCAGCGCCGGCAAAGCTCTTCCGTGGCTTTGCGGCAGCTAAAGCCCTCATAAATGGCTCTTGCCCGGGGAGAGGAGAGAATATCCTCAAGAGCGTCCTTGTGGATATTCCCGAGGGGAATACTGCCGTCGCTGTCGAGGCAGCAGGGCACTACAGTGCCGTCGCACAAAATGCCTATATGGTCCCTGAGTCCGTAGCAAAAGTTGACCTGAGCTTCCGGTGCGGCAAGGTCCGGCCAATCAAACTTATCCCCGTGCTCAAGAAACACCCTCGGAGCAAGGCGGAGATTTTTGGTGCAGTCCTCCCAAGGCGCGGGAAAGCGCTTTTCGAGAAGGGACAAAATCTGTTTGTTGCGGCTGTTTTCTCCCCCTTCATTCCAAAGGCGGAGGGAACAGATAATTCCTTTTTCCCCTGCGGAAGCGGCAAAATCCGAAACGGAATCCATATATTCCGCAATGCTGCCGCTTCTGCCGCTGCCTTCAAAGGATTGGAGGGAAATATTAACTCTGTGTAAAGCGGGAGAGGAGAGAAGTTCGGCGCTTCGCTGCCGGAGCAGGGTGCCGTTTGTGGTAATGATTACCCGAAAACCTTTGCCCCCGGCAATGGCGAGAAATTTCTCCAGATCAGGGTGGAGCAGAGGCTCGCCCATAAGATGGAAATAGAGAAACTTTGTGTGACCCACAAGGGCTGAGCAGATATTCTCAAATTCCTCGGCTGTCATAAAATGCCCCTCGCGGTGTGTGCCGGGACAAAAGGAGCAGCTCAGGTTGCATATATTCGTAATTTCAAGGTAAATCTTTTTTAGCATATCAGGTCTCTCAGGGCTGATTGAGAATTTGCGCACCCAAATCGGGCACATCGGTCATAATTGCGTCGGCACCCACGCTCTGGAGATAGTCCATTTCCTCCGGGTCGTTTATGGTCCAGTACTGCACGGCGATATTGTGGTCGTGGGCGTAGTTTATAAGACGGGAGGTGCCCAGATTGATAACATAGTCGGTGGTGGGTATCTGGAGGGCGACATAGGGGAAGGAGTCCTTCCTAATTCCGAAGAAGGAGCAGAGATAAAACTCAATGGCCTCGTTGAAGCCGGCGGAGCGGGGAAGGTCGGGATAAGCTGAATCCATATACTCGGTAACTTCATTGTTGAATGTTCCCACAACAACCCGTTCCAATGCGCCGTATTCGCAAAGGAGAGCGTAGAGCTTGTCCACTGCGGCATATCCGGTCTCGCCGGAGTTCTTTATCTCAATAATATAGCGGTATTCTCCCTGCGCCTCCAGATAATCCAGAGTTTCCTCAATGGTGATTATACGAAGCTCCTCGGGGATCTCCTCGCTGCGAAGGCCGGCATAGGGGCTCTCCCCGCTGTCGGCGGTGAATTTATCGCCCATGTTCAGCTCCTTAAGCTGAGCGAGAGTGTAATCGCCGGGATAAACATCCTCGTGACCGAAGTGTTCTGCTGCGTTGCTGGTGCGGTCAAGGGTGGAGTCATGGAGGAGCACAAGCTCACCGTCTGCAGTCATACGCAGGTCAAATTCAAAAATATCCAGCTCATATTTATCGCTCTCAACGCAGTTTTTCAAGGCGGCCATGGTGTTTTCAGGGGCAATTCCGCCGCCCGCTCTGTGACCGGAGAGCATGGTGACACCCAGAGGGGTGATAAGGGGATTGGTGCAGCCTTCGGTGCTGACAGGCTCAGCGTTGGTACGGCGGGTAACTCTCCAGAAAAGGAAACCGCCCAGAATTGCTATCACCAGAATAATGATGAGAATAATTATAAGGGTCTTTTTAATGCGCTTTTTGGCCTTGGCGCTGAGAGGGCAGCCCGCGTTGAACCATCCAAAGCTCATAGGCCATATAGCTGCGGCAAATACGCAGACAAGGAAATAGCGGATGGCGGTGGTGAAAAGCACGTCGCCGAAAATGAGCTTGAGAAGAGGCTTGGTGCCTTCCTTTATTGCAAGGGTGAGAGCAAGGCCGATTATGACCTTGGGAAGCTGACGCAGAAATGAGGTTTTAGGTTGGAAGTTTACATAACGGCGCTCTATCCAAAGGCTGAACAGAATGCCCAGAGAGCAGCCAAGAAGCGTCCAGCCCTGCTTTATTCCGGAGTGCAGGTTGTGTGGGTCAATATCCGCAGGCCAGACTTTGAGGTTTACATAAAGAACATACGCCAGAGAAAGGAGAGCAAAAATGCCGTAGGCGATATAGAGAAGCGCGGGCTTTTCCTCGCTTTTTCTGAAGAGAGGATAGAGGGCGAAAATCATAACAAGGCCAATGGCAAGGCTCACCAGAACGTCTGCGGGGGTATGGACGCCAAGATACATACGGGAGAGGGCGGTGAGCACCAGAAGAAGGATGGTGACTATTCTTGCCCAAAGCATTTTGCTGAATCTGGCAATGCCGCCCATTGTGGTGGTAACCATCTGTGTATGACCGCTTGGGAAGGAATAGCCCGTTGCGGCTTCCCGAGCAGACTCAACAATGGTGAAGGAGGGGTCCTTAACCCACGGTCTGGGGATGCGGAAGCTGAGCTTGAGCAGCTGATTGAAAAGAGTGCCGCCAAGGCCCATAAACATAACATATAATCCGCTGCTCTTGCTTACGCACCAATAGATGATGATGGCAAGCACGAGAAAGGCGATCTCATCGCCAAGATATGTAATTACTGAGAAGAATGCATCCAAAACCGGATTGCGGATGCTTTCAAGAAAATACAGAAACTGCATATTTTACCTCCTTTTGAGGGTATTTGGTTTATGCCAAAATTGTAGCACAGATTTATTTCAATGGCAATAAAATCCCCGGGAGAAGCTTCTCCCGGGGTTATATGACTATTTTATTCTGTCCGCTATAAACATACCAAGCATAATGAGCACTGCACCTGCGATGCCCATAATTGTGAGGGGCTCATCCAGCACGATAACACCGGTGAGCATAGTGAAGAAGGGGATGATGTAAACATAGTTGCAGACGGTTACTATGCCAAGGCGCTTGCTTGCTGAGTTCCAGAAAACATAGCCCAGAGCGGAGCATACAAGACCGAGGAAAATGAGACAAAAGAGGAAATTCCCATTCATAAGGGGAGCGAGGGAGAAACTGTGGTTTTCAACAAGGGCGATGGGCAGACCGCTGATAAAGCCCCAGAACATAATGCGGCGGGTGAGAAGGAGATTATTGTATTTATCAACGCCCTTGCGGAGCAAAACGGAATACATGGCCCAGCAAAATGCAGCGCCGAAGCTGAGAAGGTCGCCAATGGGGGAAAGCTTAAGCACAACGGTGCCGTTGAAAACAACCAGAGCAACGCCGATAATGGCAATGGCAAAGCCGATAAGGCTGCCTTTTTTAAGCTTCTCATCGGGGAGGAAAATGTGGGCTGCCAGTGCGGTAAGAATAGGTGCTGCGGCCACGATGATGCTTACATTGGCTGCGTATGTATAGGTGAGAGCGGAGTTTTCGCAGAGAAAGTAAAGGCTGCAGCCGCTGACGGCAAGGCCGATAAAACGAAGCTCCTCCTTAAAGCTGAGCTTGAGGGTCTTGGGGCAGCAAAGCCAAAGGGCTGCATAAGCAAGCACAAAGCGCATAAGCATAACCTGAGTAGGACTGTAGCTTTGGAGCAATATTTTACTTGCGATGAAGGAACTTCCCCAGGCGAGGGCGGTGAATGCAGCCAAAAAGTGTGCAAGGGGTGCGGGCATTTTCTTTGTCATAAGTGAGTCCTTAATAAAAGACAGGGCTTTTGCCCTGTCTTTTTGTGTTGTTTAGAATATGTCTTCTTCCACGACCTCGGGAGGAAGCTCCAGGGCGGCGGGGTTCTTCATGTAGTACTTGAGGAACTTAAAGGCGGTGGCGAAATAGAAGCCGTCGCATATACGCTCGTCGGTGACTACCTTATAGTCGATATACTTGCGCTCCACGGCCTTGCCTTCTCTATCCAGCTCTATGGAGCGGCGCTTTGCACCGAAGGCAAGAAATACGGGCAGAGTTCCGAAGTTATAGATATGATGATAGATGGGGGGGATACCGATAGAGCCAAGATCGGTAAGGATCATGCTGCCATGGAAGGGGCTGATTTCCAGAAGGGAAGAGGGCAGCCAACCCATATAATCCGCGCATCGGATGAGCCAAACGGCAAAACGGAAAATGAAACCGGGCAGCTTGCCAAGAGCGGCAGCAAAGGCCTCGGTGCCGCTTTCGCCGGAGTCGGACCTGAGCTCGTCTATCTTTTCGTTCACCTTGCGGTAGATATCATAGATGGTATCGGTGGGCTGGCAGTGGATCTTAATAAGGGTTTCTCCCGCCTCAAGGGTCATAGCGCGCTTGACCATAAAGCACAGCTCAATGTCATTGCGGGCGTAAATCTTCTGACCGGCAACAAAACGGTTGATTCCGGGGCAGTGGCAGACAGTGCGCACATAGGCGGCCATGAAGAGATGGAGCATACCCATGCCTTTCCAGCCTTCTGCGCGCTTTTCCCTGAGCCACTTCTCAGCGCTGGATAATTCGATGGAATCCTCAAACTGGTTGCTGGCATCGTTGCGATCCCGCATGATATAGGGCATAAATTTGGTTATGGGATCGATGGAACGGATAAGACGGCCTTCCTTGCGGTCGCCGAAACGGCGTTTATATATGTTTTCCTGTGCCATAAAATGATTTGTCCTTTCTTATATCAGAATAGGGCTGAACTCTCTTATCTTTCTCTTTTCTATCATAGATAGCTTTTTAACAGATGTATTATACATAAAAAAGGTCCAAATGGCAAGCCATTTGCACCTTTTGTCATATGCTGCAAACGATAAAATTTCTTTATTATACGGCCATTTCAGAGAACCTTGCTGAGGAATTCCTGAGTTCTTGGGTTCTGGGGATAGTTGAAAATATCCTCGGGAGTGCCTTCCTCCACGATTTTGCCGTCGGCCATGAATAGCACACGGTGGGCAACCTCCCGGGCAAAGCCCATTTCGTGGGTGACGACTACCATGGTCATGCCCTCTTTTGCCAGCTCCTTCATAACATCCAGAACCTCGCCGACCATCTCAGGGTCAAGGGCGGAGGTGGGCTCGTCAAAAAGCATAACATCGGGCTCCATCATCAGTGCGCGGACTATGGCAACACGCTGCTTCTGACCGCCGGAGAGCTGGATGGGATAAGCGCCTGCGCGTTCTGCAAGACCAACGCGTTCCAGAAGTGCCATAGCTTTTTTCTCGGCTTCGACTCGGGGCATATGCTTAACCTTGATGGGAGCAAGGGTCATATTATCCAGAATAGTCTTGTGGGGGAAGAGGTTGAAATGCTGGAACACCATGCCCATGCGCTGGCGATGGCGGTCAATATTCAGCTTCACCATGCGTCCCTTTTCGTTGGGAACTTTCTTGGAGGTGATATCAACGCCGTCGAAAATTATGTGACCGTCGGTGGGAACCTCGGTGAGGTTGAGGGAGCGGAGCAGGGTGCTTTTGCCGGAGCCGGAAGGGCCTATAACAACCAGAACTTCGCCGCGGCGGATATTGACGCTTACATCGTCGAGAGCTTTGATAGCGCCTTTGTTATAGTATTTTTTCAGCCACTTCACCTGAATGATGTCAGTGCTTTTGGCGGGAACAAAGTCCAGCTTATCTCTTGTTTCCACGGCTCATCCTCCTTTCGAAGTAGGCTATAACTTTGCTGGTGGGGAAGCAGAGGCAGAAGTAAATTGCCGTTGCTACAAGCAGGGGCTCCATAATGAGGAAGGTCGCGCCCTTGACCGCATTAACTGCGGACATAATGTCGGCAACGCCGATGGTGTAGGTGATGGCGGATTCCTTTATGATAACAACAAACTCGTTTGCAATGGCGGGGAGGATGTTGCGTATGGCCTGAGGAAGAATTATGTAGCGCATAGTCTGTCCGCCGCTGAGACCGAGAGAGCGGGCAGCTTCGTTCTGGCCGCCGTCAATACTCTGGATACCGGAGCGGATGATCTCGCAGAGGTAAGCGCCGGAGTTCATACCAAGGGCGACAACTCCGGGGAAGAAGCGGTCAAAACGGATAAAGCCGAAAATCTTAAAGCCGGGAAGATCTATGAGGGTTCCGAATACACCGTAGTAGATGATGAATATCTGGACAATAACGGGTGTGGAGCGGAGAACCTCAACATACACTGTGGCGATGAAGGAGAGGGGATTGAACTTGCTGAGCGCCACAAGGAAAGGATTTTCGCGGAGTCTGCCCTGACGGTTGACCGCAAGAAAACGGAAGGGACGGACGTCGCTGAGACGCATCATCGCCAGGATGATACCCAGAATGAAACCTATGACAACAGTCAGCAGGGAGAGCATAACTGTGACCAGAAGACCCTGCTTGAAAAGTTCCAGATAGGGTGCGATTCTGGCAAAATTAGAGATTTTGATAAAACTTCCCATTTTGGGGAGCTCCTTTCGGGGAAAATGAATGTGGTTGAAAAACGCACATATTCCTCCCCGGGGAAACGGGGAGGAATAGAGTTGGATTAATAAGCTTCAGTCGCGTTAAGCTTCGAACTTAGTCCAGCAGACCTTCAATGATGTTGCCTTCTGCAAGAACACCGGCTTCTGCTACGAAGTCATCAAAGGTGCCTTCTTCAACGCACTTGGTGAGAGCTTCGTTGATTGCAGCGAGGAGAGCTTCGTTGCCCTTGGGAACGCCGATAACATTGCCTTCTGCCTCGTAGGGAACTTCGCAAACGATAACGATTTCGGGATAGTTCTTCTGGTAGCTCAGAGCAACAGCATCCTCAATGTAGGCGCCGTCCAGCTTGCCGCCGATGAGCTCGGCAATGATATCGGTAGCCTTGGGGAGAGAAACGAGATCAGCATCAGCGGAGAACTGCTTTGCAAGGTCTTCCTGAATGGTGCCTATCTGAGCGCCGATCTGAAGACCGGCCTGGTTTGCGCTTGCCAGATCGCTGAACTTATCAGCATTTGCCTGAGTGGTGATGAATGCCTGACCGCCTTCATAATAGGTGACGGAGAAGTCCATGGTCTGTGCACGCTCGGGGTCGGGGGAGAGACCGGCAATACCCATATCAACATTGCCAAGACCCACTTCCATCAGAACGCCGTCAAAGTCCATGGGAATGAACTCAATCTCAAGACCCAGCTCAGCAGCAATGTACTTGGCAAGCTCAATATCGAAGCCGGCGAGGTTTGCATTGCCGTTCTCGTCAATGGCGTAGAACTCATAGGGAGCATAGTCGGGAGAGGTTGCTACGGTGAGAACGCCGGGGGTAACGGTCTCGAATGCGGGAGCGGCGGGCTCGGCAGGAGCTGCAGGAGCAGCAGGCTCAGCGGGAGCTGCGGGAGCGTTGCTGCCGCAGGCGCAGAGAGCGAAAATCATGATGATCGCAAGAGCGAGAGTAATAATCTTTTTCATAGTGGTTATCTCCTTTGGTTTTCAAATTATGTGCTTATTATACACTCAAAAAATGAATATTCAATAGTAATATTCATAAATCAATGAATATTGTGAAAAAAATTTAGCTAATTAATGCGAAAAACTGATGCGCAGATTTGTGCAACGTGTTCAATCATGGTGAAAGCACCGCCTCAAAGGGGGATATTTATGGGTAAAATACCCCTGGCGGGAGGCATAGCAGGGAATAATAGGGTAAATTATTTGTGGTATATGCATAAAGAGTTTGGAATTATTTGAAAATACTCTTTCCATATTTAAGGAATTATGCTAGAATACATTGTTAATGTATAATGCTACTACTATATTTTGTCGGCGGTGATGAAATGAACAAGAGATTTCAAAAGCTGGTAGCCCCCGGAATGAGGCTCTATCTGCTCATAATGATAGTTTTTGCGGTTATTACCTTCTTCTTTGCCGATCAGATGCTGGCGTTTGCGGAAGCCGGAGTAATTTTAATACTTATTATATACTCTTTGGTGGATGCCCGTCGCAGACGCAAAAAGCTTGTTGCCTATATCGAGGATGTTACCTATAACACCGAGTCTGCCAAAAACAACACTCTTATGAATTTCCCCCTGCCCATAGTTGTTTTTAAGATTGACGACCATCAGATAATCTGGGGAAACCAGATATTCTTCAATCTTTTCGGACAGCAGAAGCCCAGCTTTGAAGCAAGCCTTGCGGATATGGTTCCGGGATTCAACAGCAAGTGGCTGCTGGAGGGAAAAAGCCAGTATCCCGGTCTTGTGCAGGTGGACGGCAAAAAATACCAGCTTCACGGCAACATTATCCGCGGAAAGAGTGATGAAAACGGCACATCGGGTGCCGGATTTATGGGTATCACCTATTGGGTGGATGTAACCGAGTTTGATGATATCAAGCTGGAGTATGAGGCATCCCGCCCCGCAACGATGCTGTTCGTTGTGGATAACTATGATGAGCTCATCAAGGGAGTCGCCGACCGCAAGCGCATGGAGCTGCGCGGCATTATCGACGATGAGATAAGCAAATGGTGCGAGGGAAAGGGCGGTCTTCTCCGCCGTTACGATACCGACCGCTATATGTTTATATTTGAGTCCAGATATATGAAGGACTTCAGTGCCAATAAATTTAACCTTCTTGAAAAGGTCCACTCCATTATCAGTACAAGCGGCGTTCATGTAACATTGAGCATTGGTGTTGGCTGCGACGGCGAAAGCTTTGCCGAAAACTTTGCATTTGCAAATCTTGCCATTGAAATGGCTCTTTCCCGCGGCGGCGATCAGGCCGTTATTAAAAACCGTTATAATTTTGAGTTCTTCGGCGGCAGAGGCACAGAGATAGAGACCCGCACAAAGGTCAAGAGCCGCGTTACTGCAAACGCTCTGGCAGAGCTTATGCGCTCCTCCGGACAGATATATGCAATGGGACATAAGTTCAGCGATCTTGACAGTGTGGGCGGTGCGGTAGGTATAGTATGCATGGCGAGAAAGCTTGGCAAAACCGCAAAAATCGTGGTTGACTGCGAGAAAACCGCGTCTCAGGTGCTGATAGATGCCCTGAAGGCAACAGAGGAGTACGCGGATGTATTCATCACTCCCGATGAAGCTATGGTGTCGGCGGATAGCCGCACCCTGCTGGTAGTTGTTGATACAAACCGTCCCGAGCAGGTTGAGTCTTTGAATCTTCTGGAAAGCTGCACCCGCGTTGCGGTGATCGACCATCACCGCAGAGCCGCCAGCTATATCCAGAATGCAGCCCTTTCATTCCATGAACCCAATGCCTCCAGCGTGTGCGAGCTTATCAGCGAGCTGCTGCAGGAGATTGTGGGTCAGGGAGATGTTACAAAGATGGAGGCCGAGGCAATGCTCAGCGGCATTGTTCTCGATACCAAGAACTTCACCATTCGTACCGGCGAGCGCACATTTGATGCGGCAGCCTTCCTGAGAAGACTGGGCGCCGACACCAGTGATGTTAAGAAGCTGCTCCAGAGCGATATGGACCATACCGTTGCCAGATATAAGATTTTACAGTCTGCAATGGTGTACAGAGGAAATATCGCCATTGCCGTTCAGGAAAATGAACAGGATAGAGTTGTGGCAGCGCAGGCGGCGGACGAGCTTCTGAATGTCTCCGGTATTGAGGCATCCATTGTGGTTTATGCCACCAATGACGGCGGAGTTGTGGTATCCGCAAGAAGCATAGGTGATGTTAATGTTCAGCTTATACTTGAAAAGCTGGGCGGAGGCGGCAATAAGGGCGCTGCCGGAGCTCAGGTAAGCAATATGAGTTTGAGGGAAGCTGTGAATACAATTTGCACTTCCATTGACGAATACAGCAAGTGATATGAAAGGAGAATAATATGAAAGTCATATTCAGTGTAGATGTAAAGGGTCAGGGCAAAAAGGGCGAGATGAAGGAAGTCAGCGAAGGTTACGGAAGAAACTATCTACTCCCTCGCAAGCTGGCTGTTGAGGCAACCGCCGACAACCTGAACGCAATGCGTATGAAGGAAAGAGCAAAGGCTGCCGCAATGGCTGCCGAAAAGGCAAAGGCCACCGAAAACGCCAAGGCTCTGGAGAGCCTCATAGTCAAGATCCCTGCCAAGGCAGGCTCTAACGGAAGACTTTTCGGCTCCATCACCTCCAAGGAGATCAGCGAAAATCTCATGAAGCAGCACGGCATCGAGATAGACAGTAAGAAGATTGTTCAGTCTGAGCCCATCAAGACCTTCGGCAGCTTCGATGTTAAGTGCAAGTTCGGCTACGAGATAAGCGGAGTTATCCACGTGCTGGTGGTTGAAGTAAAATAAACGCTCGACGTTCCGGTAAAAGGAGAGATAAACATGGATGAGCTTTTAGGCAGAAGAGTTCCTCAAAGCCCTCAGGCGGAGCAGGCCGTAATAGGCAGTATGCTTATTGACCCCGGCTGCATACCCGATGTTTTGAAGGATGCCAGAAGCGACCACTTTTATATACAGACTAATAAAGAAATATTTGATACTATCTTCGCCATGTTCAATTACGGCCAGACCATAGACCCGGTAACCGTTATTGAACAGATGAAGAGCCGCGGAGTTTACCACGAGGAGACCACCAAGAGCTATATCCTTGAGCTTATGAAGGTAACTCCCACTGCCGCCAATGTTGGCGAATATGTGAGCATCATCCGCGACAAGGCTCTTCAGCGTGAGCTTGGCAAGGCTGCCGACAGCATCAGAGAAATGGTGAATGAAGGCATAGGCGGCGCCGATGAGATGCTGGAGGCCGCAGAGCGCTATATCTATGCCCTCCGCAGGGACCGCACCATTGGCGGACTCAAGCCCGTCGGAGAGGTTATGCAGACCGTTTATGAGAACATAAACCGCATTGCCACCGAGGGAGAGACCCTTCCCGGCATAAGCACCGGTCTTGTGGATCTTGACGCGCGCATACTTGGACTTAACGAAGGCGAACTGGTGCTTGTTGCTTCCCGACCCGGTATGGGCAAAACCTCCATCGCTCTTAATATTGCTATGTCCGCTGCCAAATCCAGCGGCAAAGCGGTTGCGATATTCTCTCTGGAAATGAGCCGCGAGCAGCTTGCCACCCGTCTACTTGCGGGAGAAAGCCTTGTGGACAGCCAGAAGCTTCTCAAGGGCACACTGAGCACCGAGGAGTGGAGACGCATAGTTTCTGCTGCCGCAAGCATCAGCGCCACCAATATTCTGATTGATGATAACCCCACCCTGTCTGTTGCGGATATGAACGCCCAGTGCCGAAGAGTCAACAATCTCGGCCTTGTCGTTGTGGACTATCTCCAGCTGATGCAGTCTGCGGGAGGGAAATCCTCCAGCGGTGAAAACCGCCAGCAGATAGTTGCCGATATGTCCCGTATGCTGAAAATCATGGCAAAAGAGCTGGCTGTGCCGGTGCTCTGCCTGAGCCAGCTGAGCCGTGCCAACGAAGGCCGTGCCGATAAGCGCCCCATGCTCTCAGACCTGCGTGAATCCGGCGCCATTGAGCAGGACGCTGACGTTGTTATCGGTCTTTACCGCGAGGGCTACTACAACAGAGAATGCGAAAATCCCAATGCGGCCGAAGCGATAGTTCTGAAAAACCGCAAGGGCGAGTGCGGAACTGTTGACCTTATGTGGCTGCCCGATTATACCAGCTATGTCTCCGTTGAAAGAAGACACGATGAATACTGAAAAAGCTGAACTTTTTATTCAAAAACATAATATGCTTCCCCCGGGGACAAAGGTTCTCTGCGCGGTGAGCGGAGGAGCGGACAGCGTTGCGCTTTTGCATTTTCTTTCCAAAATGGAAGATGTTAAGCTTGCCGCAGCCCATTATAACCATTGCTTGCGGGGAACGGAATCTGATGCTGACGAAGAGTTCGTCAAAACCCTGTGCGGAAAATTGGGCATTGAGTGCGTCACCGGAAGAGGTGATGTGGCTGCCTACGCCGCGGAAAGCGGAAAGAGCACGGAAGAAGCCGCAAGAACTCTGCGCTATGAGTTTTTGGAAAAAACTGCCCGTGAGCTTGGCTGCAGCTGCATAGCAACGGCCCATAATGCGGATGACAACGCAGAAACAGTGCTTTTGAATCTGACCCGTGGTACGGGGCTGAAGGGGCTTTGCGGAATACCGCCTGTCCGGGGAAAGATAATCCGCCCTTTTCTCCAAAACACAAGGGAAGAGATTGAACATTATCTGGAGCAAAACGGACTTGAGCATATAGAGGATAGCTCCAACGCGCTGGATGACTATAGCCGCAACCGCATTCGTCATTATGTGAGCCCCGTGCTCCGTCAACTCAACCCCTCATATACCTCGGCCATTGCCCGGATGACGGAGAGTCTCAGAGAGGATGAGGAGTATATCTCATCTGCGGCGGAGGAGTTCATCGGGCGCGAGACAAAGGGCAGAAGCCTGAGCGTTGATGCCGTTATGGCTCTTGAAAGTCCTGTGAGGATGAGAGTTTTCCGCCTTATGCACGGAGGTGAGCTCAGCGCGGTGCACTGCAGGGCTATTGAGAATATCTGCCTTGTCCGCAGTGTCCATGCCCACGCGGATGTGCCCGGCATGAGGGTGAGCCGCGAGTTTGATAAGCTTATTTTTGGCGGGGGAGAGGCAGAGGAAATAGCGAAAAGGGAGCTTATCCCGGGAGAAAAGCTCCAGATTTCCGAGGCCGGAATTGAAATTTTCTGCGAATATGTTCCATCTTGCGCTGAAATTCACAAATCGTTAAACACATTTTTCTTCAAAAATGAGAATATATGTGGTAAGATATTTGTCTCATCCCGCTGTGAAGGGGATAAGATAAGGCTCGAAGGCAGAAACTGCACGAAAAGCCTGAAAAAACTGTTTTCGGAAGCGAAAATGGAATTGAATGATAGAAAAAGCTGTCCCGTCATATATGACGAGGCAGGGCCGATTGGAGTGTACGGCTTCGGCACTGCTCAGCGCTGTGCTGCCCGCTCCGGCGATAACTGCATTGCGGTAAGAATAAAAAAGATTGATGAGGATGAGTGATATGGCAAAGACTATGAACGATGATATCAAAACGGTTCTGGTGAGCGAGGAAGAGCTCAAAGAGAAAGTAAAGGCTCTTGGACAGCAGATAAGCGCCGATTACGCAGGCAAAGAGGTTTTCTTCCTGGGAGTATTGAAAGGCTGCTTCATTTTTATGGCTGACCTTCTCAGAAACGTTGATTTGTGCTGCGATATGGACTTTATGGCTGTGTCCAGCTACGGAAACGGCACCACCACAACCGGCGCTGTTAAAATCTCCTTGGACCTCAACAAGGATATCGAGGGCAAGCACCTCATCATTGTTGAGGATATTCTGGATAGCGGCGTTACCCTCAGCTATCTGAAGAAGTATCTTTCCAACCGCAATCCCGCCTCCATCAAGATAGTAACCCTCCTTGATAAGCCCGAGCGCCGTAAGGCGGACATCAAGGCCGATTATTTCGGTTTCACCATTCCCGATGCCTTCGTTGTGGGCTACGGTCTTGACTATGCGGAAAAATACCGCAACCTGCCCTATATAGGTGTGCTGAAGCCCGAGGTTTACGAAAACTGAGGTCTGCCCCATACCTTTCTCATATAATCTAAGGACGTGATTTTCTTTTGAACAAAAAACCCGGTAAAAACAGAGCAAGAGATTTGGGGTTTTATGCCCTTATTCTCGTAATCCTTTTGGCAGTAATATTCACCATGAACCGCGAAGGAAAAGCCAAAGATGTAAGCTATAGCGAGCTTCGCGAGTATTTCATAAACGAGCAGGTGGATTCCTTCGAGGCTGAGGGCAGCACCATTGTTGCCAAGCTCAAGGATGAGACCATGATAAGCTGCGACCTCAGCAGCATAAGCATATTCTATAATGAACTGGGCGAGCTTGTTATCCAGCAGAAGGAAGCCGGCATCATCAGCGAATATGACTATCCTCCCGAGCCCCAGCCTTCATGGTTTGTTGCCTTCCTGCCCTATGTTCTCCTCCTTGTAGGCTTCGTAGTAGTATGGATGTTCCTGATGAACCGCGCTCAGGGCGGCGCAGGCGGTGCAGGCGGCGTTGCAAAATTCAGCAGAGCACGCACCCGCCTTGGCAGTGAGGAAAAGAAAAAGGTAACCTTTGCGGATGTGGCAGGCTGCGACGAGGAAAAGGCTGAGCTTGCAGAAATTGTCCACTTTTTGCAGAACCCCAAGAAGTACACAGAGATGGGTGCCCGTATTCCCAAGGGCGTGCTCCTTGTAGGCCCTCCGGGAACCGGTAAAACCCTGCTGGCAAAGGCTGTCGCAGGCGAGGCGAATGTCCAGTTCCTCTCCATCTCCGGCTCCGACTTTGTTGAACTCTATGTGGGTGTCGGTGCAGGAAGAGTCCGTGACCTTTTTGAACAGGCAAAGAAGGTTGCTCCGGCAATCATTTTCATAGACGAAATCGATGCAGTGGGTCGTCACCGCGGCTCCGGTCTGGGCGGCGGTCACGATGAGCGCGAGCAGACTCTTAACCAGCTGCTGGTTGAGATGGATGGCTTCGGCAATAATGACGGTGTCATTGTTATGGCAGCTACCAACCGCGCAGATATCCTTGATAACGCACTTTTGCGTCCCGGTCGTTTTGACCGTCAGGTTTATGTGGGTCTTCCCGATATCCGCGGACGCGAAGCTATTTTGCGTATCCACGCCAAGGGCAAGCCTCTGGGCGATGATGTTGACCTTAACTCCATTGCAAAGGGAACTCCCGGCTTTGCCGGCGCAGACCTTGAAAACCTTATGAATGAGGCAGCTTTGATGGCTGTACGCAACGGCCGCCGCTTCATCACCATGGCCGAGGTTGAAGAGGCCATACTGAAGGTTCAGATGGGTCCCGAGAAGAAGAGCAAAAAGGTCAGCGACAAGGCAAGAAAGCTCACCGCTTACCATGAGGCAGGCCACGCAATCGCAGGCAAGTATCTCAAGCATACTGACCCCGTTCACTATATCACCATTATCCCCCGCGGCATGGCAGGCGGCTTCACCCTCTTCCGTCCTCAGGAGGATCTGGAAAACTTCCGCAGCCGCAGCGAAATGTTTGAAAATATCGTTATGAGTCTGGGCGGACGCATTGCCGAAAAGCTCTTCCTTGATGATATTTCCACAGGCGCATCTGGAGATATCCAGCAGGCAACATCTATTGCCCGCAATATGGTAACCGTTTACGGTATGAGCGATAAGCTCGGCCCCATCTCCTTTGACAGCTCCAGCCAGAGCATCTTTATAGGCAGAGATTTCGGCACCACAAAGAGCTATTCCGAGGATACCGCCTCCCTTATCGACTCCGAAGTCAAGCGCATTTTCGATGAGGCTGCCGAGCTTTGCGAAAAGATTCTCACCGAGCACCGCCAGCAGCTTATTGACGTTGCCGAGTATCTCCTTGAGCACGAAACTATGTCCGGCGAGGAGTTCCACTACTTCTGTGACCATGGCGAGCTTCCTCCTCCCAAGGCTGAGCCCCGTCTCATTGATAACACCATCGAGCGTCCCGCACGCAAGATAAGCATGTTCACCAATGACGATGAGCCGGAGAACCTGACCGCTCCTTCCGCAGAAGAAGCAGAGGAGAATAAGAGCGAAGGCGAAGACGGCAATAACTGGTATAACTAAATAAGAAAGAGACGGTGGTTCCTTAAGACCATCGTCTCTTATTTTAAAATGTTTCAATAGCCCTTGAGAATTGGCGGGGCATATGCTATCATAAGTATTTGAAAAAGATTATTCCAGCACAAAAGGAGAATTCAGATATATGAAACTTGGTATCGTAGGTCTGCCCAATGTTGGCAAGAGCACTCTCTTCAATGCCCTTACCGGCTCCCACGCCGAAACCGGCAGCTACTCCAACGCAGCCGTTAAGCCCAATATCGGTCAGGCAAAGGTTCCCGATGAGCGCCTCGACTGGCTGGCAGAATACTATAAGCCCAGAAAGTATACTCCCGCCACCATTGATTTCGTGGATGTTGTAGGTATCAAAAAAGGCGGCGGAAGAGGCAATGCATACCTCCAGACCATCCGTCAGGTGGATGCCCTTGTCCATGTTGTCCGCTGCTTTGAAAATGAGGAAATTTTCTTGGAGCCCATGGATGCTGCGGGGGATGCCGAAACCCTCAGCCTTGAGCTTATTCTTGCCGATATAGAGCTTACCGAGCGCCGTCTGGAGCGCGCCACCAAAAACGCAAAGAGCGGCGACAAAAAGTATAAGCGTGAAATGGAAATGTGCCGCAACCTCATTGACCATCTTTCCGACGGACAGCCCGCCGCTACCTTTGAGTTCACCGATGAGGACAAGGACATCCTTCAGGACGGCGGTCTTCTTTCCATCAAGCCCGTTATCTATGTTGCCAATCTGGATGAGGACGGAATGGCAAACTATGAGAACAACCCCGGTTACAAGGCTCTCGCCGCTCTTGCTGCCGAGCAGGGAGCAGCGGTGCTTCCCGTTGCCGCTAAGTTCGAGGAGGATATAGCAGGTATGGACGCCGAGGATGCAGAGCTGTTTATGGCAGAACTGGGTCTCACCCAGAGAGGACTTGACCGCCTTATAAAAACCAGCTATGACCTTTTGGGCTATATCTCCTTCCTCACCGGCGGTGAGGACGAGGTTCGTGCATGGACTATCACCCGGGGCACCAAAGCACCTCAGGCTGCCGGCAAGATACACTCCGATCTGGAGCGAGGCTTTATCCGTGCTGAGATAGTTGCCTTTGAGGATCTCAAGGCCTGCGGAACTATGGCCGCCGCCAAGGAAAAGGGCCTTTTCCGCAGCGAGGGTAAGGAATATGTTATGGCCGACGGAGATGTTACCAATATCCGTTTCAATGTATAAAACGGGGAATAACATCAATATAACAATATAAAAATCGAAAGGGGAGTGACACCGTGAAGCGTATTGAAGTGCTTGATGTGTGGCGCTCCCTTGCCATTTTGCTTATGGCAGCTTACCACTTTCTCTATGACCTCTATCTATTCGGTGTCATAAGCTATGAGCAGCTGAGCCATCCTCTGGCTTTTTCCCTGCGTCTCGCTGCGGTGGGCAGCTTTATGCTCATATCCGGTGCGGTTGTGCGCTTTTCCAGAAGCAGCATACGCAGGGGAGCCGTTGTCTTTTGCTGCGGAATGCTGGTGACACTGGTCATGCATTTTATGGGTATGGCCGTACAGTTCGGTGTACTCCATAATCTGGGAACCATGATGATTGCCTACGGTCTCATAAGCAAAAAAATCAAAGCTCCAAAGGGTGTGTGGTTCCCGCTTTTGTGCGCTGCGGTTTTCGCCATTACCTATTATCTCGGTGAAACGGTGCGGGTGGAAACAAAGCTGCTTGTACCCTTGGGACTTCGCTATGCCAGCTTTACCAGCGCCGACTATTATCCCCTGCTGCCTTGGAGTATGATTTTCGCAGTGGGAGTATGGTTTGGCGGCAAGCTGGAGCTTTGGAGGGAGCGCGTTCCTCTGCTGCAGAGGAATATACGTCCCATACTTACCTTTATGGGACGTCATAGTCTTATTATTTACCTTGCCCATCAGCCGGTGCTCTATGGCATTTGCTGGCTTATCTGGGGAAGATAGCCGCTTGACAGAAAGCCTCCCAAGTGATAATATACACCCGTTAAAATAGCGATGACGGAGACAAATCCCTCTTTGCGGTACAGAGACAGCGGTCATAAGGCTGAAAGCCGCTGCGAAGCAGAAAGGATTTTTTTAACCACTCCCGAGCTGTCCGTGACATAAGCGGAACGTGAGCGCACGTTACAGCGCGTAAGAGTTAAACACCAAGGTGGAACCGTGTAATCAATGCACCCTTGATGCCCGAAAGGCGTCATGGGTGCTTTTGTTTTGAAAATAATAAAATTTGACTATATAAGGAGATACGAAAATGGACGAGAAGAATCTTTATACCTTTGAAAATACCGTTTACAAGGATACCTATCGCCACACCACCAGCCATATTCTCGCTCAGGCTGTGAAAAGACTTTACCCCGATGTAAAGCTTGCCATCGGTCCTGCCATTGCCGACGGTTTTTACTATGACTTTGATGCTCCCTTTGCCATCACCCCCGAGATAATGGAAAAGCTGGAAGCCGAGATGCGCAAAATCTGCAAGGAAAAGCTGAAGCTGGAGCGCTTCGAGCTGCCCCGCGAAGAGGCTATCAAGCTGATGGAAGAAAAAGATGAGCCCTATAAGGTTGAGCTTATTCAGGACCTCCCCGAGGATGCCGTTATCAGCTTTTATAAGCAGGGGGAATTCACCGACCTCTGCGCCGGTCCTCACCTTGATTCTACCGGCCGTGTAAAGGGCAACGCCATCAAGCTCACCGCCTGCAACGCCGCATACTGGCGCGGTGACAGCAGCCGCAAGAGCCTCCAGCGCGTTTACGGCACCTGCTTCCCCAAGAAGGACGAGCTGGACGCATATCTCCAGCGCATTGAAGAAGCCAAGAAGCGCGACCACCGCCGTCTGGGCAAGGAGCTCGGTCTCTTTATGCTTCGCGATGAAGGCCCCGGCTTCCCCTTCTTCCTTCCCAAGGGTATGGTTCTGCGCAACACCCTCATCGACTACTGGAGAGAGGTTCATAAGCGCTATGGCTATGTTGAGTGCTCCACTCCTATGATGATGAACCGCCAGCTCTGGGAGCGCAGCGGCCACTGGGGACACTATAAGAACAATATGTATACCACCGTTATTGACGATGTTGACTTCGCCATCAAGCCCATGAACTGCCCCGGCGGAATGCTGGTTTATTCCTCCGAGCCCCACTCCTACCGTGACCTGCCCCTGCGCGTAGGCGAACTTGGTCTTGTTCACCGCCATGAGCTTTCCGGCGCTCTCCACGGACTTTTCCGTGTACGCTGCTTCACTCAGGACGATGCCCATATCTTCATGACATGGGATCAGATGAAGGACGAGATCAAGAATGTTGTCCGCCTCTTTGACGAGGTTTACTCCGTCTTCGGTCTTAGCTACCAGATCGAGGTTTCCACCATGCCCGAGGATCATATGGGCGACGAGAAGGATTGGGACTTCGCAACCGAGACCCTGAAAGCCGCAGTTGAAGAACTGGGCAAGACCTACATTATCAACGAGGGTGACGGCGCATTCTACGGCCCCAAGCTGGACTTCCATCTTGAAGACTCCATCGGACGCACCTGGCAGTGCGGCACCATCCAGTTGGATATGCAGCTGCCCGAGCGCTTCGAGCTTGAATATGTGGGCGCTGACGGCGAGAAGCATCGCCCCGTTATGATCCACCGCGTTGTCTTCGGCTCCATCGAGCGTTTCATCGGCGTCATCACCGAGCATTTTGCTGGCGCATTCCCCACTTGGCTGGCTCCCGTTCAGGTCAAAATTATGCCTATTACTGACCGCACCGCCGAGTATGCAAAGTCCGTTGCCGAAAAGCTGGAGGCTCTGGGCATTCGTACCGAGACCGACCTGCGCAATGAAAAGATCGGCTATAAGATCCGCGAGGCTCAGCTTAAGAAGGTTCCCTATATGCTGGTTGTGGGCGATAAGGAGGCCGAGGCAGGCGCTGTTGCTGTCCGCACCCGTGCAGGCGAGGATAAGGGCGCTGTCGCTCTTGATGAATTCATCGCTTCCATCAGCGAGGAGATCCGTACCCGCGCAAAGTAAATACAGAAAAATAAAAAAGCTGCGAGAGTATTCTCTCGCAGCTTTTTTATACATTACAAACTGTTGAGGCAGTCATCAAGAATTTTGTCGCAGGACTCCGGGTCGGTGAGATAGCT
The DNA here is from genome assembly GCA_045595025.1 of Oscillospiraceae bacterium. Lineage (GTDB taxonomy): Bacteria > Bacillota > Clostridia > Oscillospirales > Oscillospiraceae > SIG459. Next base: position 3,452 of record JAZNZR010000033.1, on the reverse strand, counting down.
CACGCCGTGACCTGCGCCGGGAACGGTGAGGATCTTTTTGGGAGCATTGCAGGCTTCGTAAGCGCGGATGCTGAACTGGGTGGGAACAAACTCGTCAGCCTCTCCGTGAAGGAAGAGGACGGGAATGGTGTTTGTTTTCATAGCTTCAACAGTGGAATATTCTTTCAGACTGAAGCCGCCCATAATTCTTGCCCATAAATCCGCAAGGTCAAGAAGGGGGTGTACGGGAAGGTGATACTTGGTTTTCAAAAGATGGGCAATCTGCTCCCAGGGAGAGACAAAGCCGCAGTCGGCAATAATAACCCGGACGTTTTTGGGCAACTCAAGTCCTGTTGCCATAAGCACAGTGGAAGCCCCCATGGAAAGACCGTCCAGAACGATTATGTGCTCGCTTCCAAAGCGGTCGGAGATATAGCAGCACCAATCGCGGCAATCGAAGCGCTCTTTTATGCCGAAGGTGATATAATCTCCCTCACTCTCAGCGTGGGCGCGCTGGAAAACGTTGAGGAGAGAGAAGCCAAGATCGTAGTAATGCTTATAGATGCAGGTGAAGTCTGTGTAACCGTCCATGCGGTAGCCGTGTATAAGGATTATAGTGCCTTTGGCCTGAGGATGCTCCACATAGAGACCGCGAAGCTTAAGCCCGTCGTGGGAGACGATTTCCACCTTCTCGGGCTGCTGAGACAGAAACCAGTCTCTGCCCGCATCCATCTGCTCCTTATAGGGGAGAAGGCTGGGGGCACCGGAGCCCATAATTTTACCCACGCGCCGCCAGCAGGCGATGGAGAAAGCGATATATCCCGCAAGAAGCAGGACAAGAACAAGGGTAAGGACGGCAATGATTGCGATTTTCATAATATCAGCTCACCTTTCTGAAATGCTGCACCGCGTCATCAAGATAGTATACCACGAGCAGGTCAACGCATTTTCCGTAGGTCTTCAGACCGTCTGTCTGGCCGTAGGAATGGAGCATGCCCGTGTAGATGGCATCGGTGGCGGTGTTAACAACGCTGTCGCGGTATTTGTCCCAGTAGCTGCTGTTATGCCGAAGGTCGGCCAGTGCTTCGGGGGAGAGGGTCATATAGTTATCCAGCCATGCGTCATAATCGGCGGTGTAGAGAGCATTACTCAGATATGTATAGGCCATAAGGCTGGATGAATAGCAGTAAACGGGATTTCCGTCGGCAAAGGAAGCGAGGACCGCCACAAAGTTTGCCTCGTCCTCCTGGGCAACTCCGCGCTGGTGGGCAATCTCATGTGCGATAGTGGAGGCGGTCATGCAGGAGGGGGAGTCAATATTGATGTTCGCCTCTCCAGTGAAGGGGAAGAAAAAGCCTGTGAAGGTCATGTGACTGAGGATTTTGGAAAAGAGAAAGGGTTTGCTCCGCAGGGGCTTTCCTCCAAGACAGGGGAAATCTTCGCTTACCGCATCGTAAAGATGGGGGGAATAATCGAAAATGGCATCCATATCCTCGGCAAAAATACCGTTTTCGTCTCTGCGGACATCGTCGGAATATTCGTTGAGCTGGTGAGTGAAGTATCGTGTCACAAGCTTCAGCTCATAAGTGCTTATGGGACGGGAATAAATACCGCTTTGCTCTTCAAAATCGGCAGTGTAGAAGTAAATTCCCCAAAGAGCGCAGAAGCCGCCGTAAAAAACGCAGAAGGCCATAACTGCGGTCATAAGTATGCGGTAAAGCCGTTTAAGCACATTTCCGCGGCGCAGCATATATATAAGCTGAAAGATTATGTAAACCAAGGCGCCCACAACAGCGAGGGCTATCAAAACTGCGCAAAGTGAAAAAGGAAAGAGGGAGGAAAAACTGCTGAGGGCGCTGTGCCAGGGGCGGGCAAAAGTCCGTGATGCGGCATCGAGCAAAGCCTCGTTTCCTCTGAGAAGAAAATAGGCGCCAATAATGAGGGCGAATATTATGATTATTATGTGCCGTATGGGGCAAAGCTCAAACCAGGAGGTAAAGCGGGAAGAGCGTCTTTCTTTAGTGGTGTTCATTGCTGCTCCTTGCAGTTAATATTAAAGGCATTATACAATATATAAATTATAAAGTCCAACAATTTGATTTTGCCAAAAATTTCTTCAGCAAAAATAAATAATATTCCGCAGAAGGTAAATAATATGTCTGCAACCAATTTACTGGAGGAATAAAAATGAAGAAAATCATCCTGAGTGTAATTATTGCTGCGCTGCTTGCAACAGCTCTTACCGCATGCGGCAGCAGAAACGACAGACCCGACCCCACTATGACTCCCGAAACCGAAAACGGCAGTACCGTAAAGCCTGAGGATAACAACGGCATGGTGCAGGACGAAAACGGAATAATCGGCGACAAGGATTCTGCCCAGAACGGCGTTCTTCCCGAAGTGGGCGGAGAAATTGAACAGGGTGCCAATGACATTATCGATGATGTGGGTGACGCAGTCAACGGCAATGATAATAACGGCAATGCTGTGGGCAATGCGGATACTCCCGATAATGCGGGCAGCGGAAGCAGAATACGCGGACGCAAGACTATGAACTGAAAAAATATCCCGCGGAGTTTATTGCTCCACGGGGCTACATATTGATTTAAGACCCACTCTGGCTTATAATTAGAAAAAAACGGAGGTCAGAAATATATGTCTTACATACCAACTCCCAATGAGGCTCTTGAAATAATCAGGAAGTATAATAAGGAAGCATTTCATATTGAGCACGCCGAAACCGTGGGCAAGGTGCTCAAAGCCTTTGCGATGGAGCATGACAGCGAGAGGGCCGAGTTCTGGCACAGCGTGGGCATACTTCACGATATAGATTTTGAACTCTATCCTGAAAAGCATTGCGTAAAGGCTAAAGAGATGCTTGCTGAGATGGATATAGACCCGGAAATGATCCACGCGGTAATAAGCCATGGCTACGGTATATGCATAGATGTAGCTCCCGAAAGCTATATGGAAAAGGTGCTCTTTGCCGTGGACGAGCTTACAGGACTTATCGGAGCGGCAGCGCTGATGCGTCCCACCGGGCTTGAGGGCATGGAAGCCAAGAGCATAAAAAAGAAGTTCAAGGACAAGAAATTTGCCGCCGGATGCTCCCGGGAAGTTATCTCTCAGGGTGCAGAAATGCTGGGCATGGAGCTGGGAGAACTTTTCGAAAAAACTATAGCCGCAATGCAGCAATAATTGATATTTGTCGAGGGGTATCGGGATTTTTAGTAGGAAAACCTACGGAAAATCCCGATATTTTGTGCTTTTTCACCATGAAAAAGTCAAGATTTTGGGGTTAAAAAAATAATTAAAAAATTTCAAAAAAAGTTGAAAAAAAGTGTTGACAAAGCGATAGTGGTGTGTTATTCTAACAAAGCTGACGCTCCACGGAGCGCCGGTGGGAGCTCAAAAAGCTCTCCGGTGTACCTTGAAAATTAAACATTGTAAGAACACAAAACATTATGTTTTGT
>JAZNZR010000032.1:0-39307 GCA_045595025.1 Oscillospiraceae bacterium | reverse complement strand
TGAATGAATAAAGACGGTCCGCTTCCGCGGCCTTTGCCCTCCGGTATGAACGTCTATAAAAGGAAGGAAATATAAAAATGGCAGATCTCATCAAAACCCTGACTGCACAGTACATGAAGCCCGAGCTCCCCACCATGAACGTTGGTGACACCGTCCGTGTTACCGTCCGCGTTAAGGAAGGTTCTCGTGAGCGTAACCAGGCCTACGAAGGCATCATCATCGCCAAGAAGCACGGCGGCATCAACGAGACCATCACCGTACGTCGTATCTCCTACAACGTCGGCTGCGAGAAGGTTTTCCCTGTTCATTCTCCCAGCATCGTCTCCGTCGAGACCGTCCGCAGAGGTAAGGTTCGCAGAGCTAAGCTCTACTACCTGCGTGACCGCGTGGGTAAGGCCGCTAAGGTCAAGGAGCGCCTGTAAGCTAAAACCCAATAAAAAAACCGCTGATTTCTCAGCGGTTTTTTTATTTTATTCATTGCATCCCCGTAGGGCGGGGGCTTGCTCCCGCCGTTTTTCCGGTACATAAGCAAAGAAGCTTCCTCATCCGAGGAAGCTTCTTTGCTTTTATTCTGCCGGCCATTTAACAGAGTCGGGATTTTCACTATGCTCGCCGATGAATTTCTCCATCCATATCATGTCGTACCAGCGGCCGAACTTATAGCCGCATTTGCTGAAATGACCTATCTTTTCATAGCCCATCCGGCCATGAAAAAGAGGACTCTGCTTAGTCAGATATTCATCCTCGTTTTCGCAGTGGGTTATGCAGGCATAAAGATTCAAAATACCCATTTCAGAAAGCCGCGCTTCAAGCTCCTCGTAGAGCCTTCTGCCGACACCGTTTCCCCGCTCATCGTTGGCGAGATATATGCTCACCTCTACGCAGCGGTCATAGGCGGCGCGGGTCTTGAAAACTCCCGCATAAGCGTAACCAATAATGATTCCGTCCTCTTCTGCCACAATGTAGGGATAGCGTGCCGTGGTGCTTTCTATGCGCTTTTCAAATTCAGCGGGGGAGGGAGACTCATATTCAAATGTGACTGCGGTTTTCTCCACATAATATGAGTAAATTTCGGAAAGAGCTTCGGCGTCTGCTAGACGGACGGAGCGTATGCTGAGTTTATCCATGTTTCCTCCCTTAAATTATTTTGTGTCAGTTTTCAAAATCAGCCAGAATTCCAGGTCGAAGTGTGGCTGGGGGAAGTCAGGAGCGCCATAGGGATAGATCTCGTGGCAGCATCTGGGTTCACCCCAGCTCTGAGGCAAACAGTTGTCGGAACCTTCGTTTATTATCTTTCCGGCGATGCGGTAGCTGAACTGGTAGAGGTGTCCTTCGTCTTTGGGGATGATTTCACAGACATAGGTGGCCTTTTCGGCAGGGATGCCCAAATCGTCCAGACATTCCAGCAAGGGGGAGGGCAGAGCACGCTTTTTCGCGAGGGCCACAAAATTGCGGCAGTCGCCGCATTCGCAGCCCCACTCGTCGTTGGTTTCGTACCAGTTTTTTGTAGCTTCGGTGTCGATTTCGACGCTGCAGCCAAAAAGCACGGTTTGGAGCATGATATTCACCTCGCGTTTGATTTTTTTAATTTTACCATAGTGTTTGGAATACATCAATTATAACTTACCCTTGCAAGCAGGGCGTATTTTGGTATATAATACACTGATTAAATATTTCCTCAACGGAGGCAAATTATGGACATTAAGCGTATGAAAAATAAAAAGAAGGCAGAAACTGCTCCTGCCGAGGAGACAACAAAAGCCGGTGAGCTTTTCGACTGGATTCAGTGCATAGTCTTTGCCCTCATCGTCTGCATTATTGTATTCCTCTTTGTTGGCCGCACCGTAGGTGTTGTTGGCGGAAGCATGGAAAACACCCTTCAGGACGGTGACCGCCTTATAATCAGCAAGCTTTTCTATACCCCCGATAACGGAGACATTGTAGTTCTCCGTCAGCCCAGCTTCAGAGAAGAGCCCATTGTAAAGCGCATTATTGCAACGGAAGGCCAGACCGTTGATATCGACTTTAAAAAGTGCGTTGTAATGGTTGACGGAAAAGCTCTTGATGAGCCTTACACCAAGGAGTATGGATACTATAGCTATCTTGATCCTCAGGACTTTGAGTATGAGATAGAAGTGCCCGAAGGCTGTGTTTTTGTTATGGGTGATAACCGCAACGGCTCCACGGACAGCCGCACCGAAAGCATAGGCTGCGTGGACACCAGAAACATTCTCGGTAAGGTTATATTCAGAATTTCCCCTCTTGAAAAAATCGGTTTTGTATCCTGACAGAAAAGGTGATTTAAGCTATGCCCGATAACGCATACGAAAAAATGGTTATTCAATGGTTCCCCGGTCATATGACCAAGGCCCAGAGAATGATAGAAGAAAATATGAAAATGGTGGATGCGGTCTGTGAACTTCTGGATGCAAGAATTCCTTTTTCCAGCCGCAACCCGGATATAGACCGTTTGGCGGGGGATAAGCCCAGACTTATCATCCTTAACCGCATTGACCTTGCTGACCCTGCCATAACTGCAAAATGGAGAGCCTACTTCCAGAAAAAAGGATTTTATGTTCTGGAGACGGACGCAAAAACCGGCAAGGGTGTGAATAATTTCAGCTCCGCCGTCCGCAGCGTTCTCAAGGAGAAGATTGCCGCCTATGAGGCAAAGGGACAGGGAACAAGACCTCTCCGCATAATGATTTTGGGAATACCCAATGTGGGTAAAAGCACATTTATCAACAAGGTGGCGGGACGCAAGGCCGCCATTGCAGGGGATAAGCCCGGTGTTACCAGAGGCAAGCAGTGGATAAACATTGGCAACGGACTTGACCTTCTTGATACCCCCGGCATTCTCTGGCCCAAGTTCGATTCTCAGGAGGTTGGCGAGGCTCTTGCTCTCACCAACGCAATAAAAGCGGATGTTCTTGATAAGGAGACCCTCGCTGCAAACTTTATGCTCCGCCTTCGCGCATTAAAGCCCGAGGCTATTGAGCAGCGCTATAAGTTCACCCCCGACCCCGATAAAAACGGCTTTGAGCTTCTGGAAGATGCTGCAAAAAAGCGCGGCTTCCTTGTAAGCAAGGGAGAAAACGATATCGAGCGTATGGCCAATGTGCTCCTCAGCGAGTATCACGACGGAAAGCTGGGACGCATCAGCCTTGAAGCACCTCCGGAGGTGTAAAAGATGTCAGATAAACTTGACTTGTGGGAACTGGAAAGCGAGATACTGGACAGCGGAGTATATCCCGTATGCGGAGTTGACGAAGCTGGAAGAGGCCCTCTCGCAGGCCCCGTATGCGCCGCAGCCGTTATATTGCCCCGTGGACTTGAAATTGAAGGTCTCAACGATTCCAAAAAGCTCAGCGAGAAAAAGCGCGATGAGCTTTATGATAAGATAATTTCCTCCGCGGTGAGCTACGGCATTGCCTTTGCAAGCGTTGAGGAAATAGAGAGCCTCAATATTCTTGGAGCAACCTATCTTGCCATGAACAGAGCCATTGCAAAGCTGGAGGTTTCTCCCGCTCTGGCACTTATTGACGGCAACCGCAATGCGGGTATTGAGGGGGAAAGCCGCACCGTTATACATGGCGATGCAAAGTGCGCTTCCATAGCTGCCGCAAGCATTCTCGCCAAGGTAACCCGAGACCGTTATATGCTGGAAATGGCGGAGGAATATCCCGAATATTCCTTCGATAAGCACAAGGGCTACGGCACAAAGGCTCACTATGCCGCTATCCGTGAGCATGGAATGAGCCCCATCCACAGACCCTCTTTTCTGAAAAAGATGCACTGATATGGATAAAAAGCTTCTTGGCCGTTTCGGTGAGGAACAGGCCGCGAAATATCTCAAAAAAAAGAAATACAAAATTATAGGGATGAATTATTCCTGCCGCTTCGGCGAGATAGACATTATTGCCGAGGATAAGCTTTTCACAGTTTTTGTGGAGGTAAAGCTGCGGAAAAATGCGGCCTTCGCTCAGGCAAGGGAGTTTGTAACCGCTGCAAAACAGCAGCGGGTTATGACGGCGGCGCAGCTTTGGCTCAGCCAAAATCCCACGGAGAAGCAGCCCAGATTTGATGTTATCGAGGTTTATGCCCCGGAGGGCAATGCGGGAGAAATTCAGATCAACCACATAGAAAACGCGTTTTGAGGTGAAGATATGAAGTATTACAGCACCAGAGATGAAAGCATAAAGATTTCCGCCGCTCAGGCAATAGCCAAGGGACTTGCCTCCGACGGAGGACTCTTTGTTCCCGAAACTCTTCCCAAAGTCACTCTTGAGGAGATAGCCGCGCTTATCAATGCCGACTACAGAGCAAGAGCAAAGAGCATAATGAGCCTTTTCCTTGAGGAATTCGGCGCTGAGGAAATTGAAAAATTCACCGCCGCTGCCTATGGTGATAACTTCGACTGCGAAGCCGTAGCGCCTCTCAGCTTCATTGATGATCAAACCGCGTTTCTGGAGCTTTGGCACGGTCCCACCTGCGCCTTCAAAGATATGGCGCTGCAGATGCTGCCCCATTTACTCACCGCTTCTTTGAAGAAAACCGGCGAAGACAAGACTGTTTGCATACTGGTTGCAACCTCCGGCGATACCGGCAAGGCAGCTCTTGAGGGATTTGCGGATGTTGAAGGCACCAAAATATTTGTATTTTACCCCAAGGACGGCGTTTCCGATATTCAGCGGCTGCAGATGGTAACCCAGAGCGGTGATAATGTTGGTGTATGCGCCGTGGTGGGCAACTTTGACGATGCCCAGACCGGCGTTAAAAAGATTTTCGGAAACGGTGACTTTGCCGCATCTCTCGCGGAAAGAGGCTTTTTCCTCTCCTCCGCAAACTCCATAAACTGGGGAAGACTTCTGCCCCAGATAGTTTATTATTTCTCTGCATACTGCGACTTTGTAAAAAGCGGAAAGCTTGCATTGGGCGCAAAACTGGATTTCTGCGTTCCCACCGGCAATTTCGGCAATATCCTTGCAGGCTGGTACGCTAAGCAGATGGGGCTTCCCGTGGGCAGACTTATCTGCGCCAGCAATGAGAACAATGTTCTCACTGAGTTTATAGAAAAGGGCGTTTATGACAAAAACCGCCCCTTCCATACCACCATTTCTCCCTCTATGGATATTCTCGTTTCCAGCAATCTGGAGAGACTTCTCTATGCTATTGCCGGCAGCGAAAAGGTGAGAGAGTATATGTCCGCTCTCAGCGAAAAGGGCTTATATCAGGTGGATGAGGCTGTCCTTGCCGCTATCAAGGCTGATTTCGGCTGCGGCTGCTGCGACGATGCCGAAACAAAGAAAGCTATCCGCGGTCTTTTCGATGAAAAGGGCTATCTTATGGATACCCATACCGCCGTTGCCTACAAGGTGCTTTGCGAAAAGCGCGGAGCGCAGGAGACAAACCCCGCCGTTATAGTCTCCACCGCAAGTCCCTATAAGTTCGCTGTGGATGTTCTGGATGCTCTCGGCGCGGGGGCAGGGGAGGATGCTCTCTCCGCCCTTTCCGAAGCAAGCGGTACAAAAATTCCCGCACCTCTTTCCGGACTTGATAAGAGGGAAGTCCGCTTCGACGCCTTCACCGAAAAGGAAAAGATGCTCGAGGTCGTTGGAGCATTTCTTAAATGAATAAATGATATGTAAGAGGACGGAAATGTAATCCGTCCTCCCAAGTCCCTCAGAACTGGGTTCTGGGGGTGTAGGTGCCGCAGGCAGCTTCTGCCTTGCAGTCACCGGTCTTGGTTTCCACTTTGATGTGGTCAGCGGTGCAGGCTTTACACTCAACATCGTTGTAGATGCAGTTATAAACGCTGCAGCCAACGCCGCCGAGCTTTCCGCAATGGCTGTGATTATCCTTCATGCTTCCGCTCTCCCTGATTTTATTTTGCCGTGATATCCGGCGAAATATATTTTGTACCGAAATAAATTAATTATTCCCGGAGTAATATATGTCATTATTCGTTATCGGCGACCTCCATCTCTCCCTTGGCTGCAATAAGCCTATGGACGTTTTCGGAGGCAGATGGGAAAACTATATACAAAAGCTCAAGGAAGGCATTTCCCTCATTAAGGAGGGAGACACCACCGTTATCTGCGGCGACCTTACCTGGGGAATGACCCTGCAGGAGGCGGAGGAGGATTTTCGTTTTATCCACTCTATTCCCGGCAGAAAAATCATTCTTAAGGGCAATCATGATTACTGGTGGTCAACCGCGTCAAAGGCAATGAAGTTTTTTGAGGAAAAGGGCATAGACTCTATAGAGATACTCAATAATAACTGCTTTTTCTATGAAGACATTGCCATTTGCGGAACCCGTGGATGGGCGGCGGAAGGCAATGTGAGCCGGGAGCACGATAAGAAGATGACGGATAGGGAGCTTCTTCGTCTTGAAGCCAGCCTTAAGGCGGCGGGTGAGAGGGAGAAGATAGTTTTCCTCCACTATCCGCCCAAGATGTACGGGTATGAATGCACGCCTATGCTGGAGCTTATGGAACGCTACGGAGTGAAAAAATGCTACTACGGCCATCTCCACAGTGCGGGAAGAGCCGCCGCCTTTGAGGGAGAGAGCCACGGAATTAGGCTTCGCCTTATTTCATCCGACCATCTTCAGTTTATTCCTTTGAAAATAATGTAAAAATTGATTGCTTTTTTCTGTGCAATCTGTTATACTAAATTGCTATCTTATGGAAAGAAACAGTAAAAAATAAAAAACTTTCTGATAAATGTATAGGAGGAAATCCCCATGGTTGTTAAAAACCTTGAAAAGAAAGAAAACGGCAAGCTTGGTTTCCAGGTAGAAATCGACGCAGCAGCATTTGAGAAGGCTGTCAACGGCGCTTACCTGAAGGCAAAGAAGAGCATTTATGTTCCCGGCTTCCGCAAGGGCAAGGCACCCCGTATGGTCATCGAAGGCATGTACGGCGCCGATGTTTTCTATGAGGATGCTATCGAAGAACTGGCTCCCGCTGCTTTTGAGTCCGGCATTGCCGAGTCCGATGCCCGCACCGTCGGTCATCCCGCAATCGTTAACTACAATGTTGACGAGAGCAAGAACCTCAGCATCGAATTCGAAATCGCTCTCTACCCCGAAGTAAAGCTCGGCGAGTACAAGGGCATTGAGGCTTATAAGGCTCCCGTAGAGGTTTCCGAGGAAGAGATCACTGCTGAGCTGGCAAAGGAGCAGAAGAAGGGCGCACGTATCGTTACCGTTGAGCGCGAGGCTGCTGAAGGCGACACTGCAAACATCGACTTCGAAGGCTTCAAGGACGGCGTTGCTTTTGAAGGCGGCAAGGGCGAAGGTTTTGACCTCACCCTCGGCAGCGGCAGCTTTGTTCCCGGATTTGAGGAGCAGGTTGTTGGCATGAAGGCCGGCGAGGAGAAGGATATCGACATCACCTTCCCCGAGGATTACACCCCTGAGCTGGCAGGCGCAGCCGTTGTCTTCCACGTAAAGTGCAACGAGGTTAAGGAAAACGTTCTCCCCGAGCTGGACGATGAGTTCGCAAAGGATGTTTCCGAGTTTGATACTCTCGAAGAGTACAAGGCTTCTCTGAAGGCTGAGATTGAAGGCCGCAAGAGCGAGAGCTCCGAGAAGGATTTCAAGGCAGCTGCTCTCCAGAAGGCTGTTGACAACATGGAAGTTGAAGTTCCCGATGCTATGGTTGACGAGCAGGTTGACAGAGTATGCGAGGACTATGCCCGCAACTGCGCAATGCAGGGCTTTGAGTTCGGCCAGTACCTTGGCATGATGGGCATGGATGAGAACACCTTCCGCGCCATGATGCGTCCCTCCGCAGCAAACGAAGTACGCACCCAGATTTTCCTCGAGGCTTGTGCCGAGGCTGAGGGCATCGTTGTTTCCGAAGAGGACATCGAGAAGGAATACACCACCGCCGCTGAAGCTTACAGCATGGATGTTGAAGAGCTGAAGAAGGCTATCTCCACCGAGATTATCGCCCGCGACCTCAAGATGAGAAAGGCTGCCGATGTTGTTGCTGAGGCTGCTGTCGCTACCGATGTCAAGGCCGAGGACGCTGAATAACAAAGAGAAGAAAAGGATATGCTCTCTTGGATAGGCTGAAAGATCAAGCTAACAAATATTGAAAGGAGAGTTTTAACTATGAGCTTTATTCCCTATGTTGTTGAGCAGACTTCCCGCGGGGAGCGCTCTTATGACATTTTTTCCAGACTTCTCAATGACCGCATCATTATGCTGTCCGAGGAAGTCAACCCCACCACCGCAAGCCTTATTGTGGCCCAGCTCCTCTTCCTTGAGGCTCAGGACCCGGACAAGGATATCCAGTTTTACATCAATAGCCCCGGCGGCAGTGTAACGGACGGCATGGCTATTTATGACACTATGCAGTACATCAAGTGCGATGTTTCCACCATTTGCGTGGGCATGGCCGCATCCATGGGTGCATTTTTGCTGAGCGCAGGTGCAAAGGGCAAGCGCATTGCTCTTCCCAATGCGGAGATTATGATTCATCAGCCTTCTGCAGGAACTCAGGGTCAGGTTACTGATATGGCAATCCACCTGAAGAGACTGGAGTCCATTAAGGAAAGAATGAACCGCATCATGGCGGAAAATTGCGGCAAGAGCATTGAGCAGGTAACTGCCGACTGCGAGCGCGATAACTTCATGACCGCTGAGCAGGCTCTTGAATACGGCCTTATCGATAAGGTCATCACCAAACGATAAATAGCGTGTTTGGGGGGTATTTTTCAATACCCCCCCAAATGCATATTTTGGAGACTTTTTAAAAAGCATTTTCAAACTCAAGGAGACTGCAAATGGCCAGAAATGACAGCATAAGATGCTCCTTCTGCGGAAGAACCCAGGACCAGACCAACCGTATGATAGCCGGAAACGGTAGCTATATCTGCGATGAGTGTGTTCGTCTGTGCATGGGCATTATTGACGAAAATTACGATTTTGAGGAAAACAGCTACGAAACAGGCTATGAAAGCGTGGATATGAGCTTGGATGAGCTCCCCAAGCCTACCCAGATCAAGGCTGCCCTCGACGACTATATAATAGGCCAGGACAAGGCAAAAATCGCCCTGAGCGTTGCGGTTTATAACCACTATAAGCGCATTCTCCACGGATCTCAGGACAGCGATGTCGAGCTCCAGAAAAGCAACATACTCCTTGTGGGACCCACAGGAAGCGGAAAAACTCTCTTTGCCCAGACCATGGCAAAAATGCTGGATGTACCCTTTGCCATAGCCGATGCAACCACTCTTACCGAGGCAGGTTATGTTGGTGAGGACGTTGAAAATATCCTGCTTCGCCTGCTTCAGGCTGCTGACTTTGATGTTGAGAGAGCCCAGCGGGGTATTATCTATATCGATGAGATGGATAAAATTTCCCGCAAGAGCGAGAATACCTCCATCACCCGCGATGTTTCCGGTGAAGGCGTTCAGCAGGCTCTGCTTAAGATTCTTGAGGGCACCGTTGCCAATGTTCCTCCTCAGGGCGGAAGAAAGCATCCCCATCAGGAGTTCATAACGATAGACACAAGCAATATCATGTTTATCTGCGGCGGTGCTTTTGACGGCATTGAAAAGATTATCGAGCAGCGTCTGGATAAAAAGAGCATGGGCTTTGGCGCTGACATAAAAAGCAGCAAGGAGAGAAATGTAGGCGAAACCCTGCAGCATATCCAGCAGCAGGATCTTCTCCGCTTCGGTATAATCCCCGAGCTTATCGGCCGTCTGCCCGTTGTCACTCCTCTTAACTCTCTGAGCAGGGAGGATCTTGTCAGAATTCTCACCGAACCCAGAAATGCCCTTACCCGTCAGTATACCGCACTGATGGCTATGGACGATGTTGAGCTTATATTTGATGAGGAGGCTCTCGGCGCAATAGCCGACAAGGCCATTGAAAAGGAAATCGGTGCCCGCGGTCTGCGTTCTGTAATGGAGAACATAATGACCGGCGTGATGTTTGCCGTTCCCTCTGATGAGAGCATCTGCAGCGTGCGTATAACCGCCGACTGCGTTAAAAACGGTTCTGATCCCGAAATAATCAGAAAAAGCGAGAACTGAAAATACTAAGGCGGAGCGTTCCCGCTCTGCCTTTTTACCCCTCAGGAAGGAGGATAATTATGGACTATAATAAAAATATTTCCACAATGCCCCTGCTGCCTCTTCGAGGAATTACTGTTTTCCCCGGAATGATGGTGAACTTTGATGTGGAGCGTCCTATGTCTGTTGCTGCCTTGAATGCGGCAATCGGCTCTGAGCAGGAGATATTCCTTGTAACACAGAAGGAAATTGCAACTGCTATGCCAAAGGCCAATGACCTCTATAATATTGGCACTGTATGCACCATTCATCAGGTGCTGAAAATACCCGGAAGCAGCATCGTTAAGGTTATGGTTGAGGGCAAATGCCGCGCCCGCGCCATGAGCATTGAAGAGAGCAGACCTTGTTTTAATGCAACAGTGGAAAAGCTTCCCGAGACCAAGCTGGGCTCCGTAACTCCCAAGGTGGAGGCTCTTATGCGCAGCTGCATCAACCTTTTTGACGAATATTCCGAAATTGTCGGAACTGTTCCCCCCGAGACATTCCTCAGCGTGGTGGACAGCAATGACCCCGGATATGTTGCCGACTATATTGCCCAGAATGTGTTCCTTAAGCACAGCGAAAAGCAGGAAGTTCTTGATGAACTGCGACCTCTCCGCCGCGTTGAGATACTCAGCAGAATTCTCAATAGAGAGATCAACATTCTCTCTCTTGAGAAGAGTATCGAAGATGTTACCAAGGAAGAGATGAACCGGGCGCAGCGGGACTATTATCTCCGCGAGCAGATGCGGGTTATCCAGCGTGAGCTGGGCGGAGAAGGCTTTGAGGATTCCGGAGATGAGCTTGGAGAGTATAAAGAAAAAATCCTCGCGCTCGGTCTTCCCAAGGATACAGAAAATAAGCTTCTCAAGGAGCTTGGCCGTCTCGCAAAGCAGCCCTTCGGCAGCAGCGAGGGAGCCGTCCTTCGCACTTATCTGGATGTTTGCCTTGAAATGCCCTGGAACAGCCGCACTGAGGATACCACGGATATCGCAAAGGCAAAGAAATGTCTTGATGAGGATCATTTCGGCCTTGAAAAGGTCAAAGACCGTATCATCGAATATCTCGCGGTGCGTCAACTTGCACCTAATCTTAAGGGCAGCGTGCTCTGCCTTGTAGGCCCTCCCGGTGTAGGTAAAACCAGCGTTGCCATGAGCATTGCCCGGGCAACCAACAGAAAAATGGCCCGCATTTCTCTGGGCGGCGTCCACGATGAAGCCGAAATTCGCGGTCACAGAAAAACCTATGTGGGAGCTATGCCCGGTCGCCTTATTTCCGGATTGCAGCAGGCGGGAAGCATGAACCCCGTTATGGTGCTTGACGAGATAGACAAGCTGGGAAGCGACTATAAGGGAGATCCCTCCGCAGCGCTTTTGGAAGCTCTTGACGGAGAGCAGAACGGTGCCTTCCGTGATAACTTCCTTGAAATACCCGTTGATCTGGGTGAGGTTTTCTTCATCACCACCGCAAATACCACCTCCACCATTCCCAGAGCCCTTCTGGACAGAATGGAAGTTATTGAACTTTCCAGCTATACCGACGAGGAAAAGCTTCGTATTGCAAAGGATCATCTTCTGCCTAAGCAGAGAAAAAAGCACGGTCTCACTGCCCGCAGTTTGAAGCTCAGTGACGATGCCATCCGGGAGATAATCGCCGATTATACCCGCGAATCCGGTGTCCGCGTTCTGGAGCGGGAGATTGCGGCTGTATGCCGAAAGACTGCACGCATTATTGCGGAAGGTCAGCGCAAGAGTGTCAGCGTCAAAGCAGGCGGTCTTGAAAGCTTCCTCGGTGCTGCAAAGTTCAAGGCAGATAAGCTCTATCCCCGTGATGAGATAGGTCTTGTCCGTGGTCTTGCATGGACTTCCGTAGGCGGCGAGGTTCTGGATGTTGAAGTCAGCGTTATGGACGGCAGCGGCAAGCTTGAGCTCACCGGTAATATCGGTCAGGTAATGCAGGAAAGCGCCAAGGCTGCTGTAAGCTATATCCGTTCCCGTGCCAAAACCCTTGGCATTGAGAGCGATTTCTATAAGACCAAGGATATCCATATCCATTTCCCCGAAGGTGCCATTCCCAAGGACGGTCCTTCCGCCGGTATAACAATAACCGTTGCTCTTATCTCCGCCCTCACCGGCGCACCTGTACGCAGAGACATTGCCATGACAGGTGAGATAAGCCTTCGCGGCAGAGTTATGGCTATCGGAGGACTGAAGGAAAAGACCATGGCCGCACTCCGCACAGGTATCAATACCGTAATAATTCCTTCCGAGAATGAGAAGGATCTTCAGGAGATTGACCAGAGCGTCCGCGCAGCGCTGAACTTTATCACCACTGACCATGTGGACAAGATTTTGGACACTGTTCTTATTCGTCCAAGCCTTTGCGTCAGCAGTGAAAGCGGGGAGGAGAGCGCCATAATGCCCATCCCCGAAAATAACGATTCTGCCCGCCGCAGTATCAGACAGTAGGTGAGAGTATGAATTTGCATAATGTGGAATTTATAAAGTCTGCAGCCTCCGCATCCGGCTTCATCCGCGACAGCCGACCCACCATTGTTTTTTCCGGCAAGAGTAATGTGGGTAAGTCTTCCGTCATCAATAAGCTTCTCAACCGCAAAAACTTTGCCCGCGTTGGCGCACAGCCCGGTAAGACCATCCATGTGAATTATTTTCTCATTGATAAAACTGCCTATTTTGTGGATCTTCCCGGCTACGGCTATGCAAAGGTCAGCAAGGATGAGCGTGACCGCTGGGGCGCTCTCATGGAGCGCTTTTTCGAGGAACCTGAGCTTATCACTCTGGGCATTATGATTGTGGACTCCCGCCATAAACCCACCGCGGATGACTGCACAATGGCCGAGTGGTTCAAATCCACAAACTGCAATCTTGTTATCGTTGCCAATAAGATCGATAAGCTTAAAAAGAGCGAAATTGAACCCAATATGCAGCGCATAAGGGAAACTCTGCAGCTTGATGAAAGCGTGAAGGTGATACCCTTCTCCGCAGAAAAGGGCAATGGCAGAGATGAGCTTTTGAGCAAGATTATGGAATATTGCTGAGAAATTAACGCCGGGGATTATAGCTCCGGCGTTAATTTGTTAAGGAAGACTGATTGAAATAGCGATTGTTTTGCAGTAAAATATAAGCAATTAAACTTAAGTGTGTGATCAATATGAAGTCTTTTGAACTGAACAAGCCTTTTTTCAAAAAGACAGTGGTGCTTATGCTGCCCATCGTGCTGCAGCAGCTCATCACTATCGGCATAAACTTTCTGGATAACCTGATGGTGGGCGGCTTTGGTGAAACCCAGATTGCTGCCGCAGCCTTTGGCAACCAGTTTTATTCTCTTTTCCAATTTATATGTATGGGTCTTGGCTCGGGCGCGATAGTCATGTCCTCCCAGTTCTGGGGAAGGGGAGAGCGGGAGGCAATGCGCACTGTTGCGGCTATTGCCTTGCGTGTTTCAATCGTTTTCTGCGCCATTTTCACCGCTTTTTCCGTTGCGTTCCCTGACCTTATAGTCCGCATTTTCACCCCCGACGCGGAAGTTATAAAAGTCGGCTCCGGATATATGCGAATCATAGGAATGACCTTTATAATGGCGGGGCTTTCCTCAACGGCGACTTATCTTCTCCGCAGCGTTGGAAATGTTAAAATTCCTCTTATAGGCTCTGCTATCGCATTCGTGCTTAACCTGTTTTTCAACTGGATGTTCATTTTCGGTAAGCTTGGTGCACCCAGAATGGAAATAGTGGGCGCTGCCGTTGGAACTCTTATAGCGAGAGCCTTTGAATTTCTCTTTGTCTTCGGCTTTTTCGTATTCAGGGATGACCGCTTTGCCTTCCGCCTCCGTCATTTTCTCCAGCGCTCTGAGGCTCTTTGGAAGCAGTATGTCAAATACTCCGTTCCTGTTCTTATAAGCGACACTCTGCTTGGACTCAGCCTCACCGTAACCTTTGTTATAGTGGGTCACATGGGAGCGGAATTCTCCGCTGCCTGCTCCATAGTAAATAGCGCCGTTCAGGTAACCTACTCTCTGAATATGGCAATGGGCGGAGCTTCCGCAATCGCGATCGGCAACACAATAGGAACGGGAGATATTGAAAAAACAAAGCGCGAGGGCAACAGTTATATGCTAATAAGCCTTGTTTTCGGTGCGCTGCTTATTCCGATTCTCCTCCTGCTTGAAAAGCCTTACCTGAGCTTTTATGATGTCTCATCGGAAACTCTTGCTCTCTGCCACGGCATGTTCCTGGTTAATTGCTTTTTCATGCCCTTGCAGACGAACGCCTATGTTTCCTCCAAAGGGATTTTGCGCGGCGGCGGGGATACCCGATTTATCCTTATGGCGGACAGCGCCCTGCTTTGGTTCCTTTCGCTGCCCCTTGGAGCATTGGGCGGTCTGGTGCTGGGCTGGAACAGCGTTTGGGTATATTTTGTGCTGAGAATGGAATTTCCCCTTAAAGGCCTGATTTGCATGTATCGCTATTTCTCGTGGAAATGGATAAAAGAAATCAAGGTTGAAAAATAAAAATATCACCCTTTGGGTTGTAGCCCAAAGGGTGATATTTATTTTGCGGATTTTTTACAGATTGTAGTATCTGTCGAACTCGGCGGGAGTGGGGATGGCTGCCATCTCGCGGCACTCTGCGCGCTTGGTCTTAATAAAGTTGGCGATAAGCTCTTCGGGGAAAACGCCGCCGGCGGTGAGGAACTCGTGATCTGCCTCAAGAGCGTCCAGAGCAGCCTCAAGGGAGGTAGGCAGCTGCTGGAGCTTTGCCTTCTCCTCCTCAGGGAGGTGGTAGAGGTTCATGTCGTAGGGACCCCAGCCGTTTGCGTGAGGATCGATCTGATTTTTGATACCGTCAAGACCTGCCATCAGCAGAGCTGCATAGCAGAAATAGGGGTTGCAGGTGGCATCTGGGTTGCGCAGCTCAAAGCGGCGGGACTTGGGGCTTTTTGCGTAAGCGGGAATGCGGATAACGGCGGAGCGGTTGCTGGTTGCGTATCCTACGGTCACGGGAGCCTCGAAGCCGGGAACAAGGCGCTTAAAGGAGTTGGTTGAGGGGTTGGTGATGGCACAGAGGGCATTGATGTGCTTAAGCAGACCGCCCATGAACCAATGAGCCTCCTTGCTCAGGTGAGAGTAGCCGTTATCATCGGAGAAAACTGGCTCTCCGTCCTTCATAAGCAGCATATGAACATGCATGCCGCTGCCTGCCTCGCCGTAAACGGGCTTGGGCATAAAGGTTGCGCTCTTGCCGTATTTGAGAGCGGTGTTATGGATGATATATTTAATCATCATGGTAGCGTCGGCCATGGTGCTCATAACGCCAAGCATAGGCTCAATTTCGAACTGTCCGGATGCGCCAACCTCGGGATGGTGATACTTGATGGGAATTCCTGCTTCCTCCATAAGCATAACCATCTCGCTGCGGCATTCATAGGTGGTGTCAAAGGGCTTTGCGATGTGGTAGTTTTTCTGCTTTGCAACGGTTACACCAAGGCCTTCAACAGCGGTGTTCCAGTGGGACTGATTTGCATCAATTTCCATACCGATGGAGTTGGGGCGCATATCCCAGCCAACACGGTCAAAGAGATAAAATTCAAACTCGGGGAGGATATACATGGTGTCGGCAATGCCGCTGTCGCGCATGTATTTCTCGCCTGCCAGAACGATGTTTCTGGCGTACTGAGCCAGAGGACGGTTCTGGGGATAGTCGATTATCATGGCGTTGCCGGTCATAGAGAGAGTGGGAATCTCGCAGAAGGGGTCAAGGGCGGCAGTGTCGGGGTCGGGAATGAAGACCATGTCGCTCTTTTCAACAACGGCATAGCCGTAGTTGGAAGCATCGAAGCCAACACCCACGGTCATAAGCTCCTCGGTGAAGCTGACAGCGGGGATGGTAACGTGGCGGAACTGACCGTTGATGTCCACCATCTTGAAGTCAACCATTTTAATGTCGTTTTCCTTGATAAAATCAAGAATATCCTGAACAGTTTTAGCCATGATAACACTCCTTATTTGTCTTAAAAATCAAAAAACAGTATATCAGCATTATTTTATCCCGTCAATAAATTTGCTTTTTATTGTTACCCAAATCAAAGGGATTTTGCATAATATGAACATGTTTCTATTTATTTCTTGACAACTCCTGCAAAATGGGATAATGTGAAAATACAGTTTATCCCGTTAAAGAATTAAATTTTTGGAGGGAAAAAGTTTGAAAGAAGAAAGAGGATCCTGGGGAAGTAATATAGGCTTCCTGCTTGCCGCTATCGGCTCCGCTGTCGGTCTCGGAAATATTTGGGGGTTCCCCTATAAAATGGGAAAATCCGGCGGTTTTACATTCCTGATCATTTACCTGCTCCTTGCCGTATTTGTGGGCTTTGTCATTATGATGGGCGAGCTTGCAATGGGACGCAAGACCGGCAAGGGCACAATCGGCGCATACCATGATCTGAGCAAGAAGTTCAAATGGGTTGGCTGGCTGGCCGTATTTTCTCCCTTTGTAATTATGAGCTTCTACTCTGTTCTAGGTGCCTACTGCATTGAGTATCTGGCTCTGAACCTTAGCAATCTGGCTTTTGCAGGCGGCGCTATTATGACCGGCTCAGACCTGTTCGTGGCTATGCTCACAAATCCCTTTGGCGCAGTTATTTTCACTCTTCTGTTTATGGTTATCTGCTATCTCATTAACCGCGGGGGCATTTCCAGCGGAATTGAGAAGTTCAACAAGGTTGGTATGCCCGCCCTGTTTGTAATGCTGGTTATCATAATCATCCGCTCTCTCACCCTGCCCGGTTCAATTGAAGGCCTTAAATTTATGTTTGTTCCCGGCTATGCTGTGGAGGCAGGATTTATTGAGGAAGCTCCCGGCTTCCTTACCGTTCTTGCTACTGCGGGCGGACAGATGTTCTTCTCTTTGTCCCTTGCAATGGGTGCCATGATCACCTATGGCTCTTATCTGAGCAAGAAGGAAAGCCTTGTAAAGAACTCCGTTATCATCGTTATTGCCGATACCATCGTGGCTCTTATGGCCGGTATCGCTGTTATCCCCGCAGCTGTCGCCACCTATGGCCCCAGCGCAGCTCTCAGCGGACCCAAACTTCTGTTCATCACTCTGCAGGATGTTTTCAGCGCAATGGGTACAGTTGGACCTCTCTTCGGCGTTGTGTTCTATCTGCTGGTGCTTCTGGCAGCTATTTCCTCCGCAATCTCCCTAATTGAAGTTATTTCCACTTTCTTTATGGACCGTGCCGCAGCAAAGGGCAAAACCGGAAACCGTGGAAAGATCGTTTTCTGGACATGCCTTGCCATTATGGTTGAGGCTGCCGTTGTTGCAGTTGACGGTCTTGGTGCCAACGGTATGTGGGTACCCTTCCAGAACGCTTTCGGTATCATAGGCGAGTTCAACGATTGCTGGCTCGACTTTATGGATACCCTCTCCGAAGGTATTGCAATGCCTTTGGGCGCCCTGCTTATGAGCATTATGGTAGGTTGGGAAATCAAGCCCAAAACTCTGCTGGAGGAGATAGACCCCAGCGGCAAAAAGTGGCTGCGTGTGTTCTTCTCCGCCTGCATGAAGGTTGTTGTTCCTATTGGAATGCTTCTCGTCCTTGTTGGCCAGATTGATACCTTCTTCCATCTTAATATTTTCTAAGCCTGCTTCTGATTTTAAGCCGGTCTGCGTATTTACGCAGACCGGCTTTTTATTATTCACATAAGATGCAAGTGGGATACAGATTTTACTCATTTTTGATGGAAAAGGGGAGGAAAATAGTGGCACTAAGACAGAAAGGGAGAAATAATAATGAGAAAAAAGCTTCTTAGTGCCGTTTTGTGTTTATGTCTGTGCCTTTCATATGTTCCCGCCTTTGCCGTGTCTCAGGCAGAGATAGATGCCCTTGAGGAACAAAGGGCGGCTTTGGAGAAGAATGAGGCCAACATAGATGAGCAGCTGAAAGCTCTTGAAGACAGCAGGGGGGCGCTTCTGGAAAGAAAAGCCGCTTTGGATGAGCAGAGCGCCATCCTCCGTCAGGATATTTTGCTGCTGGAGGAGGAAATAGAAATTTACAGAACTTTTGTCGCCGATAAGAAAGAGGCGGCGGATGAGGCAAAAAAGCAGGAAGAGAGTCACTACGAGCTTTATCTTTCCCGTGTGCGGGATATGGAAGAGCATAGCGGATGGAATTATGTAAACTATGTTTTCAAGGCTGACAGCATTTCAGGCCTCCTCTCCCGCCTTTCCGATATATCGGACATAATGCGTTTTGATGAGGAGCTGCGTGAGGAATACATCGCTTCACGGAAGAAGGCGGAAGAGGTTCTTGGTGAATATATAGCTCTTCAGGAGGCGCTGATTGAAAAGCAGGAGATTCTTCGGGAGCGGGAGAGTGAACTTGAAGAAAAGATAGAAGCCTCCGCAAAAATTATAAGCGAGCTTGAGCAGGATATAGAAAGCTATACCGCTTATATGGAATCTGTTGAAGAGGAAATGGCTTCGGTGCAGAAGCTTATTGATGAAAAGGCCGAGGAGCTTCGCAAGCAGCAGGAGGCTGAGGAGGCCGCAAAGAACCAGTGGGGCTGGGGCGGAGTACCAGCCCCGGGTTACTACAGCTGGCCAAGCTATACAAGCTATATAACCTCGCCTTTCGGACCTAGAATTCATCCGATTTACGGAGCGCTTAAGCCACACACCGGCGTTGATATCGGAGCAAGCTACGGAAGCGCGGTAACGGCTGCTGCCGATGGCACGGTAAGCATTGCCGTGCTTGACTACGGCTCCGTGGGTTATGGAACCTATGTTGCAATATACCATCCAAACGGCACAACAACTCTTTACGGACATATGAGTGCTCTTGCGGTTACAACAGGACAGCAGGTGAGCAGGGGACAGGTTATAGGCTATGTTGGCTCAACGGGAGCCTCCAACGGTCCCCACATTCATTTTGAGATAAGGGTAAACGGCGGATGCGTTGACCCAATGATCTACTTCTGAAAAAAAGAACTCCCCACGCGGGGAGTTCTTTTTGCTGATTTTTAATTTTTTTTGAAGATGGCTTATTCCTGATCCCAGCTAGTGATGATGCCTGCCACATATCTGGCATGTTTGGTCAGGTCTTCGGAATTCACCGTGCCATCGCCGGTTACGTCGGAGTTTTTCAGTGCTGTGCCGGTGACAGTTTCAATACCTGCCACATGGCGGGCAAGGAGGGTCAGGTCGTTGGAGTTTACCGATCCATTCAGATCAAGATCTCCCTTCAAACCGATATCGCGGAGAATCAGAAGTCCGTTCCCATCTGTGGAGTAGATAGGATTATCCTTGCTGACCTCAATCTCAAAGGTTTCAAACATTCCCTTCAGTTTGTTAAATTTTGCGATCTGGTCATCCGCGATATTTGTAAGTGATGCGGGGATCGAAATGCCCGTACAGTTTGCCATCAGATTATCCACCGTGATGCTGTCTCCCCCCCACAGTGCCTCTGTAAGCCATGTGGTGACGCCCTCGGGAATGTACATATGCTTATTATATCGGCTGGGAACGGCTACCACTGTTGTCATATCCTTGCTGTAGATGATACCGTCAACGGAAGCATAGTTGGGGTTATCTTCCTTTACCGCATAATCTGTAATGCCGGTATAGCAGTAAATTGCGATGCTCAGGCTGTTGCCGGCATTCAGATTGCCAACATCCTCGAAGACGATATACTCCGGATCATAGAGCGGTACATTTCGAATTTTCAAACTGTTGGGGAGCACCAGTTTGTGAATATTGTAATTTCGGGAGAAACTGAGCTCGCCAAGGAAGGAAACTCCTTCAGGGATTTCATAGATGCCATCCTCAAAAGTCTTGTTTCGGGGAATAGCCAGCATTTCGCTGCCGTCAGCGGAGTATAAAATGCCGTCAATGGCAGAGTAGTGGGTATTGCCCTCCGCAACCTTGAATTCCACAAAATCGTTGGTAGCAAAATCATAGATAGTGTGGGCGTAGCCAACCTTTTCAACACCGGAAGGAAGGGTAAAGGTTGTTCCGACATACTGGGTAGCATGGTTCAGGAATCCGGCGCTGATGGTTTTCAGATTATCAGGAAGCAAAATCTCCGATGCCATACAAAGCTGGAAGCACCAACCGGAGTTAATAACCTGACTTAAATCCCAGGCGCTCAGGTCGATTTTTGTAAGGGCACTGGTTCGGTTGAACATTTTATATATATTAATTACTGAACCGGTATCCCAGTTTTCGTAGCCAACAATGGATGATAGCTTGCTGCACCAATCGAACAGATAGCCCATATCTGTTATAGAGGAAGTATCCACACCGGTCATATCCACAGAAACAAGATTTTTGCATTCAGAGAAGAGATATGCCATAGAATCGTCCTTGAAGCTGACCCCAGCATGTATTTTCACCGAGGTAATTGCGCTGTTGCCGTGGAACACGGAGGCAGAATCAAGCACAGCAGAGTAAATCTTGTCCTCCACTATGTATTTTGGCAGGACTGAAACTGTTTTCTCTGTTCCTGTATATTTTGTCAATGTGATGGTACTGTTTTCCTCATCCAGCATATACGTAAAGTCTTTCGGTTCCATTTCGGACCGGATAAGGTAAAGCTCTGCTCCCTGTTCCTTCCACATGGGGATGCAAACCGCCTCGGCTTCATCAGGAACGGTCAAATAACCATTCTTGGAGTACTCCGCATAAACCTTATCCGCGGACATGGAAAGAAGAAGGCCATCGGCGCTGAAGAAAGTAACACGGATGCCGTTAAGACTGCCTCCGTTGCTGCCGGCGTTGCTAAAGGAATTGGCAACAAGCCGGTCACCGGGGTTTACTGGAATGGTAACGGATTTTACAGAGCCGGAGCTGTGGACACCCCAGCCATCGACAGTGTAATAGTCAGGGTCGTGGCGGAGCAATGGCCAAAGGTTTTCGCCCTGATATCCTTCCGGCAGCTGCTGCAGGCGATCACCCAGAGAGAAGCTGCTCTCTGCGGTAATGAGCAGGGGACCGCTTACCTCAGGAATATGGATTTTGCCATCGGAATAACAGCTTTCGGTAATATCTGACCCGTTCATCAGGACACTGACACTGAGATTGGCGCCCTCCAAAGTTTCTGTGAAGGCAGCGCCTGAGGAAATTCCCTTGTAATGACCAAGGGAGGCTTTGACGTTTTTGAGCTTGTGAGTTATGGAGTAGACTGTGTTCTCACCATCCTCCATCTCACACTGGGAGAGTAGTGCCTCTATAACTGCTTCTGTGATCATATCCATACCATCTTTACCGGGATGGATGCCATCGGGCAGCTGCTCTGCCGTAACGCCGCTGTCACGAAGATCAACATAAGGTATACCGTAATGCTCGCAAATCTGCGCCATTACTTCATTTCCTTGCGCCAACTTCTCGTTGGAGTAGTAGGATTTTGTGTATGTTGGCAGCATAGCCACGAGAGTAGCTTCAGGATAGTAATGACGTATACGCAGGATGGTATGCATAAAGCCGTCTGCCAGATTGTCCCACTTCCTGGTGGTCAGATCCGCCTCCGCGGGAGCGGTGAAGGGGTCAAAAGTACCAACTTTGCTGACATGAGCCAGATCGTTGGTTCCGCCATAAAGCAGGATCACATCGGGTGTGCCGTTGCTGCCAAGATTCTGAATGCGGGTCAGATTGCTCATAGCCGCATTTTCTCCGGTATCACCGGTGGTTACCGGCACAGCACCGCTGAGGGTTGAGCCTCGCCAGCTGTCGTTGATACCCAGTTTGGCATCCAACTGATCCACTACCTGCATCCACCAGGTCTCGTTCACATCAGTGAGGAGGTCTGCCTGTGGATAACGGGGGAGATGCTCTCGGTTAAAGCCGTCTGCTGTGGGGATGTAGCCTGCAAAGGTTGAAATACTGTCACCCATGATGGAGATGACTTTTCCGGAATAATCTGTTATCTCAGACTTTTGGGGCTCGCCGGCTTCCCAAATCTGGATATAATCCGGCTTCATCCCTTTCACAGGATGGGAAGAAGTTCCTATATTGGCAAACACAATATCCTTGCCGTTTGCCCAGTTGACAGTCTTGTTCTGGTCGTTTCCGGATATGTAGTAGTGATGCATGGCATCAATTTCCTGACCGTCCACCAGTAAATACACAGCGTTGGATCCGTCTGCCGAAATGCGGTTTTCCAGACGGAATTTATGGGAAGCGGTCATATCGCAGTCAAAGATAATGCCGTAATTATTCCATAAGCTGTTATATTCACCAAATGCAAGCAATTTCATACCCGCTTCACGGAACAAATAGGTCAATCCACTGGAAGGACTTTCATCGGCAGAGCCAAACAGCATACCATTCCAGTTTCCTGCGCTTTGCCATTCAATGACCCATGGGGCATCGTGATATAGCCGAATCTCGTTTTGCAGACTATAGCGTACACTTGTAAAGGTTCCGTCAGTAATGGAGCCGCTGTCAAGCGTCAGCGCATTTGCAGTATTGCCGCCGGTGGAAACAGCCACCATAGCATTATCCAGCATCTCCCATCGGTAGTTCTTGGGCGCGGTTTGCTCAGTGTAGTCGCCAACATAGCTGTGGCCGCAAATGGAGCAAGTATAAGTTGTATAGCCCTGTTGGGTTTGGGTGGGATGGGTGACAATGGTGCAATATCGATGGTCGCCGGTGGGCTCTGTTGTGCGTTTTTGTACAGCGGAGCAAACAGTGCAGACTTTCTGCTGCTCTCCCGCAGAACAGGAGGACCAGGTGGTGGTGATCCAAGTTCCAAAAGTATGCTCGTGATCATCCCGCAGGTTGTTTTGCAGCAGCGCATCTGCCAGTGCGTCTGCCATCATTTCATGACCCTTTTCAGCGGGATGAACACCATCGCCGCCAAATACAGAGGTGTTGTTGTTCGTAGCATCCACGTAATACATACCGCTAAGGAGATTAAGATCGATGACTGCCACATCATAAAGTGCTGCCACTTCTATGATGGCATTGCATAAATCACGCAGGGTATATCCGTGAATATTCGTTTTCGACTGATCCCAGTCGCGGGATGTGGTGACAGAGTTGTTCCAGGAACAGATAAGAGGTGTTAAGAAATAGAACTGTGTATCACTCAAACTGTCGGTTTTTCGAAGCTCTGCGATACGCTCGCACCACATTCTCATTGCACCATAAATGGTAGAAGAGTCAGTGGAGTTAATGTCGCCAAGCTCGTAATATCCCTCTCCGGCAGCGCAAAAGTCGTTGACGCCCATGGCAATGGTGACAATGTCGGAACCGTTAAGATTTACCTCGGTGAGTTTACCGATATTGCAGCTTCGGCTTCCGTCGGTGCAAAGGGTTGTCCCGCTGACACCAAGACGAATATAGTCCATGCCAAGCTGTTCGGCCAACAGTGTTACATAGTCCGTTTCGTCCTTTGTTACGCCGTACGCGGCAGTGATACTGTCACCAACACAGGCAATGGTCATTCCCTCGTAAGCGGTTTCATCCAACCAGGGAGTCCGGTAGGTATCGCCGCACTGAGAACAGGTGAAGTCCGTGTAGCCCGGTTCCGTACAAACAGGGTGAGTTACCGCAGCAGTATAGCTGTGGCTGCAGGGGAGCCCCATAGCATTTGCAGAAAATGACATTGCAGGCTGTAAGCTTATCAGCATGCATAATGCCATTATAAGGCTTACAGTCCGTTTCAAAAGTGTTCTCACAAAAATGCCTCCAAAGGTATATCTACTCATTATAAATGGTACAATATCAAATTTGCGATGTCAAGTTTACGCACAGGAGGAAGCATTCGGATTTGATCCCCTCAAGGAGTACTATGCCCCGCCATCTACACACAGAGATGGCGGGGTATTCTATTATGTTTATGAACTTAGCGTATCAGTAGTGCATTTTTTGCCGGAGCAGGGGAGAGATTTGTGCATTGACCTGAATATAAAATGGTGCTATCATTAAACCAAGTGTACCTATCAGCCTGTTCCTGTTGGGAACTGATCGATCGCGGATGGGAGGATTTCAGTGGGTAAACATGAAAAAAAGAAGCCCGGCAAACATGTGGCTAAAAATAACAGAATTTGGATTGTAATTTTAGTTGTTGTACTTATTGCAGTTTTAGTTATATCAGTGGTTTTTTTAGGCGATAAAGAACCTTCTGATCAAGTGGGGATGCCTGCCGAACAAAAACAAGACATTGACCGGATTGAAACTGTAGTGCATACCCCAACTCCAACAGATAATACGGAAAAGACGGAACAGGCAGAAGTGACCCGCAAAGAGCTGACCATTGATTCTGTGGAGCAAAGCGACAATATGATGATCGTAAATACTTCCTATGGAGCTATGCGATACCCATATGCTTTTTCTGATTTGGTTGAGATTGCAGCTGTCAATAAGGAAGAACAGTCATCTTTGGAATGGTATGTACTTTTGGGAGAATCTAAATATCTAATGTTTACCGTTACTTTTAATGGTATAGATGGTACTTTGCTTGGAACGATGGCAGTGGAGAATGGCAAACCCGCCGAACCGGTATATATGCAATTTTTCTCAGCTGATGACCAACTGGAAGGTGCAGATCTTGAAACATTTTCTGCCGTGCAGGAAATTCTGAATGATGTTATTGTGTCTTTGGAGGATAACGCGGGATTTGCTGCGGCAGAATGAACACCTTGGGGGTAAAAGATGGAACAGCTACAGGTCCTGTTGGCGACAATGAACCGACATAATTTTTCGATTGCGAATACAATGAATATTGCCTGCGGCGCAGTGATTGCAAACCAGGCGGATTATGAGAGCATCGAAACAGAAGATAACATTAAAATGATCACAACGCAGACCAGAGGCGTTGGCTTAAACAGGAATATTGCACTGCTGTTTGCCACAAGTGAATTTGTGCTGTTCGCCGATGATGATGTGGTTTATTACGATGGTATGCCTGAAGCTGTGGTGAAAGCGTTCAGGGAAAATCCGGACGCCGATGTTATTATTTTTGGAATGGATATCGTCAAAGGCGGAGTCGTGACAGAAAAACGCCACCTGCAGAGGAAAAGACGGTATCTTTGGAACTCGCTGCGTTTCGGCACCTACACCATTGCAGCCAGACGGGAAGAGCTGCTGAAGCATAACATTACTTTCAATCAGTGCTTCGGCGGAGGATGCAAATTCAGCGCCGGAGAAGACTCCCTGTTTCTTAAATCCTGTTTTGATCATAAGCTTAAGGTGTATTCCCATGATTATGTGTTGGGAACCTGCTGCAAAGATACCTCCACCTGGTTTACAGAGTATGGAGAGAAGTATTTTTATGACAGGGGAGTATTGCTGCGCTGTTTGTTTCCCCGGATATACTGCCTGATGGTTCCTTATTTTGCTATCAGGTTCAAACGCCAAACCAAGCTTAGTGCTTT
This sequence comes from Oscillospiraceae bacterium, assembly GCA_045595025.1. GTDB lineage: Bacteria > Bacillota > Clostridia > Oscillospirales > Oscillospiraceae > SIG459. Next base: position 13,837 of record JAZNZR010000032.1, on the reverse strand, counting down.
GCGCAGACTTCGTTTGATGTATGCAGGAGTTCGTGGAGGCAAGAGCATGATGCCCTATAGTGAGAAAAATGAAGAAAATCGTTATCGTCAATAACAATATGAAAGTAGGCGGGGTGCAGAAAAGTCTTTACAACCTGCTATGGTCCCTGGACGAAGCGGGTCAGTACGATATCTCGCTGGTCCTGTTCAGTCCCGTTGGAGAGTACAGGGATAAGATTCCGCCCAATGTTAAGTGTATTTACACTAAAAGCCTTTTTCGCTTCTTGGGAGAAAGTCAGCAGGAGATGCGTGGAGCAGATATCTTAAAGCGGGGCGTTTTGGTGTTGCTGTGCCGAGTGTTCGGTCGCCCAGCAGTTATGAAGCTTTTGTTAGCAAGTCAGCGGATGCTGCCGGAGGAATATGACTGCGCTATTTCTTACCTGCATGACGGAAGGCGGAGCTCTTTTTATGGCGGTGCGCAGGATTTTGTGTTGCATCGGATTCGTGCGTCAAAAAAAATTGCATTTCTTCACTGCGATTATCGTAATTGCGGCGGAAACTATGCTGAAAATAATTGCGCTATGGAATCGTTCGACCGTATTGCTGCATGCTCTGAGGGCTGCCGTCGGGCGTTTATAGAAGTCCTTCCTCATCTTGCAGAGAAATGTGTGACGGTACGAAACTGCCACAGATACGACGAGATTAAGTCACTGTCGTTGGAAGTATCTTCGTTTAACAGTAAGGAACGATTGAATGTAATCACAGTAGCAAGGCTTTCACATGAGAAGGGGATTGAACGCGCCGTCGATGCTGCTGCATATTGCACGTCAATGGGAATACCTATCGCTTTGCACATCATAGGTGATGGCAACATGTGGTGTGATCTGCATGACCGGGTGTCCCGGTTGCATTTGGAGGATAAGGTCCTTTTTTATGGCGAACAGCGCAATCCGTATCCAATGATGGCAGAAGCTGATCTGCTTGTACTCAGCTCCTACCACGAGGCTGCTCCTATGGTTATAGAAGAAGCTTGTTGCTTAGGATTGCCTGTATTAACAGTGGAAACTACTTCCAGTCGGGAGATGGTTACCGAACGTGGATGCGGTTGGGTATGTGATAATTCTCAGGAAGCGCTCAACCAAGCCATGGCAGAAGTGCTGAGAAATGAATCCGCGTTGAATGAAATGAAAAACCGAGTGCGTGAGCAGCAAGTTGATAATACAATAGCGCTTTCTCAATTTTACAATTTGATCGAGGGCTAAAATGAATAATAATCATGGTGCCCGTACTTTGAGCGGGTACAAAACGACAAATAAATACCCTATGGTCAGTCTTCTGATTGCACTGGCGTTGATTTATGTCGCGCCGTTTGTGTCATCACTGCTGCCGTATGCCGCGTTCGCGATTTTTGTTTATCGCGTACTGCGGTATGACGCGCGCGTATTTGCGGCGGACTATTGCCTTCTGATGCCGATTTCACGCCTGTTCAGCACTCCCGGAGGATTTACGCTGCTGATATGGCTGTGTTTGTTTGCCGCCGTGTGGTATATGATCATGAGAGGCATACGGGCAGACGCTACATACATTTTTTTGCTGGCCATACTGAACTATCTGATTTTGAGAATGCAGATGGAGATCGGCTCTTTTGTACTGTGTTTCGGTCAGATGTTTGTTCTGTGCGTACTCCTTCCGTTACAGGACGAAGAGTCCTCGGCTCGTGCGGCAAAAATATTTTGTATAGGTCTTGTTGTGTCCTCTGTGTACGCATTGATTCTGCGAAACACTTGGCAGCTTGAAGCTATACGCGGCCGGGAAACGGAAGCAATCTGGGGAACTGGTATTTTTCGTTTTATGGGATTAATAAAGGATCCCAACTACTATGCCACCATGGTAATTATGGGACTTGTTATGCTTGCCAAATTGAAAGAGAGTAAAAGAATATCCGGTCTTTTCTTTTGGATCATTGCGGCTGCTATGACAGCCTTTGGCGCATTGACCTACAGCAAGACTTTTTTGTTGGTATTTGTGCTGCTGGGCTGCATTTATATACTTTGGCAGTTCTGGAATCGGAAGATCATCGGCGGAATGATTTTGACTGTTATTGCTGTAGCAGCGGTTTCTTTTCTGCTTTTCTCAGAAAAGTCCCCCTTTGCTGTTATTATAGAGAGACTGACCAGTTCCCGGAATCTTGATGCGTTGACAACAGGCAGAACAGAGATTTATGCAGCCTATTGGCGGGCAATAACCGAAAACGCATCGACATTCTTATTCGGAAGAGGATTGGCGGCTGATATCCTGTACAAAGCTCCCCACAATATATATTTGGAGATAATCTATTACATTGGAGCAATAGGCTTCATCTTGTTTGCAGGATTTTATATTTCGATGCTGCGCGTTCTGCTGAAAACCGGTTCCCGTATCCGTAAACAGCATTTCATTGCAAAATATGTGGGTATATTTATGGCGCTGGTTCTTTTTATACCCCTGCACGGTATGTTCCAGATCGTTTCATATGGCGATTTCTTTCTGGCGTTTTTGACGCTTATGATCACAAAAAAACAAGCGGATACAGATGATTTGGCAGAAAACGGGGCAATGGCGGAGAAAAAATAAGAGGATTTTCGAAATGAAGAAAGGTTTCCTGTCCGGAAGATCAGGGGATGCGATTTTGCTGACAATGATCAAGCTGGTAACAATGGTGCTGGGTCTGGCTGTAACCAGACTGCTGTCACAATATTTATCAATATATGATTATGGCAGCTACTCCCAGGTTCTGCTGATCGTTTCAACTGTGAGCTCCGTCACCATTATGGGTATGATGGACGGCGTGAACTACTTCTACTGCAGAGAACGGGATGAGCAAAAGAGGGAGGCATACGTTGCCACCATTTTTGCTTTGCAGTGTATGGTCAGCGCTATTGCCGGCGCGGCAGTTATGCTGCTTAGCGGTCCGATATGCCGATATTTGGATAATCCGGATTTAAGAAGACTGCTGTATTTTGCGGTTAGTTTGCCATTTTTGCAGAATCTGCTGTTTATGTTCCAGGTTCTTCTGGTGGCGGTTGGAAAAGCCAGAATGTTGGCTTTTCGGAATCTGATCGTTTCTTTGGTGCGGCTGGCAGCTGTGATTTTTGTTGTAATGGTTGCCCGGGATGTGGTGGTGATCCTGCTTGCCACACTGCTGCTGGACGTGGGACAGCTCCTGTTCTTTGGCGGGGTCCTGCGTAAAAATAGCTGTTACATCCGTATCAGGAGCGTGAACCTGCAGCTTGTTAAGCAGATCTTGCTATACTGCATACCGATGGGGATTTTTGTTGCACTGAGATCTCTCAATCGAGATATGGATAAATATCTGATTGCTTTGGTAATGGATCCGGAAAATCTGGCGATATATGCAAACGCTTCGAAAGTGCTTCCCTTTGACGTTATCATCCACTCTTTTCACACGGTGCTGGTGCCTGAAATTACCATGAGGGTAGCTGCAAAGGATAACGAACGGGCGCGCATCTTATACAAGGACTTTCTGGAAATTGGCTATATAACGACGGTAATTTTGTGCTGCGCAGCGCTGGCCGCGGCGCCTCAATTGATGAAGCTGCTTTATTCCAATAAATATATGAGCGGCTTAACGATATTCTGCATATATATCCTGGTAGATATGCTGCAGTTTACCAATACCACATTGATACTTACAGCGGCGGGAAAAACAAAAGTACTGATGCTTCTTGCTGGGTGTATGCTGGTGCTCAATGCCGTGCTGAACGCAATACTGTATAAAAGTATGGGCATGGTCGGACCGGCATTGGCCACCTTGGTGGTGACGCTGATTACAGGCGCTGTTATGTTGAAACTTGGAGCAAAAGAACTGGAAACAAAGGTGAGAAAGTTTTTTGATCTGAAGTTTTTGGGAATTTTTATTCTGGAAAATGCATTGCTGCTGATGATACTGATTCCTCTGCAGAAAATACTGAGCGGGTATAGCGTTTACTATATGTTTACCCTGTTTATAGTAGCCTTCGTTTATTGCGGTGCAAGCTTATTGATAAACGGCAAGCGAATAATTAAGTTATTAAAATCCATAAACGCCAAATAACAAGAAAAGAAACTAATAAATATCTCCTTGTCAATGGATAGTGTTCACAAAACAGTTACAGTCCCAGCATGATATTTGTTGGGGCTGTTCTTGTATATATGGCAGCTGCATGATAAAATAAATTAACGAGTTAGATAACTTGAATTTATCTAAACACCATTAATTGAGAATTTGGTTTATTCCTTGGGAGGTATTATGATTACATCTAGAGAAGAATTAAGTTATTACTTATCACAGGATGCAATTGCATTGCGATGCAAGAGAAAAAATCCCAAATTGGTAGGTGATTTAATTTGGAAATTCCAAATAATTTTAAGAAAAACAGAGTACTTTAACCATATGTACAAGAAAAAGAAATACTATGTTTTGGCCTATTCTTGGTATAAATTGTTGTTTCATAAATACTCTGTCAAATTGGGGGTATCCATTCCTCTAAATGTTTTTGGTCCAGGACTATCGATTGCTCACTATGGAACAATTGTTGTTAATGCTGCAGCAAAGGTCGGAAAGAATTGTCGTCTGCAGGAAGGCGTCAATATAGGCACTACAAATGGAAGTGAGTGCGCCCCTCAAATTGGAGATAACGTATTCATTGGTACCGGTGCAAAAATAATTGGGAATATTACCATTGCTGACGATGTTGCAATAGGCGCAAACGCAGTTGTAGTTAAATCAATTACTGAAAAAGGAGTCACTTATGGTGGCGTTCCTGCAAAAAAAATCAGTTGTAATAATTCTCACTCCAACTTGGCACCTCAACTTTTTCAATAAGAATGCCAAATTCCAATTTGCCAAATAGATAAAGAACGCACTTCCACATAATATCTGCTTTCGTGCGTAAAAGGCTCCATTTGCACAAGGGAGTCTTTCAAAACCGATACAGATCGCAAAATCCGACCTATGATCGCAAGCATAGGTCGGATTTAACTGTTTTATGAAGCTCAATCTAAGCCGGGGGATATTTATTTTGACCTTAACCGAGGCAGGGGAGCAGATAAAAGTGGAAATATTAGTAAAAAATATATTGAAATTAATATTTTGGGGTGATAGAATAGACTCGTATTGTAATGGGGTAGTGTACCTATTTGACTGAAATCAAAGGAAAACTATCGTCTGATATATCTAATGGAAAGAGGCGGAAAAATGTATAGGAAAATACTTGTTCGTTTTCTGGCACTGGTTCTGGTTGTAACAATGTGCATGGGATTTGTACAGCCCATTGCTGCATTTGCGGCAGGGAATGAACCCATTGATAACGAAGAACTGGAACAGAGCCCCGAAAACACGAACGAAGAGGAAGACGCTGAGACTCCCGAAAGTCCTGAGGATTCTGAGAACGTTGGGGATGAAATCGAGGATGACTCTAGCGAGACTCCCGACGCAGGTATAATGCCTGTCTTGAATGAAGAAGATGGAGTTGCTGATTATCAGAGTTTTCTGTCTAATCTGAAGACTCTTGAAACCTATGCAACTGCATATGCTGCTGCTTCCGGTAAGAGCGTTAATGAGTTGGTTATCAACTTCATTCGTACCGGCGTTGACCGCTATAATGACGGTAACTGGAAGACCCTTGCCGGCGAAGAAATTACTGGATTTACCACCTATGTGGCAGAACAGGATGCAGCCAAGGGCACCACAGCAATGCTCCTTAAGAATATTATCATAGATAATTTCGTGCTGCCCAACGGCAACCAGGTGGACTTCGGCCATATGTTTGGCACACTGAATATTGCCTATGTTGCATCTGTGGCATCTGCGGATCTGGGCGGCTGGGCCGGCGATATTTGCGACCTGCTCATGTATAGCAAAAACTTTGGCAATGTTCCCGCGGGAACCATTGACGAGATGGCTGCATACATAAAGACCAACTGCTTCGGCATCCCTGCGGATCAGGCTTTTGGAATGGATGACTTCTATGGCGACATGGACGCATTCTACCTGAACAAGCATGCCAAGGCAGGGGAGAAGCTGAGCTCCGTCATGGAAGCATACTTCACCGCTACTCTCTCCAATGCTGACCGTGCTGCATACTTTATGAACAACCGCTTCAGCGGCCTGGAGACTCAGGAAGATGTTCGTGAAGCTGTTCTTGCTGCATATACCGGCAACATCGGTCTTCAGGTTCTGGAAGCAGACCGCGGCCTGTCCGGAGCAAGTGATCTTCGTACCGCAAGCTGCTATGCCTTTGCTGACTACCTGTATGAACAGGGTGGTGATCGTCTTGAAGGCGGCACCGGAGATGGCGAAGACGACGAGGACGATAAAGAAGATGAGAAGCCCATGGATAATGAGTATTACTCTGTCTTCTCCAGCGTGTCTTCTGTTTTGGCTCCCGGTATTGAGCAGACCATCAGATATGCAACTACTGCGGATAATAAGCAGCTCGCATACTATGTGGCAACTGTAGATGTTACCCGTGACGATGTAACTGTCAAGGTTAACTACCATAATAATGATCCCTCACAGGGCTGGGCAATGCAGCGTGTTGAAGATCAAGCTGCTGCCATGATGAATAGATATGGCAACCCTGCAAGTGAGCAGTACATAGAGAATTTTAATGTTATTGTTGCAACCAACGGTGCAGGCTATAACATGAGCACGGGTGAGCCCGGTGGCCTGCTGGTTATGGAAGGCAAAGAGTGGTCTCCTGTAAATAAGGATGGCTTCTTTGCCATTCTGAAAGACGGTACAGCCATGATCGGCACTCAGGCTGATTATGCAATCTATAAGGACCAGATTCAGGAAGGTATCAGCGGTTTCGGCGCTGTTCTGATCAAGGATGGCCAGGTAGTTGTCGGCAAGAGCGCCAACCATACCACCACCCGCGCCAGCCGTACCGCGATTGGTATCACTGCAGACGGCAAGGTCGTTATGATGGTTCTTGACGGCCGTCAGGAGCCTTTCTCCGCCGGTGGATCCTATGAAGAAATTGCCCAGATCATGCTGGATGCCGGTTGTCACATTGCAATCAATCTGGACGGCGGCGGCTCTACCACCTATCTGTCCAAGCCTGAAGGCAGTGACTCTCTTAAGCTGGTTAACCGTCCCTCCGACGGTTATGCCCGCAGCGTTGCTGGATCTCTGGTGGCAGTTTCCACTGCGAAGTCCTCCAAGGAATTCGACCACGCAAACATCACTTCTGAAAATGAATACCTGACCATCGGCACCAGCATGCAGATGAGCGCAGCCGGCGTCAGCAATACCGGCAACTATGCTCCTCTGCCTGAGAATGCGGTTTGGCAGGTTTCTGATGCAAGCATTGCTTCTATCTCCGAAACCGGTCTGTTCAAAGCAATTGCCAACGGCGAAGTTGCCGTTCAGCTGGCTGTGGACGGAACTGTTGTTGGCGAGAAGATCATGCATGTTGTTGTGCCCGATACTCTGACCTTTGAGAAGAACAGCATCACCGCTATCTATGGTGAGCCTGTTGACCTTCCTCTGATCGCAAGCTATCAGGGCAACACTGTCGCAATCAATTCCCGTGACCTGACAACCCGTGTTGCCAATAGAGATGCAGGTACCATAAGATTCCTGACCTTCACCGGCAAGGAGGGCAGCACTATCCGCAATGTGGCTGTCAATGCCTATCTGAGAGCCAATAGCAGCATTACCGCAAGCATCACCATTAATATGTTCAGCAAGGACGAAGCTTACTTCGACTTTGATAACATCACTTCCGGCAACCGCACTCTGGCCTGGCTCCGTGAGATTTCCAACTCCATGAGCTCCGATGGCAAGGTGTTCCAGATTGTTGATCCCGAGCAGGGCGTTGAAATCAAGTATACCTTCGCTCTGGATATGACAAGCATCGATATCCCTGCCCGACTTGCAGACCTTACCCACATGCTTCCCGGCGCAGACACCGGTGCCACAGCTTGGGACTTCTTGCTTCAGCTGGCAGAACGTGTTGGCGAGCTTACGGAGGTAAAGATTGTTGCCCAGTTTGACCCCGACCTTGAGGTTGATATCTCCGAACTTCAGGTTGCAAATGACTTCTTCTATAAAAAGTCCGCTACATTGGATGAAAATAACGTCATGACCCTGATCTGCGGCTGGACTGACCAGACTCAGGCAATTGACCCCGCTGTTGCTAACCCCAACTGCATCCTCTCCGGAATCAAGGCAACTCCCAAGACCGATTCCTGGAATGCAGATAAGATAGCCATTACCAATATCGGTGAAGTCAGCTATCGTGTTTTCCTCCGCGCATCTTCTCTTTATAGCTTCGCATGTGACCCCAGCAACCAGGCTATCTATGATTTGATACCCTATAGCGGTGACCAGGAAGAATTCTATTGGAACGGCGCACCTCTGCTTTATAACGGCACTCCCGAGCGCGGCGCATATTTCGGAACTACCTATTCCGAGTTTGATGATTCCTTCACACTGGATCGTTCGATCCGTCAGGGCTGGATGATGGTAGGAGATTACTACCATTACTATGTAGATAACGAGTCCCTTACCGGCATTCAGTATCTGCCCTCCCGCGAGGATCCCTCTGTCAAGCTCTATTACGAGTTTGAAGAGGACGGAGCTCTACTTGGCACTGTTACCGGTCTCTTTGAACTGGGCAGTGACCTGTACTATGCAATCCAGGGCAAGCGGATGACAGGCTGGCAGTCCATGTATGACAGAGACGGCAACGCAGTTTACTACTATTTTGATAAGAATACCGGCAAAGCAGTTGACGGTGCTCAGAAAATCGATGGTTATGATTATATCTTCACTGACCATATTTTGACTCTGGGTGATTTTGTAACCGATGCTAACGGTATCCGCTATAGATGGGCAGGTAACTGGATGTTCGGCAGATGGTTTGAAGCTGACGGAAAGCTTTATCATACTGCCAAGTATAAGACTTACCTCACCACCGGCTGGGCTCATATTGTCGGTCAGGATCTTGAATACCAGTGGCACCTGTTTGATGAGAACGGTGTGTTCCAGAAGGATTATTCCGGCAAGTACGACCGCGGCGAGGATACATACCTGCTGATGAATGGTGTCATGATTCAGGAGCCCGGTCTGGTTCAGTTGGATGATGGCTACTATTACTACTTCTGCTCCACCGGCAAGGCAGTTAAGAATCGTACCTATTGGCCCTCCAAGACCAACGGTCTGCTGCCCTATGGCCCCTATACCTTCGATGCACAGGGACGCATGATCAATCCCCCTGTCACCGAACCCGAACTTCCCGATCCTGAACAGCCCGAACAGCCTCAGGTCAAGGACGGCCTTGTAAAGGAAAACGGCGGCTACTTCTATTATAAAAATGGCGTTTTGCAGTATGCTGCCGGCCTGATTAAGCTTGGTGAAGATTATTATTACATCCGCTCCAATGCTCAGGCAGCAATAGGAAACTACTGGGTAACAACCACCAACGGTCTCATGCCCGCCGGTATGTATACCTTTGGCCCTGACGGCAAGATGCTCACCGGTGATGAGGAAGTTCCCACTACCCCCACTCCCGGAGATACTCCCGAGCAGCCTAAGAAGGACGGCATGGTTTCCGAACACGGCGCTATCTATTACTACAAGGACGGAGTGATCCAGTACTGCGCCGGCATCATCTACGTTGATGGATATTACTACTATGTCCGTTCCAACGGTCAGCTTGCAACCGGCAGTTACTGGCCCACCAATACCAATGACCTGCTGCCTCAGGGCATGTATAACTTCGACGAGCAGGGACGCATGACCAATCCTCCCGGCGCTGTAGAGCCCGGCAATCCCGGCCCCAGTGAGCCTCCTGTGCAGCCCGAGCAGCCTCAGGTAAAGCAGGGCATCGTTGAAGAAAACGGCGTGCTTTACTATTATGAAAACGGCATCCGCGCTTATGCCAAGGGCGTTGTAAAACTGACCGACGACTCCGGCAGAGATTTCTATATCTATGTCCGCTCCAACGGCCAGTTGGCAACCGGCGTCTATTGGCCCACCAATACCAATGACCTGCTGACTTATAAGAGCTATAATTGGGGCACTGACGGCCGCCTGTACCTGTAAAAAATTTCAGACACTCAAATAACAAAATCACAAAAAAATGTTCCCCGGGAAATCCCGGGGGACATTTTTTTGTCTGGAATAAACCTGCAGAAATTAAAAATAGGGAAAAGAACTTGAAAATAATCAGAAATATGCTACAATGTATTATGGTTTATGATAGACATTTTGTGCTCAATTGGAAAATTTTGTGTTTTAAGGAGATATAGATGGATGGAATGGATTAATGGCATAATCCGGTTTTGCTATAGTCAGAGCTGGAGCCATATAATACATAGCAGCATAATCCTTATTTGATGACATTTGGTTCATCAAGGTTTTTCCTGAAGTTCCTTCGTGGTATCGATAAACTGTTTATGGAAATTTCAAATCTCGCTTTTCATGCTCTGTTCATGGTGCTTGTTGGCGCAGTTTGGATTTTGTCCTGGCTGAATAAGAAAAGAAAAATATACGCAAAGCTGAATGTAAGCAGCAAAAACGTAAAGTATAGATGTCTGCTTGCGGACAAGATTTATCCCAAAGGGAGGATGTATAATGACAATACTTAAAGATGTAACCAGACGTATGCTGGCCTTGACTATGGCTTTCATCATGGTGCTGTCCTTGTGCCCGGTGCTGGAGCTTGAAGCTCATGCGACAGATCTATCCGGTTTAAATGTTTCAGGTCTGTCTGCCTCGTATGATAAAGGTACGTGGAGCGCAAATGAATCTACCATTACAGGTTCGGTTACTGGCACTACTAGCGCGTTTATTTTTAAAAAATCAACAACAGGAACATTAACCTTGACAAACACTTTAGCTGAAGAGGTGAAACTGAGTTTCAATTATAGTTTCACCGCAAATGGTGGTAGTCTCAAAATAAATGGCACAGCTATTGACAATAGTGCTTCTTCTCGTGAAGTAATTATAGGTGCTAATAGCAGTGCTTCAATTGCTATCACCTCCGCTGCAGGTAGTGGTAATACTTCTACAATATCGATTACAGGCTTGAAAATAGCCACCACAGCCGTACGCAATGTCACGGTGACGTTCAATCCCGCAGAGGGAGGAACTGTCTCGGTTGATAACGTAGTAATCACTGAACAGAGATCCATTTCGAAGGAGAGTGGTGTTGATTTTCTCCTGAAGGCAACGCCGGACGGTTCGCATAAGTTCTTTGCATGGTCTGATGGAACATCGTATATTAGTTATAATGCAGAACTTGCACTCGCTCCTCTGAATAATGTTACAGTTACGCCTATATTTGTCGGTAAAGACAAAGCGATATTTGATGTAGGCGGTGTAAGATACGATGATTTGAATGCGGCGAATGCTGCAGCAAATGCGGGCAGTACCAAGACCATAATTTTGGTGCAAGACGGAACCCTTCCTGCGGGTGACTACATAATTTCCTCAGGAAATACATTACTGATTCCTCATGATGCTAACCATACGGTTTTGACAACCGCGCCTGAGATGGTTGAAAAAAACTCTCCTCCGGCACCTACGCAATATAGTAAGTTGACAATGGCCGAGGGCGCAACTATTACAGTGAATGGCAGCATAAGCATTGGCGGTAAGCAAAACGCTGTGCAGGGTTATAATGGTACACCTGTCGAGTCGGTTGGTGTCATTCATATGAATACCAACAGCCAAATCATATTGGAAAATGGAGCCAAGCTGTATGCATGGGGATATATCACAGGTCAGGGCACTGTTGAGGCAAAAGCCGGTTCTGTTGTATATGAGGATTTCCAGCTGACCGACTTCCGCGGTGGTAGGTGTCTAACCCCTTCGTTGGGTGCTGGCATGATAGATAATGTAGAAGAAATTTTCCCTATGTCCCAGTATTATATCCAAAACATTGAAGTTAAGATGACTCTTCATGCCGGTGCGGCAGAGTACGCTTTTATGAGTACCAACGCGGCAGGACTAATTACGGATGGAATTTCTTCTACAAGCATTCCAATGATTTCTGACACTAATGGCGAGGCAATGTTCAGGCTGGCTTCCGGTACCATTTCCAAGGATTTTAATGAGGATACAGGCAAACTGGAATTCGTCATCAATGATGGTAATATTACGGTTAATCCGATCAATATGTCACTGAAAGTTTTGGGTATGACGCTGGAAATCACATCGAGTGACTTTGTACTGCCTATACCCGGACATATGTCCGTGGTTGCTCGCGGTAATAGTAATTTGACGATTAGCCAGGATATCGGTTTGCTCCCTGGAGCAAGTTTGGTTGTTGAATCGGGTGTTGTAGGCACACTTGCCAGTGGCGTCAAGGTAATTGTATATGACGCTGAAGACTGGGCTGGTTATACCGGCTGGCTGAACAAACCTTTCAGCCCCCTGCCCTATGCACCCGGCAGAGCCACCGTAACAATCGGTCAATATGTTGACGTGCAAAGCGGAACTACATATGATCTGAAAGGCGTTCCTGTTGACGGTCTTTCTACCAAGGTTGTTGACGGTGTTTCTACCAAGGAATGTGCAGACGCAGCAGTTGTTATTAACGGCACCATCGATGCATCGGCAGGTGCTGTTTATACCACAAAAGGCAGAGCCAACATTTATAGTACCGGCGGCGGTAAGGTAATTACCACGCCCGGAACGTTAACGGTTACATATCAGGCAATCCAGACAGGAACAGACTATGAACCGGTCGAGATTGAAATTAAACCTGCCGCTATGAAAAATGGCGTTAGTGAACCTGCTTATCTGGACACCGCGAAATGCATAGATGCTGACGGCAACTACTTGAAAAATGCGTATCGTTATAATACAACCACCGGTATGTGGGAGTGTTATGAATATGATGACGGTTGCAAGGGACATACCCCCGGCGCGGATGCAACCTGCACCACTGCGCAGACTTGTACCGTCTGCGGAGCAGAAGTGACTGCTGCTTTGGGTCATACCCTGACTTACTCCGCAAGTGCAAATGTCATCACCGAGTCTTGCAGCAAGGAATGCGGTCACAGCGCTACCGCTACTATCACCGCTGAAGATGCGACTTATGACGGCAACTACTTGGAAACTGCCACCATTACCTACAGCGAAGGCTGGCTTGGCGGCGATCTGACTCCCTCCTATGAAAACAACGTAAACGCAGGCACCGCCACCGCAACCATTGAGAAGGGCGGAGTCAAGGCAAAGGTAAACTTTACAATCGCAAAGGCAGCTGCTAATGTAACAAAGGCTCCCATTGCCAATGAACTGACCTACATCGGCGAAAATCAGGAGCTGGTTACCGCAGGCACTGCAGAAGGCGGCACAATGCAGTATCAGCTGAATGACGGCGCCTGGTCTGCAAACATTCCCACTGCAAAGGATGTAGGCAGCTATACCGTGTCCTACAAGGTCGTAGGCGATGCAAACCACATCGACACCGAGATATACTCCATCACTGTGACAATCGGTGAGTGCACCCACAGCGGCAACACCAATGTGGATGATAATGACTGCACTAAGGAAGTAACCTGCAGCGTCTGCGGCAAGGTAATCACCGCAGCTAAGAGTCATGTAGACGGCAACGATGATAACCACATGTGCGACAACGAAAATTGCACAGTGGATAACATCACCGACCACAGCTACGGCGAACCCACCTATACCGGTGACGGCAAGACTTCTTACGTTGCAACCCGTGAGTGCTCCTGCGGCGATACCCAGACTGCAGTGGCAACCATCACCAGCGAGGTGACTAAGGAAGCAACCTGCACTGCAGAAGGTGAGACCACCTATACTGCAACCTTTGAAGTAGACTGGGCAGAGAAAAAG
>JAZNZR010000031.1:0-103737 GCA_045595025.1 Oscillospiraceae bacterium | reverse complement strand
TCCCAAACTTCGGGCTTCTGGGCTGCGTGCTTGTGCTCGGAGCCACGGTAAACCTTGAGACGGGTGAGCTGGTCAGCAGCCAGCTTGTTCTTCTGCAGCATGCCCTTAACTGCAAGGGTCATTGCGAACTCGGGCTTCTTTGCCATCAGTTCCTTGTACTTGACGTCCTTCAGGCCGCCGATCCAACCGGAATGATGATAGTAGTGCTTCTGCTCCAGCTTCTTGCCGGTCAGAACTGCCTTTTCAGCGTTGATGATGATGACGAAGTCACCGCAGTCAACGTTGGGGGTGTACATGGGGTTGAGCTTGCCGCGGAGAATGTTAGCGGCGAGAACAGCGGTCTTGCCCATGGGCTTGCCAGCTGCATCAAGGATATACCACTTGCGCTCGATGGTCTCCTTCTTGGCCAGGGTAGTGGACATTTGAGATTCCTCCATTAATAATGTATAAAAAATTTTTTGACAATTGAAATGCGCTACATTACAATACAAATGACCGTAAGCGCGCTTTATTTTTATAACACATGCAAATTTTGTTGTCAACACATTTTTTCTATATTTTAATTTAGAATATTGCGAACTTCGTTTTTCTCCGTTTTACGCCGTTTTACTGCCGAATGCTCAATTTTAATTTTTTAAAAATTTCTTTAAAATTTCTATGAGGCTTACAAATTTATGAGTGATATATTGAACAGATTTACCAGTATAGTCCGCAAAGGTGTGGACGAGTACTCTATGATAGAAGCGGGCGACCGCATTGCCGTTGGTGTTTCCGGGGGTAAGGACAGCATGCTCCTCCTCCGGGCTTTGAGACATCTTCAGATATACTATCCCAAACCCTTTGAGCTTATAGCCCTTACCATTGAGATGGGCTTTGAGGGCATGGACTTTGACTGCGTCCAGAAAATGTGCGATGAGATAGGGGTCGAGTATGTCCGCGTGAAGACGGATATAAAGGAAGTTGTGTTCGATGTGCGGCAGGAGGAGAACCCCTGTTCCCTCTGCAGCAAGATGCGCAGGGGCGCCATAAACAACGCCATGAAGGAGTATCGCTGCAACAAGCTGGCGCTGGGTCACCATTTTGATGACGCGGTGGAGACCTTCCTTATGAGCCTTATGTTTGAAGGCCGCATAAGCTGCTTTAAGCCCGTGACCTATATGTCCCGAGCCGATGTCTGGCAAATAAGGCCTATGATTTATGCCACTGAGGATAAGATCGCGGCGGTTGCTTCCGCGCTGGAGCTGCCTATTGTTGAAAATCCCTGCCCTGCGGATACGGGCAGCAAGAGATATGAAATAAAGCAGCTCATCCGCTCACTGGAAAAGGATTTTCCCGACCTTCGCAGCAAGGTCTTCGGCTCCATGCAGCGTCTTCCTCTTGAGGGCTGGGAGCCCACCCCCTATATAAGAACGAAAGGAAATTAGATAGATGAAAATGGGTAATGATCTGACGCGGGGGCCCGTTGCCAAAACGCTTCTGCGCTTTGCCACACCTTATCTTATCGCCAATCTGCTGAACACCCTCTACGGCATTGTGGATATGTTCATAGTGGGTCGTTTTGCTTCCTCAATGGAGCTCAGTGCCGTCAGCATAGGCGCTATGGTTATGATGATGATAAACTTCCTGCTTATGGGTCTTGCAACCGGCGGAACGGTTATCGTAGGCAACTTTGCAGGGGCAAAAAAGGATAAGGAGCTGCGTGAAACGGTGTCCACCGTTTTCTGCATCCTGCCTCTCGCTGCTATTATAATAATGGCGGTGCTCATGTTCCTGCGTGAGCCTCTGCTGGTGCTTATCAATACTCCTGAGGAGGCTTTTGCAGGCGCAAAGGCTTATGTAAGCATCTGCCTTGTGGGCATGGTTTTTTCCGGCTTTTATAATGCTATCGCCAGCGTTTATCGCGGAATAGGCGAGAGCAAAACTCCCATGATATTTGTGGGTATTTCCTGCGTGCTCAACATTATCGGCGATATAGTCTGTGTTGCATGGCTTAATATGGGTGCAGCAGGCGCCGCTCTTGCCACTACCGCAAGTCAGGCAGTTAGCGTTATCATCGGTTATATATACATAAAGCGCAACAAGAATTTCCCCTTTGATTTCCGTCCTTCCAGCTTCCGGATTTATAAGGAAAGAGCGAGACGCATTTTCAGCCTTGGTCTGCCTGCCGCAGGACAGGAGCTTCTTGTTAATGCTTCATTCATCGTGCTTGAAGCAGTTGTGAATAAGCTTGGCTATGTATCCACTGCTGCCGCCGGCGTTGCCGACAGAATTTTCGGTATGGCCGTTATCCCCGCGGGTGCCTTCTTTGGCGCTGTTGCCGCGATGGTTGCCCAGAATCAGGGCGCGGGAAGACCGGACCGCAGCCATAAATGTATGTGGGTGGGTGTGCTTGTGTCCGGTGGCTTAGGTATTCTTTTGTGGGTTGTTATGGCTATTGTTCCTGCAGCGGTCATATCCATTTTCACGCCGGATAAAGAGGTTATCGCTGCAGGCGTTGAGTATATGGTCTTCTTTAAGTACGACTTTTTGCTCTTTGCTTTCTCCTTCCCCGTGCTCGGTTATATAAACGGAATGGGACACACAAAGTATACGCTGCTTGTAAACATTGTCAGCGCCGTAATTGTCCGCTTGCCTCTTGTGTACTTCTTCAGCACTATCCCCGGAGCCACTCTCTACCATATCGGCATGGCTCTTCCTCTTGCCAGCTTGGTTCAGCTTTTTATGGCTTATGCTTATCTGCTCCTTGCAAAAGGGGAACGGCAGTACCGCAGAGACAGGCTTCCCTCACAACTTTAAACCAAAAGAAACAGCCGCTGTACACGGCTGTTTCTTTTATATTATATAGTTTACATAACTTAGAAATCCGGGGCTTGCTCTTTTGAGAAAATAAGTGCCATTATAATCCAGAAAAGGGGAGCAATCAGAGGGAGGCCGAGAGCAAAGAAACTCTGTATGCAATAGCAAATAAAGGAAAGGCCCAGAGCGCAAATATGGGGCTTGGAGCAGCCTTTAAGGAAGGCGATGAATGCGAGTATAAGAATGAATAGATATGCTGCCAGACCGAAAATTCCGCTGTTTATAAGGTGACCCAGATATTCGTTGTGGGCATTATCAACGCTTGTCTGCAAAAGCTTGCCTGTTTCAGGAACAAAGCGGGAAAAGTGGATATCCACCCGAAGGGCGAGGGTATCGGGACCGCTGCCCAGCAGGGGGTGCTCCTTGAAAAGCTCTAGGCAGCCACGCCATATTTTTATGCGGGATGAGCCGAAGCTATCATAAATCTTTCCGTGAAGCAGCTGGGAAAGCTCGTAAAGCGTACCCTCGGCAGGGGCAAAGAAATATACAAAGAGAAGACCAATAATTACTGCCAGCAGACACAGCGCCGCGAAAAACAGACGCATTGCCTTTGGGGAAGGAGCAAAGTTTTTGGCTTTGCAGAGAATTACTCCTGCTATGATGAATGCAGCAGCGGTGCAAAGGATAAGAAGAGGGAGAGTATCAAAGCGGAAGGTCCAATCAAAATCGGGGAAAGCATAGTTCGGACAGAAGGCGAGGGCAAGAGCGGCGGCGATAAGCAGCGGAGCGGCGGCAAAAAGAGCGCGGCGCAGTATTTTTGCCTCCCTGAAAACAATGGGAGCTGCTATTAGAGCGCATAGACCGAGCCCCACAAAGCCGCCTGCCACACGGGCGCGTATTAAAACGAAAACCGCAGGGAGCATTGCGATGATGCCGAGACGGTAAAGCTTGTTCTCACTGATGATGGGGAGAACAAAAAGCACAGGGAGAGCAATACAGAAAAAAGCGGAGAGCACATTGGTGTTTCCAATCGTGCCGAGAAAAGCGCTTGAATATTTTATGCCCCAGTCATAGTGGCTGAAATCTCCCGGGAAGAGGGAGAAAATATTGATGTTGAAAAGCTGGAATATAGCGGTGACGCAGCAGAAGAAAAGGGAAAGGGCAAGACATAAAAAATGATATGGACGGAAAGAGCCGAAAAGGGAAACTCCAAGGAAAATCAGGATATAAATAAGATATGTAATAAGCCCGTCATATCGGCTTGCGCCAATAAGGCTTTTGTCCTTATAAGGAGATAATATAAAGGACAAAAGAAGGACTGCAGCAAATGCGATTGCCGCCCAATGGTGGAGAGAAAAGGTGGGAATAGCTTTTTTCTCCACAATGCAGGCTGCCGCCAGCGCGATTATCCAGACTCCCGTGCCGATGACAAAAAACAGATACTTTGAGAAAGTAATGTTTGCATAGCCGGAAAATCCCGTAAACAGTGGAAAAAGCAAAAGCATTATGCTAATATATATATTTGTGATGAGAAAGCGAAGATCCCTCGCCTTACTGATATCAGTCATAGGTTTTTTGCCTTTCGTAATTATGAAACTATTATATCACAAGTATGGCAATATGCAAAGCCTGAGGATAATCCCCACTTTGCGCATAAAAACAATAAATTACTGACATAAAATCCCCACTTTACGGGAATTGAGGAGAAAAATATGTATTTTGATACACACGCCCATTATGATGATGAACGCTTTGACTCTGATCGCCACACTCTTCTGGCGGCTTTTCCCAACGAAGGGGTGGAGCTTGTGCTTAATCCCGGCTGCGACGGTGAGTCCAGCGCCAAAGCCGTTGAATACGCAGAGACTTATCCCCATGTTTATGCCGCTGTTGGCTGGCATCCCCACGAAGCGGAAAGTTTTTCGGAGGAAAGCTGTGAGCTTATCCGCCGGTGGTGCAAAAATCCCAGAGTCAGGGCAATAGGAGAAATAGGGCTTGATTACTACTATGATTTTTCCCCCAGAGAGCGCCAGCGGGAAGTTTTCCGCTGCCAGATGGAGCTTGCCCGGGAGCTGAATATGCCCGTCATCATCCATGACAGAGATGCCCACGGAGAGTGTATGGAGATAATCCGCTCTTTCCCCGATGTGAAAGGAGTTTTCCACTGCTATAGCGGCAGCGCGGAAATGGCCCGCCAGATATTGGATATGGGCTGGTATCTCTCCTTTACCGGAGCCATAACCTTCAAAAATGCCCGCAAGGCACTGGAAACCATTGAAATATGTCCCATGGACAAAATTATGATAGAAACGGACAGCCCTTATCTTGCCCCCGTCCCTCACAGAGGAAAGCGCAATGACAGCAGGGAGCTCTGCTATGTGGTTGAAAAAATCGCTGAGATCAAGGGCATAAGCGCGGAGGAAGTTGCCAAAGTCAGCATGGAAAACGGAAAGAGGTTTTTCGGCATAGAATAAGGTCTGCTTGCCCGCAAAAATTAATTTTTATCCGGTAGAAATGCCATTCTACCAACAGTAGAGTGGCATTCTACCGGTATTTTTTTATGTCCACAGTAATTCTACACCACTTCAAAGGCAGTAGCTTTTCTTTTTTCTGCAGCCGGGTTTACAATCCCCAATGAAAGGCGGCGAAAAAATGAAGCGAACAAAACTAAGTATGAGAAAGCTTCCGGAGTATAGCTTCGGCGAAGAAATAATGAATATGGTTACCCATATAGTGGGTGGTGCCTTCGGACTGTGTGTGCTAACCCTGTGCCTTATAAAGGCTGCTAAAGGCGGACAGGGAGCCGATATAGCGGGTGCGATTATTTATGGCGTAAGTATGGTGGCGCTTTATACTGTTTCAAGCATCTACCACGGTCTACGAAAGGGCGCAGGGAAAAAGGTGCTGCAGGTATTGGATCATTGCACGATCTATGCTCTCATTGCCGGAACCTACTCAATCATTTGTCTGGCGGCATTTTTGCCCACTTATCCGCTGATAGGTTGGGGACTTCTGATTTGGCAGTGGGCTCTGGGGGCTTTGGCGATTACTCTTACTGCCATTGATCTGAAAAAGTATACTGTGTTTTCCATGATATGCTATGTAGGCATGGGCTGGAGCGTGATTTGCTTCGTGCCTCATACAATAGAGGTGATGACAAAAGCGGGATTTTACCTTCTTCTCAGCGGCGGCATAGCCTATACAATCGGAGCTGTACTCTACGGAGTGGGGAAAAAGAAACGCTGGATTCACAGCGTGTTCCATATTTTTGTGGTTTTGGGCAGCGTTCTGCAGTTTTTATCAATCTACTTTTATGCCCTCTGAAAAAGAAAATGCGCGGCGGAGAAGCTTTCCGCTGCGCATTTTTAACTTATTTTCAGTCAAGATACTTCTCCGAGTAGCAATCGCTGTCCAGAACGCCTGAAAGTTCGGTCAGAATAAGGCTCATACCGGAGTTTACATAATTAATAGCGGGTGATTCAAACATAGTGATTTTGCGGGTGTTGAGGGGGAGGATAAAGCGGACGGAGCAGCCTTCTCCCTCGCGGCTTTCAATTATCAGGGCACCGCCATGGCCGTCGGCAAGAGCCCTTGCAACGCCAAGCCCCAGACCTCCTTTGAAGGATTCGGGAGATGAAAGATTTATCTCCCGTTCATAGGCAGTGAAAAGCCGGGACATATTGTGGGAAGCTATGCCGCAGCCCGTATCGTTAACGGAGATATATGCGGTGTCGCCGCTTTTTTCCAGACCTAAAGTAATTTTTCCGCCCTCTGCTGTGTGGGCGATGGAGTTGCTTATAAGGTTCAGAATAACGCGCTCTATCTTTTCCTCGTCCGCATATGCCAAAATCTCACCGTGGCGGCTTGCGAACTCGATGCTAATGCCCTTGCGGGCACACATAACAGAGACGGTGGAAACAATGTCGGAACATATCTGGGCAAGGTCAATAACGGAGAAGCGGAAGGGGAGAGTGCCCTCTCTTATGGATATGCTTGTGCTGAGATTTGAAAGAGCATGGCGAAGAGAGTAATAGTTATGGTTCAAAATAGCGAGGTATTCAGTTTGCTGTCTGGTTTTTGGCTGAACCAGATTACCCACCCGGTCAATAGCCAGACCGATATTGAAAAGCGTTGAAAGCATATCGGAGAGAAGAGCCTTGCTTAGAATACCGAAAGAGGCTTCTGCCGGCTTTTCTTCCTCAAGAGAGATATATCTTATGCCCTCAATAACTTTAACCTGAGCGCAGCAGCTGTGCCCGTTAAGGGTGGCGGCAGATGTAAAGCATTCCGAAGAGCCGAAAATGAGGTGGTCGGGAAGAAGCCCAACGGGACTTTTGCCGGTATGGTTTCCGCCGAAAAGGGCAATGGCGGAGCTGTTCATATGAATGATGCGCACATTGTCTATTGCGATCACGGCGGCGCGGCCAAGCTCAAGAAGTGCTGTAATATTCTTATCCATCATTGACCTCCCGAAACAACTGCGGATATTATATGCTGCGGTTCAACCAATTATAATATTTCTGACTTTGTGGCGCAACGGATAAATGCATTTTTTCGAC
The DNA here is from genome assembly GCA_045595025.1 of Oscillospiraceae bacterium. Classification (GTDB taxonomy): domain Bacteria; phylum Bacillota; class Clostridia; order Oscillospirales; family Oscillospiraceae; genus SIG459. Next base: position 96,382 of record JAZNZR010000031.1, on the reverse strand, counting down.
AAAAAATTAATAAGCTCAACGGCGCGACATTCCGTTGAGCTTATTTTTTATGGGATGAGGACAAAATGAAAAAGATGAAACTGTCTCTTGCAATTCTTATAATAAAGGCTAAATGTTACAAAATAAATATAGAAAATGTTACATAAATATTAAATTTAAAAATTTTTATAAAAATAAATTATGTAAATCTTGCAAGAGTCGGTAAAAAACGCTTTTTAAGGAAAATATAGATGAAATTATGGAGTTTTCCACATTTATTTTCCTCAGGTTAAAATATATTATGTCAATCAAATGTAAAGGGCATAAGAGGAACTGAGGCAATATTTTCGGGCGCATAGGGCGGGATAAACATCAGGGGAATTCCATCACTGGAAGGGCGGGGGAGGCATATATCCTTCACTCCGAAGTATTCAGCAAGGGCAGCGGCCGCCAAAGCGCTGTCATCGCCGATAATTTCTCTCAGATAAAGTCCGCCACCGTATTTTTCGGCACATACATAAGAGCTTCCGCAGCGGAAAAAGCCGCCGCCGTAATGGCGATGGACTGTGCCCTCGGCAATAAGTATTTCGCTGGGGACGCTCCAAGGGCATTTGCCGCGGGCAAGAAGGTATTCATCAAAGCTGATTTCCTCAGCTTTTAAGGATGCGGGAAGGGAAGGGGTAATTTTTTCTGTCCCGATCGGCGCAAAGGGAATGGCAGCAAAGGCGGAGGCATACCATCCGGCAAGATCCTTATCGGCAGGACGGAGGAAAACAAGCTCAGATCCTCTTTCATTTGCCTGCTGAGCGGCATAAATCAAAACTGCCCGGCCCAAACCTCTTCTCCGGTATTCCCTCTGAGTGCAAAGAGCATAGATGTATGATGCTTTTCTGCCGGCAATCTCCAGACCGTCAAAGGCAAACATAAACGCCCGGGCCTCGCCATCCGATACGGCGCATACGCCTCTTTCGATAAGACAGCAGTTTTCCGCAAGGGAGAGAATAAACTCCTCGCTGTCGCCGAAGGAAGCGCTCCATGTTTTTATGATCCCGTCAAGGTCACTTTCCCTTGTGGGGCGAAGTGTAAAATCTGTCATAATTAATCCATCCAGTGGGCGGAGTATTTTTCAAGAATAATCTCGGGACGGTAACTGAGCTTGCTCTTTCTGAGATTATCAAGACCCATGTCATCCTCGCGGTTTACATAACTTATATAAGGATACTCTTTGAGAATGTACCGGACAAATTCTCTGTTTATCATCGGGTAGGCACCCTCTGTGTCTGCATCGGCTTTTTCAAAATGCACATTGAAGCAGTCGGAGGCTATGGCCTCACCGATGGTAAAGGCAACAAGCTTTTCCCCCACATAGAGAGCGCCGCCCATAAGGGAAAGAGCCTCAAAGTTTTCAAAAGCCAGCTCTATGGCCTGTCTTTCGTTGCCGACAAGATGTTCTCCGTCGTTAACTTCTCTTTCCCAACGGTCGAGAAGCTCTCTGCATAGAGGAAAATGCTCTTTGCGCAGAGGCTCGAAGTGCCAGTTGGGATAGGTGGCTTCAAAGCGGTTTATATGATTTCTTTTTCCGTGGAGCTTTTTGCCGGCAAGAGTGGCAAGCTTTTCTGCGGAATAGATATAGTCATCGTAGTCTCTGTCGTGGACAAAGCTGAAGCGGCCTGGGAAAAGAGCTTCAAGCTGCTCCTTGTGATGGAGCTCCACCCCGCGGATAACAAGGCCGTAGCCCTGCTCCCGTGTGTAGGAGAGAAGCTTTTCGATTGCCTCGCCAAGGTCTCCGCTTCCGATGGGGAAGGGGAAGATGGGCACATGCTCCCCTTCGGCGCGGACAAAAAGTCTGCCGTCGGAAATGCAGATGCTCTGGCGGTATTTGTCGTTCCAGAGGAACATATTGCCGAAGACGAAGTCTGCGGAGCGGGAATTTTCCACAGCGCAAATGGCGTCCACGGACTTTTTATCCCCAAGACTCAGGGGCTGAAAGGAAAGCATCGGAAATTACCTCTTTGGTTTTAGTAAGTATCGGTGCAGTAGTCTTTTATAGCACGGCGGAGTTTAATAAGGTCTTCAAAGGTTTCGGGACGCTTTGAGCTGTCCCGGAGAAGAGCAGCGGGGTGGTACATAGCCATAACCATAAGGCCGTCTTTAATAAACCACTGTCCGTGCTCTCTTGTTATTTTGAAGTCATCTTTGATGAAACGGGCAGCGGATATGCGGCCGAGGCACACAACAATTTTGGGATTAATGATTTTAATCTGCTCCTGCAGCCATTTTGAGCAGGCGTCCTGTTCTATGTTCAGAGGATCGCGGTTTTTTGGAGGACGGCATTTAACAATATTTGCGATATAAATTTTGCTGCGGTCAAGATCGATCATTTCAAGCATATCGTCAAGAAGCTTCCCCGCTCTGCCAACGAAGGGTTCGCCCTGAATATCCTCCTGCTCTCCCGGGCCCTCTCCGATGAACATCACTTCGGCATTTTCCTTACCCACGCCAAAAACAACATTGCTGCGGCTTTCGCAAAGGCTGCATCTGCGGCAGCTCATACATTCTTTTTTCAGCTCTTCAAGGGACATGGAAAAACCTCCTTCGACTGCATTTTTCTTAAGCGCACAGTAGGCTATGCTAATTTTAGCACAGGGAAGGAAAGATGCAAGAGGAAAATCAGTTCATTTTCGGCACAGTAAATATACATTGAAAAATCAGACGAAAGTGTTATAATAAATTGGTTAAATAATTACATCCGGAGGAACCGAGAAATGGCAAAAAAACAGTTTAAAGCTGAGTCCAGACGTCTGCTGGACCTGATGATCAATTCAATCTATACTCATAAGGAAATTTTCCTTCGTGAGATTATATCCAATGCATCCGACGCTATAGACAAGCTCTGCTATATTTCCCTCACCGATGAGGGTGTCGGCCTTGGCAGAGAGGATTTCCGCATCCGCATAAAGGTGGATGAGGATGCTGGCACCGTGTGCGTTTCCGATAACGGCATAGGCATGAACCGTGAGGATATGGAAAATAACCTTGGTGTTATTGCCCGCAGCGGCTCTCTTAAGTTCAAGAGCGAGCTCAGTGAGGAAGAGGCTCAGAAGGCTGATATAGATATTATCGGTCAGTTTGGTGTAGGCTTTTATTCTGCCTTTATGGTCAGCGATAAGGTGACCGTTATTTCCCGCGCCTACGGCAGCGAGAGCGCCTATAAGTGGGAAAGCAGCGGAGCAGACGGCTATACTGTAAGCGAAGCCGAGAAGGACAGCGTTGGCACCGATATTATAATGCACATAAAAGAGGATACTCAGGATGAAAAATACAGCGAGTATCTGGACGCTTTCCGTCTGAAGGAACTGGTCAAGAAGTATTCCGATTATGTACGCTGGCCCATCATTATGGATGTGGAAGGCTATGAATCCCGGGAAACCGGAGAACTGGACGAAAACGGCCAGCCAAAGCGGGAGTTCATCGAGGTATGGCAGGAGCAGACCGTCAACAGTATGGTACCCATCTGGCAGAGAGCCAAGAGCGAGGTGAGCGACGAGGACTGCAAGGCATTTTATAAGGAAAAGTTCCACGATGCGGAAGAGCCCCTTGCTGTCATCAGAATCAATGCGGAAGGCGCTGTAAGCTATAAGGCTATGCTCTTCATTCCCGCCACCGTACCCTACGACTATTATTCCCGCGATTTTCAGCCCGGTCTTCAGCTTTATTCCAGCGGTGTTGTAATTATGGATAAGTGCGCAGAACTGCTCAGCGATTGCTTCCGCTTTGTCCGCGGTATTGTTGACAGTCAGGATCTGAGCCTGAATATCTCCCGCGAGATGCTCCAGCATGACCGCCAGCTGAAGGTGATTGCCAGCAACATTGAAAAAAGGGTACACTCAGAGCTTAAAAAGCTTCTCACCAATGACCGTGAGGCATACGAGCGTTTCTGGAAGTCCTTCGGAACCCAGATCAAATACGGCATAGTGGGTGACTACGGCAGAAAGAAAGATATGCTGAAGGATCTTCTCGTTTTTGCCGGAAGCGGTGAAGAAAAGCTTATTTCTCTTGAAGAGTATGCAAATAAGATGCCTGAGGGGCAGAAATATATATACTATGCAGCGGCTGACAGCGTATCCCGTGCGGAAAAGCTCCCTCAGACGGAACAGGTCAAGGAGGCCGGATACGGTCTGCTTTATATGACCGAGGATGTTGACGAGTTTGTTATCCAGATTCTGGGTGAATATGAGGGCAAGAAATTCTGCAATGTAAGCTCTGATGACCTTGGTCTGGAGACCGACCTCCAGAAGGCAGACACCCAGCGTATAGCTGATGAAAACCGCGGTATGCTGGACTTCCTCAAGGAGTCTCTTGAAGATGAAGTGGTGGATGTGAGAATTTCCCACAAGCTCAGGAGCTTCCCCGTATGCATCACTACCGAGGGAGAGATAACTCTTGAAGTTGAAAGATATTTCCGCTCTCTTCCCGGAGCCAATACCGAAAACCTCAAGGCTCGCAAGGTCCTTGAGCTCAATGCTTCCCATAATGCTTTTGAAGCATTGAAGAAGAGCTATGATGAAGACAGGGAAAAGGCTGCAAAGCTGGCTAAGATACTTCTTTGCCAGGCAAAGCTTGTTGCCGATATTCCTCTCGACGATCCTGCAGCCTACACCGAACTTGTTTGCGAACTTTTTTGAATTTAAGTTGACATAATTAAATGGGTGGGGTATGCTGATAGATAGGGTGATTATACGCCCTGAAGTATGCCGACAAAGAGTTTTCGGAGAGAAGCTATGAGCAAAAATCTCGGAATATATATTCATATACCTTTTTGTGCCTCAAAGTGCGCTTACTGCGATTTTTATTCCCACGCAAATTGCGACAGTTTGATGCCCAAGTATCACAATGCAATAATTGACCATATTAAGGAAGCCGGCCCCCAGCTTCAGCGCTATTATGTGGACACTGTTTATTTCGGCGGCGGAACACCCAGCTATTACGGCGCAAAGCGTATCTGCGAGATATTCAACGCGCTTAAGATGAATGCTCTTGTTTACCGCAGCGCAGAGGTCACTATCGAAGTGAATCCGGACAGCATAACAAGAGCCGACTTTAAGATGCTCCGCAGTGAGGGCTTTAACAGAGTCAGCATCGGTGCGCAGTCCGCCAATGATGATATTTTGAAGCTCATAGGCCGCAGACATAATTGGGCGCAGGTTGAGCAATGCGTAAAAGATGCACGCCGCAGCGGCTTCCGCAATATCAGCATTGACCTTATCTACGGTCTGCCAAGCCAGACAAAGAGCGATTGGGCGGAAACCCTACGCAAGGCCATTGCCCTTAAGGTGGACCATATCTCCTGCTACGGTCTGAAGCTTGAGGAAGGCACTCCTATGTATGCATACAAGGATTCTCCCTTCCTTCCCGATGATGATGAACAGGCGGATATGTATCTCTACACCGTTGAGACCCTTGCAAACAACGGCTATAAGCAGTATGAAATCAGCAATTTCTGCCGCAAGAAAAAGTATTCCAAGCATAATCTCAAATACTGGCTCCTCAGGGACTATATGGGCTTCGGTCCCGGTGCCCACTCCTGTGTTGCCGGTGTGAGATACAGCTATGTCCGAGATTTGGTCAAATACATAAATAACATCAACGAGAACGAAACTATTGTTGATGAGTATGAAAAAATCGGACTTCTTGACAGGGCTGCCGAATATATAATGCTCGGTATGCGCACCACTAAGGGCATATCCGAGAAGGAGTATTATAAAATCTATCGCTGCAATTTTGAGCCGATGGAAAAGCTCCTCAAGGAGTTCGAGCGTAAGGGCTGGGTTGTAACAGCCAAGGGACGCTGGCGCTTCACCGCCACCGGCTTCCTCATTTCCAACCTGCTTATAGGTCTGATGCTTGAAAAGCAGGCCGAGCTCAAACACAGCGGTAACCCATGGACAGACAGTGTTGACAGCGCTCTCGGACAGAAGCCTCTGCCCGACGGTGATGAGGTTTTTTATAAGAGTTAAGGAGAAATAAATGAAACTTAACGACGAAAAAGATAAGAAGAAAGAAAAGAGCCCCAAGGCTCCCAAAGCTACCAAGGCGGAGAAGCCTCCCAAGGCTCCAAAGGCCCCAAAGGCGGAGAAGCCTCCCAAGGCTCCCAAAGCCCCTAAGGCGGAGAAGCCTCCTAAGGCTCCAAAGGCTCCCAAGGATAAAAAGCCTGCAGGCAAGGCAAAGATACTGATTATAATCGCCATTATTGTGGTGGCTCTTGTGCTTGCCTCTGCCGCGGCAGGTGTCATTTATGTTTCTACAATTGATAACATTTATCCTAATGTTACTCTTGACGGCATAAATCTCAGCAATATGAGCCTTACCGAGGCCATGGCTCTTCTTTCCGAAAAGGGATATTCCTCCCTTGAGGGCAAGGGTGTTAAGGTGATAATGCCTTTGGATATCGTGCTTGAGGTTGAGTCCGAGGAGGTTTGCACCATAACGGGCGTTGCAGAGCATGTTCAGAAGGTCTATGACGGCTGTAAGGGGGGCAACCCCATCACTGCGGCTCTGAACTATGTGCGTTGCTGCTTTGTGGGCATGGGATTTGAGACCGAGACCGTTATCACAGCGGATGAAGAGGCCGTTGCTGCCGCAGTGGATAATGTTGTCCGTGAGGTAAAGCTGGCTCTCCTCAGCTCCGAGGTTCAGATCGGCGAAGAGACCATTCTGGTGCTTAAGGGCGCAAAGGGTATTACCATTGACGGAGATGCCATCGCTGCGCTGGTCATAGATGCTCTTGAAAACGAAAAGTATGAAGATATCGTCTATGATGCCAAAATTGACACCGATCAGGAGCTGGATATAGATAAGCTCCATGAAAGTGTGTTCCGTGAGCCCAAGGATGCCCGCTATGACAAGAAGGAAGGCAAGACCGTTGAACATATAGTAGGTATTGACTTCGATAAGGATGAGGCTGTAAAGCTCTGGAACGCTGCCGAATACGGCGAAACCGTTGAAATTCCTATAATTTTCAACGATCCCGAAATTACCACCGATGAATTCAACGAGCTTCTTTTCCGCGATGTCCTCAGCGAGTGCACCACATCTCTTCTGGGAAGCTCCTATAACCGCATCAACAATGTGCGTAAGGCAGTGGCTGCCGTAAACGGAGTTATTCTGCTCCCGGGTGAGGAGTTTGACTATAACACCACCCTCGGAAAGCGCACTCCTGAAAACGGATATCTCATGGCCGGAGCTTATTCCGGCGGCCAGACCGTTCAGGAATACGGCGGAGGTATCTGCCAGATTTCCTCCATGGTTTACTATTGCTCTCTCTATGCAAATCTGGAGATCAGCTCCCGCACATGCCATTACTTTAAGGTTCTCTATCTCCCTCTGGGACTTGATGCCACCGTTTCCTGGGGCGGTCCCGAATTCCGCTTTGTGAACAACAGAGATTTCCCCATAAAGATAGAAGCCAGCGTTACCGATGATAACAAGAAAGTGGAAATGAAGATCATTGGCAGCGATATAGACGGCAGCTATGTAAAAATGGGTGTTGGCTCATGGGAAGTTTTTGATAAGGAATATGAAGATGTTGCTGTTGGTCTGAAGGCTGCAAGCACCCGCTATGTCTATAATGCTGACGGAACACTGCGAAGCAGCAACTGGGAAGCCACCAGTTACTACCACTATCACGAGGAAGATATTGAGTGGCCCAGCCCCTCTCCCAGCGAATCTCCCAGTCCTTCTCCCTCTGCTTCTCCCAGCCCCTCTCCCTCCGCCTCTCCCAGCCCTTCCCCCAGCGCTGAGCCCACGCCTACTCCGACGCCCAGTGCTGACCCGACACCGACTCCTACACCTGAGGCCACTACAGAGCCAACCCCAACCCTTCCTCCGGCTCCGGAACCTCCTCCCGAACCCAGTGACCCTGTAGGCTGAAACTAAAATAATGGCGCATCCTTCCGTCCCTCATCGGGAGCGGGGGATGCGCCCTTTTCGTATTCCTTGACAATAATTGGCGGCAATGATATACTTTCAAAGTTCTGATACTATGCGGAGATTGTCCGTATAACGATATTTTTTAAGGGTGAAACACGAAATGGAAAACAAGAAATTCTATATTACCACACCTATCTATTATCCCAGCGACAAGCTGCATATCGGTCATACCTACTGCACCGTTGCAACGGATGCCATTGCCCGGTATACGCGCCTGCAGGGCTGCGATGTTATGTTCCTCACCGGTACCGATGAGCACGGACAGAAGATCGAGGATAAGGCAACCGAGGCCGGAGTAACTCCTCAGCAGTTTGTTGATAACATTGTTCTGGGTGAGCGTGGTGTTAAGGATCTTTGGAAGCTGATGAACATCTCCAATGACCGCTTTATCCGTACTACCGATGATTATCATGTTGCCGCGATTCAGAAGATTTTCAAGAAAATGTATGAAAACAGCGATATCTATAAGGGCAAGTATACCGGAAAATACTGCAAGCCCTGCGAGAGCTTCTGGACCGAGAGCCAGCTTGGGGACGGCAAGTGCCCCGACTGCGGACGGGAAGTTCAGGATGCTGAGGAAGAGGCATATTTTTTCCGTCTTTCCAAATACGCAGACCGCATACGCGACCTTCTGGAAAACACTGATTTTCTGGAGCCCCGAAGCCGCGTAAACGAAATGGTGAATAACTTCATCAAGCCCGGTCTTGAGGATCTCTGCGTTTCCCGCACCTCCTTCACCTGGGGCGTGCCCGTGGACTTTGACCCCGGCCATGTTGTTTATGTCTGGATCGATGCCCTCAGTAACTATATTACCGCTCTGGGCTATGAGAACGATAAGTATGACGATTATAAGGAGTTCTGGCCTGCCGATGTCCACATCGTTGGCAAGGAGATAGTCCGCTTCCACTCCATCATATGGCCCGCAATGCTTATGAGCATGGGCGAGAGCCTCCCCAAGAAGGTTTACGGCCACGGCTGGCTCCTGTTGGACGGCGGCAAGATGAGCAAGAGCAAGGGCAACGTTGTTGACCCCTATATTCTGGCTGAAAAGTTCGGCGTGGATGCTCTCCGTTTCTTCCTGCTGCGCACCTTCCCCTTCGGTTCCGACGGCAACTTCTCCAACGAACTGCTTATCAAGACCATCAACACCGACCTTGCCAACGACCTTGGCAATCTGGTGAGCCGCACCACCGCTATGAGCCAGAAGTATTTTGAAAGCACTCTTGGCGAAGGCGGAAAGTGGGAAGAGCTTGACGGCGAGCTCAAGGCTCTCTCAGCAGATGTTGTTGCAAACTATACAAAGCATATGGAGTCCTATCAGCTCCATCTTGCCCTTGCGGAAGCCTTCCGCCTTATCGGACGCGCCAATAAGTATATTGACGAGACCGCACCTTGGGTTCTTGCCAAGAGCGAGGAGAGCAAACCCCGCCTTCTCAGCGTAATGAAAAACCTTTGCGAGGCTATCCGTATTTCCGCAATCCTTGTAAGCCCCTTCATGCCCGCATCCTCTGAGGCTATCTTGAATCAGCTTGGTGTTGAAGAAGCTCTCCGCAAGTGGGAAAGCCTTTCCTTCCGCTGCAGCTGCGAATGCTGCTGGCTCAGCTCCACCGCGGCACCCCTTTTCCCCAGAATAGATGTTGAAAAGGCTCTTGCTGAGCTGGAAGAAGCTGCGGAAGCTGCCCGCAAGGCAGCCCTGCCTCCCCTTGAGGTGGAGCCCTTTGCCCAGGAAAATGTGGATTTTGAAACCTTCTGCAAGAGCGATTTCCGTGTTGTAAAGGTTCTCGCCTGTGAAAATGTTAAGAAGAGCGAGAAGCTTTTGAAGTTCACTCTTGATGACGGCAGCGGCACTCCCCGCCAGATTCTCAGCGGTATTGCAAAGTTTTATAAGGCCGAAGAGCTTATCGGAAAAACTCTTGTTGCGATAGTAAACCTGCCTCCCAGAAAGATGATGGGTCAGCTCTCCTGCGGTATGCTCATATCCGCCGTTCACACCGAGCGCGGTGAGGAGAAGCTCAATCTCCTTATGCTGGATGATTCCATCCCTGCAGGCGCAAAGCTCTGCTAATCGGCTTTTAATGAAATATAAAGAAGCACACAGCCGTGTGCTTCTTTTTTTATTTATATCCCTTATCTGCCCTGCATAAAGTTTATAAGAATTAAATTTGGAGGTGCGGCAATGGCCTATGAAGAGCGGCGGGTAAGCGCAGCAAAACCCCATTCCATAAGTCTTGACGAAAGAAAGAATTTAAGCATAAACGGAGTGGAGCGGGTGGACAGCTTCGATGAACACGAGATTATTATGTTAACCTCCGGGGGGAATCTTATAATTCGCGGTGAGGAGCTGCATATGGGTAAGCTGGATCTTGTGGCAGGGGAGGCTATGGTAACGGGGCTTATCTGCGAGCTTTGCTATGAGGAAGTTGCCCATTCGGGAAGAATTTGGGCAAGGCTATTCCGGTGACGCTTTGGAGAGCAGCGTTTTGCTTCAGTCCGCGGAGATACTGGCCTCTCTATCGCTGGGGGTATGTCTGGGATTTGTTTATGATATTCTCCGTGTGCCAAGGGGACTTTTTTATCCTCTTATGTTTTTACTGGATATACTTTTTTGCATAGCGTGCGCAGGGGGAATTTTTATTCTCGGAATGTGCTGCGGAGGCGGGATAAGATTTTATATGCCTCTTGCCTGCGCTTTGGGCGCAGCGGCATATTGGCTCACTTTCGGGAAGCTTCTCAGACCGGTTTTGAACAAATTGGAAAGCGTTTTGCATAAATGGCTGAATGCTTTGAAAAATCAAGGGAAAAAATTGATTAAAAATTTAAAAAACATCTTTTCAATCTGCAAAAAAAGGTTTAGAATAACTAAATACAGTAAAGATGGTAAACTGGGTCTTGGTATGAGTAATTTCGGGGTGCGAAAAGCACGGCGGAGAGGTTACTATGATGAAAATTCCCGGAACCCAGACATTGCTGAAGCTTATTATCCCGGTCCTTCTGATATATGCTCTTCTGAGCATATACGGGCTGAAAGAGGAAAGAGAGCGGGGAAACGCTCTTCTGGAGCAGCTGCGACGCGAAGCCGAAAGCCTCGAGAGAGAAAATGAACGCATCGCCTCGGAGATAGCCTCTGCAGGAGATGATGAGCTGATAGCCGCCATTGCAAGAGAGCGCTTTGGCCTTGTAATGCCGGACGAGATTGTGTTTTACGGTCCTTCGGATTAAACTGAGGATCTAAAGATAAATTTATAAATAAACTGAGAGGATTGCACATGCAGGAATTGGAAGTGGGATTGATTGTTGACGGCAAGGTGACCGGTATAACAAAGTTCGGAGCTTTTGTTGCTCTTCCCGGCGGCAAGAGCGGACTTGTACATATTTCTGAGGTTGCCAACGCCTATGTCAGCGATATCAACGAGCATTTGACCAACGGACAGGAAGTTAAGGTTAAAATTGTTGCCATAAGCCCTGAGGGAAAGATAAATCTTTCCATAAAAAAGGCTGTGGATAACCCCGTTGCCGATAACCGTCTTAACCGCAGAAACGAGGAAAAGCCCCGTCCCCAGACGGCTAAGCCTGCAGCTTCCCGCCCTCAGAGCGCCCCTTCTCAGGCAAGAGAGGTATATGTACCCGTAAAGTCTGCAGACCAGAATTTTGAGGACAAGCTTAAACAGTTTATGCAGGAATCTGACAGCAGAATGTCCGGCAATAAGCTTTATGACCATCCCCGCAAGAGCTCCCGCAGAAGAAGAGATTGATAAGCGGGAAGCATTTTGTGTTTTCAAAAGCAAGAGAGTGAAATAGAAGGAGGATTATTTATGAAAATAATCGATATCAGCCGCACCCTGCAGGAGGCTCCCGTATACTACAAGGATGAGCCTGCAAGCTTTGCCCTTAGCCAGAGTATTGAAAACGGAGACGAGTGCAATGCCAGCGTCATCACCGCGGGCGTACATCTCGGAACTCATGCCGATGCGTTCAGCCACTATATTCCCGATGGTGCAGCCATCGACCAGATGCCTCTGGAGCATTACTGCGGTAAGTGCCGCATCATAACTGTTCCCAATGATTCCCTTGTTAAAGTAAGCGACATTAAGGGACGTCTCTCAGGTTGCGAGCGCCTCATTCTCCGTACCGGCGGAAACAGCTTTCTCTGTGAGCAGGCTGCGGAATATGTGGCTGCCTGCGGCATAAAGGCCATCCTCACCGATGCTGTCAGCGTTGCCCCCGATGATAATGAGAAGAGTATTCACGAGCTTCTTATGAAGGGCGATGTTGCCATTATTGAAAATGTTTGTCTTGACACAGTTGAGGACGGAGATTATCTCCTCTTTGCCTTCCCTGTGAAGTACGGCGGCTGCGATGGTGCGCCTGTGCGTGCTGTTTTGATAGTGGAATAAGGGAACTTTTTCCTGTTATCGTCATTATTTATCGTCTATTGTCCCGGGCTTACTTGACATTGGGAGCTTTCGGGAATAAAATAAATAAGGTTAAACAAAAATAAAATTCAAAGGAGAAATTTCATTATGGATTTCAGCAAGCTTTTTGATCTGACCGGTAAGAATGCAATGATCATTGGCGGCGCAGGCGGCCTCGGCAAGCTCGTCGCTCAGGGTCTCGCAGAGTGCGGTGCCAATGTTGCCATCGCTTCCCGCACCGAGAGCAAGCTCCAGGCAGCTTGCGAAGAGCTGAAGGCTCTCACCGGCAAGGAGTTCAAGTACTATGTTTGCGACGCTAACGATGAAGAAGTTGTTGCAGCTGTTGCAAAGCAGTCCAACGAAGAGATGGGTCACATCGACATTCTCATCAACTCTCAGGGCACCAACGTCAAGAAGCCCCTTTTCGATTTCCCCGTATCTGAGTTCAATAAGGTTCTGCAGGATGATATTACCTCCCTCATGATCACCTGCAAGCACTTCGGCAAGTACATGGCAGAGCGTAAGTATGGCAAGATCGTCAACGTTACCCCGGTCCGCGGCAAGATCGCTACCAAGGGCCCCGGCAACGCAGCATACTGCGCTTCCAAGGGTGCTGTTGATATGCTCACCAAGCAGCTGGCTTCCGAACTCGGCCCCCACGGCATCACTGTTAACGCTTTCGGTCCCAACATCATGAAGACCCCTATGATGACCAAGATCTTCGAAATGCGCGCTGCTGAAGCCGGTGTTACCGTTGAGAAGTATCTGGAGGGGCAGGGTGCAGGTCTGCCCCTGCGCCGCATGAGCGATCCCGACGACTGCGTCGGCACCGCACTGTTCCTCTCCGCTCCCGCTTCCGACTTCCTGACCGGCAACATTCTCTATCCCGACGGCGGCCTCACTGCTATCGGCTAAGAAATTGCTTCTTACATAAAAACGAGGGATTTTTATCCCTCGTTTTTTTATTTCTTATATAGGCATTATGTGTTATAATCTCAAAAAGGAGTGGAATTAGTGACATTTGAAGAAATAAGAAAAATCAATAATGAAAGCGAACGTGTGAACAAAATCTACGACCTTTTTGATGAAGGTAGCCGCCTGAATCGGTCAAAGGCTGCGAGAGTAGAATTTTTGACAACGGTTCGCATCATTGAGGATTATCTCAAGACCGGAGACCGAATTCTGGATATAGGAGCCGGAGCCGGTGAATACAGCCTGTACTTTGCAGCCAAGGGTTTTGAAGTCAGCGCTTTGGAGCTCTCCGATTCCAACCTTGCGGCATTCAGACGCAAAATCAAGCCCTCTCAGCCTGTTGCTCTCGAAAAGGGAAATGCTCTTGATTTGAGCGCTTACGGGGATGAGAGCTTTGATATAGTCCTTATGTTGGGACCTCTCTACCATCTCAGCTCTCCCGAGGACAGAAAAAGAGCCATAGAAGAGGCAAAACGGGTTTGCAAAAGGGACGGAAATATCTTCTTTGCCTTTATAACAAACGATATGGTAATACTCACGGAGTTTAACTATAATAATCGCTATTTCACCGAGGGAGACTATGACAAGGAAACATTTCGCCTTGAGGATTTCCCCTTTGTTTTCGCAACAGTGGATCGCTGCCGGGAAATGCTTGCCGATGCGGGGATTAGAATTATCAGACAAGTTGCGGCGGATGGCGTAAGCGAGCTTTTGGAGGATAAGATAAATGCCCTCGATGCGGAGGGCTATGAGCAGTATCTGCGATATCATAATTATATTTGCGAAAAACCCGAAATGCTGGGGATGACAAACCATCTGCTCATTGTGGGCGAAAAATAATTCGGAGGAAAGTTATGGCCGGAAACAGTAAAAACAAATATTGGGGTTCCGGCCTTCTTAAAAGCAGAGGCTGGACGGAAGCACTTATACACGAACTCCTTCCCGAGTGCCGCTATATGAATTATCGGGGAAAAAAGGTTCGCAGCTGGATAAAATCGGATGTGCTTGCCGCTGAGCAAAGCGAGCGCTTCAAGCGGGATCTGCGCCTTAGGCGCGAGGTTGAAAAGCAGCAGCAGGAGCTCAGTTATGCAGACGCTGATACAGCTGTAAAGGAAGCAATTGAGTTTTTGGACTCATGCCGTCCCATGCCCGGAGACAGTGCGTCTCCCGGAGAAATGCTGGCCTGCCATTACCACAGTGCGATCACCAAAATGATGAGCGGCTGCAGCTGGGCAGACGCCATTCCCCCGGGTAAAGCCATGGGGTATATAGCAAACTTCCTGAACCTGAAGCCGGAAGGCAAAACGGAAAATATCAGGGGAGCCCTTAAGCGCTTTGTAACGGCGGCTCCTTGGCTGGGCAGAAATACAGACAGAGGGCTTGCGGACAAGCTCAAAGTGAACTATGCGGAGCTTTTGATAAATATCAGCAGCTATTTAGTTGATAGCTTCGTAAATGACCAGCCGGAGGTTAACATAACTAAGTTTCTCGACATGGAGAGATTCCCGTATCAGGAGCTTTTGAGTCATCCGCTTTCCTATATCTACTCGGTTATCTATGTTCCGAGAGCCATCCGATCCAGTCTTAAAATGCTGGCAGAGCTTAATCCCAAGGACGAGTACCCCGAGGCCAGAGCCATGTCCCGCCATTTCGTTTTGCATCTGGGCGGCACCAATACGGGCAAAACCTATGCCGGCTTCCGCCGTCTTTCCGAGGTTAAAAGCGGAGTTTATCTTTCGCCTTTGCGCCTTCTTGCTCTTGAAGGGCAGGAGACGCTGCTGGATTACGGGGTGAAATGCTCCCTCACAACCGGTGAGGAAGAGGATATAATGCCCGGTGATACCCATGTTTCCGCAACGGCTGAGAAACTGGATTTGAAGCGGAAATTTGATGTGGCGGTTATAGATGAATGCCAGATGATATCCGATAGAGAGCGTGGCTACGCATGGACAAGGGCAATTCTCGGCGTGCAGGCTCCCGAGGTGCATCTGTGCGGAGCACCCCACGCAAGGAGCATTTTACTGCGCCTTATAAAAAGCTGCGGCGACAGCTATGAGGTCATAGAGCATAAGAGAAAAACTCCCCTTATCTGCATGAAGCGGCAGACCGGATGGGAGGATATCCGCCCCGGAGACGCTCTTATAACCTTCTCCAAGATAGGTGTTTTGAGCATAGCTGAGGATATGCGCCAGAAGGGTAAAAATCCCGCAATAATCTATGGTGCCCTGCCTTATGCCACCAGAAGAAAACAGGTGGAGGGCTTCCTCAATGGGGATATGGAATATGTTGTCAGCACCGATGCCATCGGTATGGGGCTAAATCTGCCCATACGCCGCGTTATATTCACGGACACGGAGAAATTTGACGGCACAGAGCGCAGAGAACTGAAGGCGGAAGAGATACAGCAAATCGCAGGCCGTGCAGGGCGCTACGGAATGTATGATAAGGGTTTTGTAGGCGCTACGGAAAATCTGAGTACAATCAGGCGGGGGCTTGAAAGCGAAGTTCCTCCCATTGAGCATGCAGTTGTCGGTTTTTCCGATTTGATACTGGATGTGGATTTTGACATTCTGGAGGTTTTGCAGGTGTGGAACTCCATTCCCACTGTAGACCCCTATATAAAGCTGGATGTGAGCCGGTATATCCATATTATCGGTAAAATGCGTGAGTTCGGCTTTTCTATGGAAAGGGAGCAGGAGCTACGGGCGGCCAATATCCCCTTCGACGAGACAGATGGGGAACTGATGGAGCTTTTCAAGAGCTTTCTCAGACAGTTTTTCCGGGGAGACGAGCCCGAAAGACCCTGCCTGCCCGAAAAAAGCGAGAGAAGCTATACCCTGCCGGAGCTGGAGCTCTATTACAGAAAGCTTGACCTTTATTTTTCCTTCTGCAAGGCTTTTTCCTGCAGTGTTGACAGCGACGAGCTCCACGAGGAACGCGAGCGCACGGCGGAGCTAATAAACGGCATATTGCTCCATAATCTCAAAAACAATATAAGCTTCTGCACACGCTGCGGAGCGGCATTGCCTCTGCACCATAAAGGCAGGCTTTGCAATGCCTGCTTTACGAGGCGGGGAGGCTTTACGGTGCAAAAGCCTTGGCATAAATGAAAAAGACCGGATTAAAAATCCGGTCTTTTTCGTTTTGGAGTGTTTTAGAAAGAAAAGAGAAGAGAGGAGATTTTGCAAACTTGGATAGGCTTTCCTGTTTGCATCTTTATATTAAATAATAAATATGAAGACGCAATGAAAGAATAATGAACAATTTTGAAACAAAATGCAAGCAATTTGCATCTTATCTCTTTTTGCCTTTAATTCCGCTAATCATAAGAATGCCTATAAAGTTGGAAATCATGGTGAAGCAGTCAAAGCATACTGCAACATAGTTGAGATGGATGAAGTCATATACAACCCAAAGAATCTGGGTGGATATTATAACTATCTTGAGCTTAACCTCGCTTTTGGTGTCGATAAACCATGTGAAAAGGACGGTTGAAGCAATGGGAAGAAGAGAGATTGCGCCTTCGGCGAGAGTGCTCAAAGCCAACAGAAGCTGCAGAATGATAAATCCAATCTTAAGCCATAGGCTGCTTTTCCATTTGGAAAATACAAGGTTTCTAACAATACTGACAATATTTGCGATAAAACCGGAGGTACCGCCGAGAATAAGGTTGGCAGCACCCTGAAGAGTGAACTGGACGCACTGGGTATAAAGAATGCGGCGCTTATCCTTGATGAGCCCAACAAGCACCATAAGTGTGCAGCCCGCAAAGGAGAGGATGTTTCCGAACAAAACTATGGGCATATTTACTCCTAATTAAACTCTGTAAATCAAACTGCCGTAGCTGGGGTAGGGCCAGACGTTTTTGCTTACTATAGACTCAAGTCGGTCGGAGCTCTCGCGGACAAGAGCCATGGCGGGAAGAACCTTATTGCGGAAGCTGAGGGCGCGCTGAGCCATATCCTCTATGTCGGCAGTAGCGGCAGTGGCGCAATCGAGCTTTCCGCAGCGTTCGTAAAGCTGGTCGCAGAGGGTGGAGACGCTGTCGAGCAGCTCCGTCTCGGTGCGGTGGCAGAACTTATGATAGCCGCCTATGCTGTTTTTAGCGGCAATGGTGGAGGCAATCATGCCGGAATACTCGATGACGGCGGGGAGGATATCCCTGCGTACCATCTCGCTCATAACATTGGCCTCTATGTTTATCTGCTTGCAGTAATTTTCAAGAAGGATTTCAACAACGGCAGCAACCTCTGTGCGGCTGAGAACGCCATGGCGCTCCAGAAGCTCAACATTCTTTTTGTCAAGAGCATGGGGAATGGCCTCAGCGGAGGAGGGATAGTTGCTCAATCCGCGTTTTGCGGCCTCTTCTACCCACTCTGCGGAGTAACCGTTTCCGGAGAATATAATTCTGCCGTGGCGGCGGATGGTCTGACCGATGAGTTCCTGAAGAGCTGACTGGAAGTCGGGAGCTTTTTCAAGAATATCCGCAAAAACTCTGAAGCTTTCCGCAACAGTGGTGTTGAGAATGGTGTTGCAGTCGGAAGCGGACATACTGCTTCCCAAAGAACGGAACTCAAACTTGTTTCCGGTAAAGGCAAAGGGGCTGGTGCGGTTGCGGTCGGTGGTGTCCTTGGGGATACCGGGGAGGGCATCTGCGCCTATTTTGAGAGTTTCCTGCCTGTGCTTGCCGTAGCCCTTTCCCGCTGCAAAGCGGGTAAGGATTTTCTCCAGATCCTCGCCGAGGCACATGCTGATAATCGCGGGAGGCGCCTCGAAGCCGCCGAGGCGGTAGTCATTTCCGGGACCTGCAACGGAGAAGCGGAGAAGATCCTGATATTCGTCAACAGCCTTGATTACAGCACAAATCATAGTGAGGAAGCGGGCATTCTCCAAAGGAGTGGAGCCGGGTGAGAAGAGGTTGATTCCCGTGTCGGTACCAAGACCCCAGTTATTGTGCTTGCCGGAGCCGTTAACTCCGTCAAAGGGCTTCTCGTGGAGCAGGCAGGTGAGATTATGGCGGCGGGCAACCTTTTTCATAACCTCCATGGTTATCTGGTTGTGGTCAACAGCGATGTTGCATTTGCAGAAGATGGGGGCAAGCTCATGCTGAGCGGGAGCGGCCTCGTTATGCTCGGTTTTGGCAAGAATACCCAGCTTCCAAAGCTCCTCGTTCAGCTCCTTCATGAAGGCTGCAATGCGGATCTTAATGGAGCCGTAGTAATGATCGTCCAGCTCCTGACCCTTGGGGGGACGGGCACCCAGAAGGGTGCGTCCGGTATAGATAAGGTCCTTGCGTCTGTCATAGCGCTCGTGGTCGATAAGGAAATATTCCTGCTCAAGACCAACAGTGGGGATAACCCGCTCACACTCTGTTCCAAAAAGGCGAAGAAGGCGCATAGCCTGAGTGTTCAAAGCGTCCATACTGCGAAGCAGGGGAGTCTTTTTATCGAGGGCATGTCCGCCGTAAGAGCAGAAGGCAGTAGGGATGCAAAGAACTCCGTCTTTAATGAAAGCGTAGCTGGTAGGATCCCATGCGGTGTAGCCGCGAGCCTCGAAGGTGGCACGGAGACCGCCGGAGGGGAAGGAGGAGCCGTCCGCCTCGCCCTTGATAAGCTCCTTGCCGGAGAACTCCATCAAAACTCCGCCGTTGCCGTCGGGAGAAATGAAGCTGTCGTGCTTTTCGGAGGTGTAACCGGTGTGGGGCTGAAACCAGTGGGCATAATGGGTGGCTCCGTGAGCAACAGCCCATTCCTTCATTCCGTTGGCCACAGCGTTGGCAATACTGATATTCAAGGGCGCACCAGATACTATGGCGCGTTTCAGCTCGGCAAATACCTCGGGAGAGAGGTACTGAGCCATAGCTTTTTCATTAAAGGCCATTGAACCGAAAACTTCGGGAAGGTTTTTCATATTCTTTCTCCTTAAAGAGGGGATTTTTTCATCTGCGCAAAGCGGCGGGGATATTTTTGGGGAGTGGGGGAGACCTTGCGGATAATAACTATGTTATGCTTAAGCTCCGTTCCGGGAACGGAATACTCATAGATTTTCTCAAGCTTTCCGCCGAGAAGACTTATAGCTTTTTTTGCCTCGTCTATTTCCTCTCCTGCGGCAGGTCCTTTGAGGGCGAGAAAGCATCCGCCAGGTTTAACATAGGGGAGGCAGAACTCGCAGAGCATACTAAGTCTTGCAACCGCGCGGCTCACAGCGAAATCAAAGCTTTCGCGCATTTCGCCGGGTTCTTCCGCACGGCCGTGAACAAGGCGGATACCTTCAATACCTGCTTCACTGCATACTTCTGCAAGAAATTTGATGCGCTTATCAAGGCTGTCCAGAAGCGTAAGCTGAATATCAGGAGCCATGATTTTAATGGGAAGCCCCGGAAAACCGGCACCGGTTCCAACATCAATAACGCTTTTGCCGGCCATGTCGGCAGCCAGCAGGGCGGACGCACTGTCCAGAAAATGGAGCCGGGCGCAATCCTCCTCACCGTATATGGCGGTGAGATTCATAACCTTGTTGCGCTGCTCCAGAAGCTCGTAGTAGCAGCGGAAATGCTCTATGGATTTTTCGTGGGGGGTAAGACCCATGGCCTCAAAGCCTTCGGAAAGAATTTTTTCCAACATAGTGCTCTCCAACAATAAAAATAGGGCAGGAAACAATTTCCTACCCTATAGTATATCACATAGTATTTGCTCAAATCAAGCGCTGTCAGACAAAGAAATCATGTTCTCCGATAGTTTCGCGGAAGGTAAGGTTGTTTCTGAACCAGCTGCCGTTGCAGAGCTTGGGATTTATGAAATAGAGACTGTCTCCAACGCTGTCTGCGCCTTCAAGACAGAGCTTCGCAGCGATTATACTGCGCTCATCGGGCTCGCGGTAAATCATACCGCAATCAACAACGGAAAACTGATTTTTTTGAAAAACAACTTCATATACGCTGTTTGGAAAGCGGGGGCTGGCCACGCGGTTAAGAACAACGTTGCCAACGCCGATCATTCCTTCAAGAGGCTGAGTGCCGGCTTCTGAGTAAATTACGCGGCTCAGCCAGTAAAGATCATACTGATTATAAACATCCGAAGCGCTGGGGACAGGACTTCCGGCACGGTATTTAATCTGGACGGAAGAAGCGTCCTCGTTAATTTTTAGTTCTGCACCAATAAGCTTCGTGAGAGAAGAGACGGGAAACCACACTCTGCCGTTAATTTCTCTGGGAAGTCCGCCGATGGGAACATATCTTCCGTTTGCGGAAATATACCCATGCTCAGGATAGCAGTAAAAACTATATTTATCGGAACTGAGGACCAAAGCGGAATAGGGGAGACTGTAGTCAAGCGTAAAATCGTTGCCGAGAAAATGCTCCAGAAAGTCAATTACGGGAACATAGAATATACCGTGACGCTCAAGAGCGTAACCCATATGCTTCCCATTACAGTAAACGGGTACATTGGTACACTTGACGGAGAGGAGCGTGGGAACCTCATAGGACTCAAGAGAAAGAGCCGAAGCATTGATGCACAAGGAAAAAATCAGTATGAACGCACAGATAAAAGCGCATAGGCATTTTCGTTTTCTACTCATTTCAATACTCCTGAAATTACAAAGCATCGTTTTCGTCTTATGCAATAATTATATTTTATTCACTGGCAACAAATCAATATATAACTTGCACAAAATGCACAACTATATTTTTGATAAAATAAATAACCATACAATATATTGCGATTAACCCACTTAAAAGACGATAAATAACTATATATTGCGTTGTGCAAATATACAAAAAGTTGCGACAAAGTTCGAAAAAGCTCAAACTTTGTCGCAACTGAGGAAATTTGGTTGAAATAATATTTATTATGTCAACGATTTTTCTCCAAGTGGGGGAAAAATTCAAATTAAAGTTGATTTTTATAGCTGATAAGTGCTTTTGCTATCTGATCCGGGCAGCTGGTGGGTTTAAGGCCGCATCTGATGCCCTGCGTACGCTGGATGATGTCATCAATTTTCATGCCGGTGATGAGAGAGGAAATGCCAAGAAGGTTGCCGGGGCATCCGCCGATTATTTTAACTTTTGTTACGGTATCTCCGTCTATTTCAAATACATATTGTCTGGAGCAGACACCTCTGGGGTTATAAATATATTCCATAGAACACCTCGTAAATTTTTATGTCTGCAGCTATTATACTGTATTTCATGAAAAAAGAAAAGAGCGGCAGCATAATTTTTTCGTCCTGAAAATAAGCTTGAACGATACAGGGATGAAAGGGGGTTATAGGGTGAAAAGATTTTTAGTGGTTTTACTTTTATGCGTGCTGCTTTTCTGTTTTACCCACTCCTCGGAAGCAGCTTCCCTGTTTTCAAAAGCCGCCGATGAGCTTATTGCTTATATCAGCTTTTTTTGCTGCGACAGCAAGGAGGAGAGGGCTGCTTTTACCGAGGGAGAAGAATCCTCATCGGAGATTATGTCTTTACCCTATGCAGCCGAAAAGTCTGAATTTGCTCTTTGCCTTGGAGAAATAATGCCGATTGAAGCCGAAAAAACTGTATTTGAGAAAAAACTGGATATCAGAAATGATAGCTCCATCGAGATAGATCCGGAGTCCTTGATGGCCGAAACGCCGGTGCTTAATTCTGCGATGGGAGCGCCTCAGGTGCTTATAATACATACCCACGGAAGCGAAGCTTATACCCAGACCGATGGGGATAACTATATCGAGTCGGATCCATACAGAACGGAAGATAAGAGCCGCAATGTTATAAAAGTGGGGGATGTTCTTGCGGAAGTTCTGGAGAGCAAGGGAATCCGTGTTATCCATGACAGAGAGCTTTATGACAGCCCCAGCTACACAGGCTCTTATACCCGCTCGGGAGAAGCTGTTGAGAAATATCTCAGGCAATATCCATCAATCGTGGTTGTCATAGACCTGCACCGTGACGCAATCGGCAGCGGTGCAACGGCCTATAAAACAAGGGCGGAGCCGGCTCTGGGCTCCTGCGCTCAGGTTATGCTTTTGGTGGGCACGGGAGAAAACGGACTGCATCATCCCCATTGGCAGGAAAATATGAGGTTGGCGCTATATATACAGCAGGCTATGGAAGAACGCTATCCCAGCCTTGCCCGTCCCCTTGCCGTGAAAAGCGAGAGATATAATCAGCACCTCAGTCCGGGAGCCATGATAGTTGAAGTTGGCACAAACGGGAATACTCTGGCTGAGGCGGTGACGGCCATAAGCCTTTTCGGGGACGCAGCAGGAGATGTTCTGAAAAGTTTTATGGTATATGAATAAAATATGAGTTCTTCCGACGATAATAGATACATAAAAATTCGGGAGGAATAATATGAAAATTTGCGATGTTATGACCGATAATGTTGTTAGTATTGGCCCTCGGGAGCCTGTCACCGCTGCAGCGAAGCTCCTTAAGCGCTGCAATATAGGTGCGCTTCCTGTCTGCGATGAAAAGGGTGCTCTCAAAGGGATGCTGACAGACAGAGATATAGTTATCCGCTGCGTTGCACTGGATAGTGACCCTGCAAGGGTAAAGGTGGAGGATATTATGAGCCGGGGTATTGTAACCGCAGCACCCTTTGAGGAAATTGAGCATGCAGTGCGTATTATGAGTGAGGATCAGGTGCGGAGAATCCCCGTCCTTGATTCCGGGCGTCTTGTGGGAATGGTAAGCCTTTGCGATATGGCAAGAAACTGCAACTGTGATATGGAGGCCGCCGAGGCTCTTGCGGAAATAAGCTCCAATCTGAAACGGAAATAAAAATAAATCCCGAACAAAACTGTTCGGGATTTATTTTTATTCAGTAAAATGCTGATGAGCGTTTATATGGTCGATGCAGAAGCAGTGGTATCCCGCGCAGCGTGAGCAGTAGCGGAATTCAAGGTCGGGATGGTCGGTGTCTGTCCGCCCGCAAACCTCGCAGCGGCGGGTATAGGATTTTGTACGCTGCTCGTAGTTGATGCGATGTATTTCCCGCTTGAAGTTAACTGCTGCCTTGCGCTGGCTGCGTCTGCGGGGACGGATATAGCTGAAAAGCTCATCTCCGCAGAAAATGAGATAGTTCAGCACTGCGACTATGGGGAGAAGATTTACAGGGAAGGGACTATTTACTATGCCGATAACAAATATAACTGCATCCACCATTGCCAGCCACTTCATTTTTACGGGTATGAAGAAAAACAGCAAAACCTGCAAATCGGGGAAGAGGGTGGCGAAGGAAAAGAACATAGAAAGATAGATATACTCAGCGGTGATAAAGTAGCTTTTTCCGGTGATAAAATAGAGAATAAAGCCGTAGATAACCGTGAGAAGTATGCCGGTGAAGAAATAAATGTTGAAGCGTGCGATGCCCCATCTGTCTTCAAGGGTTTTTCCTATGAAATAGTAAAAATAAAAGAAGATAAGGGCAAGCAGTCCCGTGGAGTTGGGCACAAGGGCAAAAGTAAGGAGTCTCCAAACCTGACCGCGCAGAATATGGGCAGGGGAGAAGGCGATTAAACTGATAAGAGTGCCGGTGGAATCCATCATGCTGAAAAGCCAAATGATAACGTTGGCAATAACTACATAAAGCATAAGATTTGGGATTCCGAATCTGGGATGCTTATAACAAAACAGATCAACTTTTCTGCTGAACCATTTCAAATGATATCAACTCCTGTAATACTTATACTGCTATGATACCCTCTTTCGGGTGCAATGTCTATGAATAAATTATTAATATTAAAAAAACGGCTAAAAATCAAGGTTTTTTGGTTGACAGTGAATTATTTTCTGTATATAATGTATCGGCTGAAATATGGTCTAAAAACCATGCTTCGGCATAATGATATCTTCATTTATCAAGAACGGGCGAGAGGATCAGCTCTGCGACCCCGTGCCAACCTGCAGCAAGGCTGTAAGGTGGTCCTGCTGATAGCGATAAAGGGGTGAGATGATATGCCTAAGCCGTAGCAAGCTCTCTCGCACCGCGGAGGGTGCTTTTTTTATGTTTGCCTGAGGGCAAAATTTAAAATGAATTAAAAAGATTTCTATAATGAGGTAATAATTATGAGCGAAAAAAGAAAGAACAGAGTTTTCACATCTGAATCTGTAACCGAAGGACATCCCGATAAGATCTGCGACCAGATTTCCGACGCTGTCCTTGATGCAATACTTGCAGAAGACCCCGCAGCCCGCGTTGCCTGCGAGACTACCGTTACCACCGGTCTTGTCCATATTATGGGCGAGATTACCACCTCCTGCTATGTGGATATTCCCAAGCTTGTCCGCGAGGTAGTGCGTGACATCGGCTATGACCGCGCAAAGTACGGCTTTGACTGCGATACCTGCGCTGTCATCACTTCCATTGATGAGCAGTCTCCCGACATCGCTATGGGTGTTGACAAGAGCCTTGAGGCCAAGCAGTCCGGCAGTGATGAGCTGGATCACGGTGCCGGTGACCAGGGTATGATGTTCGGTTATGCCTGCACCGAGACCGAGGAACTTATGCCCCTGCCCATTTCTCTGGCTCACAAGCTGGCTCTTGAGCTCAGCCGTGTGCGCAAGGAAGGCGTTGTCAGCTATCTCCGTCCTGACGGCAAGACTCAGGTCACCGTTGAATATGACGAGAATGATAAGCCCGTCCGCATTGATACCGTTGTTCTCTCCACCCAGCATGGCCCCGAGGCAGAGCTGGAGCAGATCCGCCGGGATATGATAGAGCTTGTTATCAAGCCCACCCTCCCCACAGAGCTCATTGATGAGAACACTAAATTTTATGTAAACCCCACCGGTCGCTTTGTTGTGGGCGGTCCTCAGGGTGACAGCGGCCTTACCGGACGCAAGATCATTGTTGATACTTATGGCGGCAGCGCTCCCCACGGCGGCGGTGCATTCTCCGGAAAAGATCCCACCAAGGTTGACCGCTCCGCAGCATACGCAGCCCGTTGGGTTGCCAAGAATATTGTTGCTGCCGGTCTTGCAGAGAAGTGCCAGATTCAGCTTGCCTACGCTATCGGCGTTGCAAAGCCTGTCAGCGTCCGCGTCGACACCTTCGGCACTGCAAAGTATTCCGACACCGAGCTTGAGGATGCTGTTGAGGCAGTTTTTGACCTTCGTCCCGCAGCTATTATCCGCGATTTGGGGCTGCGCCGTCCCATTTACCGCCAGACCGCAGCTTACGGTCACTTTGGCCGCAGCGATGTTCAGCTTCCTTGGGAGCAGCTGGACCGTGTTGATGCCCTGAAAAAGTATCTGGAGAAGTAAGAAATGGCATTTGAAAACGATAGAGAGGACCTTATAGAAGGTCGCAATGCGGTTACCGAAGCTCTCAGAGCTGGCCGCAATATTGACAAAATATATATTGCCAAGGGCGAGGTGGACAAGACTCTCGGACATATAGCCTCCCGCGCCCGCGATATGGGTATCGTTGTTGTTGAGGCTGACCGCAGAAAGCTGGACTCTATGAGCGTGACCCACGCCCATCAGGGCGTTGTGGCTCTTGCTGCCGTCAGAGAGTATTCCAGCATCGATGATATTCTCCGCATAGCAGAGGAGAGGGGAGAAGCTCCCTTCGTCATCGTATGCGATGAGATTTCCGATCCCCATAATCTCGGTGCTATCATCCGTACCGCAGAGTGTGTTGGTGTTCACGGAATAATCATTCCCAGGCGCCGCAGCGCGGGACTTACCTCCATCGTAGGCAAAACCAGCGCAGGTGCCGTTGAGCATATGGCTGTCGCAAGAGTTTCCAACCTTACCGCAGCCATCAAGGAGCTGAAAGAGCGCGGTCTCTGGGTTTACGGAACAGCTGCCAATGCCAGCGCAGGCATGTGGGAGACCAATCTCACCGGACCTATTTGCATTGTCATCGGATCCGAGGGTGACGGAATGGGAAGACTTGTTACCGAAAACTGCGATGTGCTTGTGAGCATACCTATGCACGGAAAGGTAAACTCTCTCAATGCATCCGCAGCTGCCAGCATCCTTATGTATGAGGTGCTTCGCCAGAGAGGCTAAGCCTGATCTATAAATTTTTCTGCCGGAGATAATATGGAAGAAAAAAACTACAAAAACAATATAGAGAATGCCGCTATCGCGGACGATTTCTCTCTCGACGATATTCTGGATGAATTCCGTACAGGAGCAGCACCCAGACATTTCGGAGAAGAAAATATCGCTGACCAAAGCAAACGCATAGTCCTTGATGCTTTTGAGGAAAATGTCGGCCACAGCTCAATAAGCTCTATTGAGGAACTTATTGATGAGAGTATGGCTGAAATCTTCCCGGAAGAGGAAGAGCATAGCTCTGCGGAGGAAGCTTTGCCTTATGAGGAAAGCTTTGAAACCGAGACGGATGCTGTCGAGGAAGCAGCTGCGGAGGAATATGATGTGGAGGGAGAGGCTCTCTCGGAATATGAAATCCGTCAGCTGGTGGATAGTGACGAGAGAGAAATATACGCCTCTGCCGATATAGACTTTGAACTGGGCGATGACTTCACCGGTGATGAGCTTCCCGAGCTTAAAAAGGATAATAAACGGGGTAAAAAGAGCAAAAAGAGCGGACGCGGTGGGAAAAAATCCTCCGTTTCTCCCTTTGTTGCACTTTTGGCTCTCATGACGGATAAACGCAGCCGCAGAGTCAAGGCGGACGGACAGATGCCCACCGTTGCCGACGAGGATTTCACTGCTCCCGAAATGAGCGCCTCCGATGCCGCAAAGCATTATTCCGAGCAGGTGAAGAATATTCGCTTCAGAGCCAAGGCTGCCACCATAGTATGCGCGGTGATGCTTTATTTCACCTTTGCCGCATACTCCTTCCTGCCCTTGTTCGGGGCGATGAAGGGACCTGCCGGTGCATCTCTGACTTTGCTCATAATGCTTCTTACTGTGATGGTCTGCGGCCTTGATATATTTGTCGCAGGTATTATCAACCTGTTCAGAGGTCACCCGGGCTACGAAACGCTGGTTTCCCTTTCCTGCATAGCCGCTCTCGCTGATGCTGCGATAATGTTTTATAGCCGCAGCGCCGCTATGGGACTTCCGTTCTGCGCCGTGGCCGCAAGCTCCATGTGCTTTGCAATATGGGGAAGCTATTTCACCTGCAAGGGTATGCGCAACGGCTTCAGAATTGCCCGCAGCAAGGATGCTGTCGGCGTTGGAGCTGAGAATGGAATATCGGGCAAGGGAACTGCTCTTTGCAAAAAACAGGGCGGCATAAACGGCTTTGTGCGCCGCAGCGAGCAGGCCGACCTTGCGGAATATGTATACGGCATTTTGAGTCCTCTGCTCATTATTGCGGCTGTGCTTTTCAGCGCCCTTACAGCCTTCGTGAGAAACGGCTCCAATACCTTTGTCCACAGTCTTTCCACCATGCTTGCCTGCTCCGCTGTTTTTTCCGGCGGAATATGCTTTGCTCATCCCTTCTCCGTAGTTGCGGGTAAGCTTTTCGGAGTCGGCGCGGCGATTTCCGGCTGGCCCGGCATACGCGATGTGGGCAAGAGCTATGGTGTTGTAATTATCGATAAGGATATTTTCCCCAATGACAGCGTCAGCATCAGCGGAATCCGTGTTCTGCAAAACTCTGACCCTGACAAGGTTATTTCCTATACCGGCAGTGTTATCGCTGCATCGGGAAGCGGACTCAGCGGAGCTTTTACAGAACTTATAAAGAGAAACGGCTATGTCCTCTGCCGTGTTGAAAATTTCACTCCCCATGACGGAGGCGGTCTCACCGCTGTTGTTAACGGCGAAAACGTTATGGTGGGAAATGCAGGCTTTATGAACCTTATGGGAATTCGCGTTCCCCAAAGACTTGCAAACCGCAACACCGTTTTCACCGCAATAAGCGGAGAGCTTTCCGGTCTTTTTGATATTGATTATAAGCCCCTGCCCTCTGTGCAGGACGCTCTTGGAGTTCTTCTTCGTTCCAAGTGCGATGTAATATTTGCGCTGAGAGACTTTAACATGACCCCCGATGCCCTTCGGAATAAGTTCCATGTTAACGGAGAAGGATTCAATCTGCCCTCTTATCCCGAGAGATACCGGATTTCCGGCATTGAGGCTTCAGCGGAGCTGCCTGTTTCCGCCGTTATTGCCAAAGAAGGTATGGTGCCTGTGGCAGAGATAAGCAAAAGAGGCAAGAATCTCTATTATGCGGTAATGGTTTCCGTTATAATTGCTGCCGCGGGCAGCGTTATCGGTGTTCTGGGAATGTTTTTTGCCTCATGGCTTGGTGCATTCGGTCCTGCCAATGCAGCTCTTGCAGCTCTTATAATGCTTATCTGGCTTATTCCCAACATTCTTATAGGGCTTTGGCTGCAAAGATAATCGTTATTTTTGGTAAAATGATATTGCCAATGCAATTTGATTGGTGTATAATTTATCCGTTGTGACGAAAAAACATTTTTTCATAGATGAAACCTAAGCAACAAATTTGCTACACAAGGAGAGAAAATCCAAATGAGCTACGAAACCAACAAAATCCGCAACGTGTGCCTTCTTGGTCATGGCAACAGCGGTAAAACCACTCTTGCAGAGAGCATGCTGTTTGTTACCGGTGCAGTTGACCGTCAGGGCAAGGTCACCGATGGCAATACTGTCTGCGACTATGATCCCGAAGAGATCAAGCGCCAGATAACCATCTCCACCTCCGTTGCTCCCATCGAGTTCGGCGGCTGCAAGATCAACGTTCTGGACTGCCCCGGCTACTTCGACTTTGCAGGCGACGTTGCTGCTGCTGTTCGCGCTGTTGAGACCGCTGTTATCCTCGTAACCGCCAAGGACGGCATTTCCGTCGGCGCAGAGCGTAACTGGAAGCTTCTCAAGGCTGCCAATATGCCCACCATGTTCTGCATTTCCAAGACCGGCGAAGAGAACGGCGATTATGCCGGCGTTCTTTCCGCTCTGCAGGAAAAGTACGGTTCCATCGTCTGCGCTGTTACCGCTCCTATGAGCGATGGCACCGGTGTTATCGACCTGGTTCACAATGTTGCATACCAGACCAAGGGCAACAAGACCACCAAGATTCCCGTTCCCGCAGCTGATGCTGATATGGTCGAGTCCCTCCGCGAGACTCTTATGGAAGCTGCCGCAGGCGCTGACGAAGAGCTTATGGAGATCTACTTCGAGGAAATGATGCTTGATGAGGCTCAGATCGTCCGCGGCATCAAGGCCGGTCTGAAGGATCGCAGCGTTGTTCCCGTCCTCGCTTCCAATGCTCTTGACTGCGTTGGTACTCAGGCTGTTCTGCAGGCCATCGTTGACTATGTTCCCGCTCCCTCCGAGGTTGAGGGTATTGATCCCTCCGCTCCCGTTTCCGGATTTGTTTTCAAGACCGTTTCCGACCAGTTCGGTAAGTATTCCTTTGTTAAGGTTATGAGCGGTAAGATCACTGCTGACCTTTCCCTGCGCAATGTCCGCGCTTCCTCTACCGATAAGCTTGGCCGTCTCTACACCATGACCGGCAAGAAGAATGTGGAAGTCAAGGAAGCCTGCTGCGGTGACATCGTTGCCGTCGGTAAGATGGAATGGAAGACCGGTGATACCGTTTGCGATCCCAAGAATGAGGTTGAGTATCCCGCTATCGAGCTGGCAGAGCCCTGCTACTCCATGGCCATTTCTCCCAAGACCAAGGGTCAGGACGATAAGGTCGCCGGCGGTCTTGCAAGACTGAACGAGGAAGACATTTCCTTCACTCTCGTTAACAACGCCGAGACCCACCAGATGGTTATCTCCGGCGCCGGTGATATTCAGGTTGACGTTCTCTGCGCCAAGCTGAAGTCCCGCTTCGGTGTTGACACCGAGCTCCGTCCCGCACGTGTTGCTTACCGCGAGAAGATCAAGGGTCGCGTTGAGGCTCACGGCCGTCACAAGAAGCAGTCCGGCGGTTCCGGTCAGTTCGGTGACGTTTGGGTTCGCTTCGAGCCCCAGGATGAGCAGGATGACCTCATCTTTGCTGAGGAAGTTTTCGGCGGTTCCGTTCCCAGAAACTTCTTCCCCTCCGTTGAAAAGGGTCTGCGCAACGCAGTTCAGAAGGGCGTTCTCGCCGGCTATCCCCTTGTCGGCCTGAAGGCTACCCTCTATGATGGCTCTTACCATCCCGTTGACTCCAACGATATGGCATTCCAGACTGCTGCCCGCCTTGCATACCAGGATGGTATTCCCAAGGCTAAGCCCACCATCATGGAGCCCATCGGCCTGCTGAAGGTTACCATTCCCGATGCAAACCTGGGTGATATTATGGCTGACATCTCCTCCAAGCGTCGCGGTACCGTTCTCGGTATGAACGCTGAAGACGGTATGCAGATCGTTGAGGCTGAAGTTCCCATGGCTGAGATGAGCTCTTACACCATCGACCTTCGTTCCATGACTCAGGGACGCGGCAGCTTCTCCTGCAAGTTCATCCGCTACGAAGAGGCTCCCGGCAACGTTCAGCAGAAGGTTATCGAAGAAGCCAAGGCTGCAGCCGAGGAATAATTCAATAATTAAAAAAGTTCGCATCAATTTGATGCGAACTTTTTTGCTTTTTTACGATTATTTGAAAAAAGCTATGGAAATTTGATGCATATACTGTTATTATATATATTTGTAATAATGAGTTCTGATAAAATATATATAATAAATTTAGGAGTATTGATATGAAAAAAAGGAAAGCAAGAGCCAATACTGCATGGAAGGGTGCAATCATTCTCTGCATCATCCTCAGCCTTTTTGCAGTATTTTTCACTTCCTGCACCAAGTATAAAGGACCCGATGAGTTCACCAGTGAGATGAACGAGGATATCGGTAAGGACAAGGACAAAGATAAAGACAAGGATAAGGAAGAAAATAAGGATAAGGATAAGGATAATGATAAGCAGCAGGGTGAAGACCCCGGCGAGCTTACCGATCCCCTTATTCCTATAACCGACCCCGAGGGCGGTGAGCAGCCCGGCGAGACCCCTGCAGTTTCCACTCCCGCGCCTCAGGATTCATTCATTCTCGGTGAGACCGAGGATGCAGGAAGAGAATATCTGGATAAGATCATCTTCCTGGGTGACTCCACCACTTACGGCATCGGTTATTATTACAGACAGGGCTACAGCGATCTCTGTCCTCCCAGCCAGATCTGGACTCCTGCCAGCGGCACTCTGACTCTTTCCAATCAGGCAACCGCAACTATCGTTTATCCCGAATCCGGCGGAGAGATCACCATTAAGGAAGCAGCCCGTCTTTCCCAGCCCGAGATACTTCTGATGACTCTGGGCGTTAACGGCGTATCCTTTATGGATGAGCAGTGGTTTATTGATGAATACA
Organism: Oscillospiraceae bacterium; assembly: GCA_045595025.1. Classification (GTDB taxonomy): domain Bacteria; phylum Bacillota; class Clostridia; order Oscillospirales; family Oscillospiraceae; genus SIG459. The sequence goes on along the minus strand of JAZNZR010000031.1, from coordinate 64,753 downwards.
CCGCTCTTATCAACAGCGTTCGCGAAGTCAGCCCCAATACCAAGATAATCCTCAACTCCATCTATCCCGTTGCCAGCAGCTATCAGCATATCGGTTCCATCAGCAATGAGAAGATTGCAACTGCTAACAGCTGGATAAAGAAGATAGCCGACCAGAACGGCTGCAAGTATCTGAACACCTATGAGGTACTGGTAAGCGAGAGCGGAACTCTCCCCGAGGCCAGCCATAACGGCGACGGTATCCACCTCAGCGGCGAGACCTTCGGCATCGTTATGCAGTATATCCGCACCCACGCATATAACTGAGAAATGAAAGTGAGATAAAGATGAAAAAGATTGTTGCTCTTATAATTGTTGTTGCCCTGCTTGCAACCGCCCTTTGTGCCTGCGGCAGCAAGACCGAGACCAAGAATGTTCCCGCTGCCGATATAGCAGCCGCTGTTGCCGAAAAAATCGGCAAGACCGATTCCCTCACCGCTGTTGAAGCCAACTGGGTAAGAGGCTGGATGAAGACCGATGCATCCCTCTTTGGTGACTACACCGTTATGCTCAATGTCTATGGCGCAAATGTTGATGAGTACGGAATCTTCAAGGCAGGCGAGGATATGAGCGCTGCCGATGTTGAAAAGACCGTTCAGGCTTATCTGGATCTGAGACTCCAGAGCTGGATGGATGAGTACATGCCCGAGGAAAAGTATAAGGTTGAGGATGCTTCCTATGAAGTTATCGGCGACTATGTTATGTACTGCATCCTCAGCGGAGAAGACAGCGCAGCCGCATTTGCTACCTTCGAAGGAATGCTCAAGTAAATTGACGCAAAAAATCCCGTACCTTTCGGTACGGGATTTTTTTATGCTTTATCATTGTTTCAGCGTAGAGGAATTATTCAAAACCATGCTGCTGTAAAGGAAGAGCACATCGGCGTTCTCAAAATCAACAAAGTTGCCAAGAATCATGGGCTGAATATAGCGCACATCTATTACTGTGGTTTTGGCATAGCTTTGAGCGAGAAGGGGAGCGATGGCGCTTCCAAAGCTGTCGCGGAAGATAATAAGCTCTTTTTGAGTGTTCACAGAGGGATTTTCAATGGTGACAAGGCTCAGAGGGCCGGAGAGGAACATCTCATAAGGGTCTGATCCTGCGGCAAGGGAGGTGTCGTAAACGGGTATGGCCTTGTTGCTTTCAAAGTTAAAAACGCTGTAGTTTTCAATTACGCCGTTTGTGAGATAATAAAGCTCTTCGGTATCAAGCTTCAGCCCCAGCTGGCTGAAATAAACTCCCTTGAAGGGCTCATCAACGAGGACCTTATCATAGCTCTCGGGAAGAGTGTTGCCGAAGGCTGCGGCAATTTCCTGTGCGGCGGGGAGTATGCTTTCCTGCCTCCAGTGGGTATCGGTGAGATAATAATCGTTGATATCCAGAAGAGGGCGAATGTCTATATGCTCAGCGAAGTGGGATGTGGAATTTTCCAGTGTGGAGTAAAAATCATCATAGTCCATATGGAGCATACCGGCATCTTCTGCCAGATAGTAGTTCTTATCGGGAACTATAACGAAGCCGATTTTATCCGCTTTGCCTGCAAGAAATCTGTCGTAAAGACCGGAGAACACCATTGAAGCATAGTCAAGAGAATAGTAATTGAGTGGATACTCTTTTTTTGCCACGGAGCTGTTGTGAATATAAAGTCCGTTGGAGTCTGTCTGACCCATTATTTTGAGGGAGGTAAAGGCCTTCAGAGAACGGAAGGAATCTCTTAGGGGGAACTGATCTAGGCTGTAGTCCTCGAAATCCTCCATGAAACGGCCACTTAAAATTGTCTTGATGCTTATCTCCGGCATCTGCTCAAGCTTGCGGCGCTCGGAAAGAGAATATTCATCGGGCGCTTTGAAGATGGCAAATACGCTCAGACCGAAAAATACTGCTGCAAGGAAGGCGACAAGATATATTCTTTTTGCTTTGCTTTTCATATATCTGACTCCTTAAAATCTGAAGTAGAGGAAGGGATTAAAGGACCCGTCCACAAGATAAGCGGTGGAAACAAGCAAAATTGCTGCCAGAGCAACAGGCTCAATAACGCAGATTATATTCTCTGCCCATTTGCGCTCACGAAGGGACAAAACCGCTTTTTTTACAAGGGGAGTTGCGCCGATGATGGCGATAGTGAGGGTGAGGGCATAGCTGCGGAGATAGTAGAAAAACTCATTGTTAACAAAGCTGTCTGCTCCTCCGAACATAGCGCCGATAACTCTGAAGCCGTCACCAACACCGGAGGCGTTGAACATTACAAAGGAGAGCATAACCATTAGCATTACATAGATATGGCGAAGTACTCTGAGTTTTTCGAGCTTGTTAAGGAGCCAGAGCTTTTCGATAAGGAGCAGTATGCCGAAGAATACGCCCCATACAACGAAGTTCCATGCAGCGCCGTGCCAAAGACCGGTGAGCATCCATACAACGAAGATATTCAGCATCTGGCGTGCTTTGCCGCAGCGGTTGCCTCCAAGGGGGATATATACATAGTCACGGAACCAGCTTCCGAGACTCATATGCCAACGGCGCCAGAACTCGGTGATGGAACGGGAAACGAAGGGATAGTTGAAGTTCTCCGGGAAGGAGAAGCCAAGAATTCTGCCAAGACCTATTGCCATGTCGCTGTAAGCAGAAAAGTCGAAGTAGATATGCAGGGTAAAGGCAAGGGCATAGAGCCAGCAGAAGGCAAGGCTCTGCTGGGAGGAGGCAAGAAAGGCATCGCAAAGTTCGCCGAGAACATTGGCAATGATAATCTTTTTGCCGAGACCAAGAATGAAGCGGCGGGCACCTTCGGCAACGGCCTGTAAAGTGATTTTCCTGTTGTCGATTTCCTTGACAATGTCGCTGTAGCGCACAATGGGACCGGCAATAAGCTGGGGGAACATACTTACATAAGCCGCGAAGGAGATGATATTGCGCTGTACGGGGGTATCATCTCTGTAAACATCTATGATGTAGCTTATAATCTGGAAGGTGTAAAAGCTTATGCCGATGGGCAGAGCGATGCGGAGGGCGGGTATGCCTATGCCGGTGAGAGCATTAAAGGACTCAATGAAGAAGTCGGCATATTTGAAGTAGCCAAGAAGACCGAGGCAGATGACGAGGCTGATGATAAGTGCGCTCTTTTTGCCTTTTTTGGTCTTTGCTGCGCCAATAAAAAGTCCCGCCAGATAACCCACAAGTATGCTTGCGGCCATAAGAAGGACATATTTAGGCTCACCCCAGGCATAGAAAATGAGACTGGAGAGAAGAAGTACGGCATTTTTCAGCTTTTTAGGTGCGATAAGGTAGAGTATCAGCACACAAGGAAGAAAATAATATAAAAACGGAATACTTGAAAACAGCATTTTTTATCTCCCATTAACGGATTAAATAAAACTTTTCTCCGACCGATTTTTACAGCCGGAGAAAAGCATACTGCTATTGATTGTTATGCGATGGGCTCTTCAACAAGGGTGGTGCAGCTGAAGGAAGCTTCAAGCTTATCCTTGAAAAGCTCAACGATCTCGCCGTTGCCGAATGCGGAAACGATGCAACCGTCAACTTCAACGATAATGAGGATCTCGGGGAAACCGCACATCCACTGGCGGGAGAGGATGTTCTCCTTGACGCTCTGAACAAATGCAGCGCTGTCAGTGTCTTCGGTCAGCTCATAGCAGGCAGAGGTGAAGGTGTTGGCGTTCATCATGTGCATAAGGGATGCGGCAGCCTTAACGGAAGAAGCGGATGCGGTGGGGAGACCGAAGAGAGCATCGAGAGACTCTGCGTCGGCAACAGTGCAGGCGCCGGGAGCGTCCATAACATTGTTGGTGTAGTCGCCGCCCATAGCTGCAAACTTCTCATTATCGCCGTAGGTAGCCCAAACGGTGTTGAGGATGGAGAGGGGCTTGTTGTCGCTGTCAGGAATATCGGTGCTGGTTGCAGGAAGCTCAACATCGGGAAGGTCGGTATCGCTTACTTCGGGCATAACAGCGGGCATATCCATCTCGGGGCCTTCGCCGGGAGCGGCGGGCTCATTGCCGGGATCGACAACGCCGGGATCTTCTGCGGGGGTCTTGCCGCAGGCGGCAAGGCTCATAATCATAACAAGAGCAAGAATAAGTGCAAGAACTTTTTTCATTAGTTTGTTTCTCCTTAATATGTGTAATTATTTTTTTCGTAATATAAGACGGGGAAGAAATTAAAAAGTTTCGGCGAAGGAACTATTTCAGGCTGAGAAATTCTTCCGCACTGCCGACGGCCATATAGACCCTGTCACCGATTTCCACAACTACGCTTTCTCCGATAAAGTAAAGCTTCAGGTTTGAGAAATACGGACCGTGGCCAAGTTCAAGAATGGCAGAGGGCTCAGCGGGAATGGCAGAGCTCTCAATCTCCGCCGGACTCTCCATAAGAAGTTTACTAAGTGCAGCGATGTCGCCAATGCTCAGATACTCCGTTTCGCCGCTGTATATTATGCTTGCCCAGTCAATTTCCATACCGGGGTAATAAACTTCAGCGTTTTCTTCTGCGGAAAAAGAGTCTTCTGCGCCGTTTTCGGGCTCGGGCATGGGGACGGGGGCAGGTGCAGCTGGCTCAGCAGGTGCGGCTGGCTCAGCAGGTACTCCGTAGTCGATTTCGTTTCTTTCCAAAATGAAAGAATTCATATCCGGTGCCATAGGGGCTGCAGCTTCGGCGGGAGCAGCGGGCTCAGCCATCGCGGCGGGAGCAGCGGGTGCGGCGGGAACTGCCTTATCGTAGCTTCTGCCGTTTCCAACGGCCAATACAGCTCCCACAACGAGCACAAGGCAGGCTGCTGCGCTGAGATATGCACGAAGGGGGATAATTTTGGCTTTTCTGCGCCGGGCTTTAACGCCGCTCATGATCTTATCGTGGAGCTGGGCAGGAACGGCAGAAAATTCTTCCTTGAGAGAAATGCTGAGGGCGGAAAAATCCTCGTACATGGCTGCGCATTCCGGACATCTGGCGATATGCTCTTCAACAGCAGCTCTCTCTTCATCACTGAGCTGTCCGTCCAGCATAGAGCTTATCATTTCCTGAATTTTTTCGCAGCTTATCATACCTGCTCACCTCCTTTCCGTGCTTTAGACGGAAAACTTTCAAAAAAGTTCCCGTCTTCGGAAAGAATTTCGCAAAGTTTTTTTCTTGCTCTGAAAATTCGGGATTTAACCGTTCCAAGATCGGTGCGGAGGAGAGCGGCTATTTCCGCATAACTCATGCCGCCGCTCTCACGTAAAAGCAGCGCTTTGCGGTAATCCTCGGGGAGAGACTCCAAGGCAGAGACAAGGGCGCTTTGACGCTCCTTCCTCTCCAGCGCCTCATGGGGCGTGGGGGCGGTATCTGGGATGGAGAGCTCGTTTTCGCTGCCGTCATCGCCTTCAAGTGTCAAACTTACGGTGTCAGCTCTTCTGCGGCGGAGAATATCCGTGCATACATTGCTTGTAACGCGGTAGAGCCAGACGGAAAGCTTGCTGTCCCCTCTGAATGAAGCAAGAGAGGTCCAGACCTTTATGAAAACCTCCTGCGCGGCATCCTGAGCATCCTGCTCATTGCCGAGCGTGCGGAGGGCGAGATTATAGACAAAACCTTCGTTGGCACTTACCAGCTTTTCAAAAGCGGCAATATCGCCTTTTTGCGCTTTGAGTATTATATTTTTTTCCTCATCGCGATTCACAAAGTCTCACCTCAATTCGCTCTTTATGCGGCGGGCAATCTTCCTCATATCTTCAATGGTTTCTATTTTTACAATATCGCTTTTATATGCGCCTGAGTAGGGAACTCCCCGTAGATACCATGCCATATGGCGGCGGGCCTCAAGGCAGGCAAGGCGCTCGCCTCTCATTTGGGCGGAAAGCTCAATTTGCGCCATAACGGTGTCCATTCGCTCTGCCACACTTGGGCGGGGTGGAATTGCATCCCCTGCAATGGCGGCATTTCCGTCCCGGAATATCCATGGATCGCCGAAGCTTCCCCGTCCGATCATAGCGCCGTCGCAGCCGGTGTAGCGAAGAATATACTCCGCATCCTCTCCGGAGAAAACATCACCGTTGGCGATAACGGGGATAGAGACAGTATTTTTAACCTCTCTTATTATATCCCAGTCTGCCTGACCTTCGTACATCTGCACTCTTGTCCGTCCATGGACGGTAATGGCGGCGGCTCCCGCCTCCTGACACATTTTGCCGAACTCAACTGCGTTTATGCTGCCCTTATCCCAGCCCTTGCGGAATTTAACGGTTACGGGAACTCCCGCTGTTTTAACAACAGCTTCAATTATTCTGCGGGCCAGTTCAATATCCTTCATAAGTCCGCAGCCGTCTCCGTTGCCAGCGATTTTACCTACGGGGCAGCCCATATTTATGTCGAGAATATCTGCTCCCGAGTATTCAACAGCCATAGGCGCTGCCTCGGCCATAACTTCCGGCTCGTGACCGAAAATCTGGGCGGCAAGAGGCTTGTCACCCGGGATGGAGGCAAGAAGTGTACGGGTCTTTTTGTCGCCGTATGTGAGAGCCTTGGCGCTTACCATTTCGGTGTAAACCATTGCGGCTCCCATTTCCCGGCATATATGGCGGAAGGCAAGATCGCTTACTCCCGCCATGGGGGCAAGAAGAAGCTTTCCGTCAAGTTTTATATTGCCAATTTGCATCATAATTCAATCTCAAGTCCTACGGGGCAATGGTCGCTGCCCATTACCTCGGGGAGAATATATGCTTCCTTGATTTTTTCTGCTGCCCGATCGGAGCAAAGGAAATAGTCAATGCGCCAACCGACATTTCTCTCTCTGGCAGCGGCGCGGTAGCTCCACCAGCTGTAGGCATCGCGAGTGTCGGGATGGAGATGGCGGAAGGAATCGGTGAAGCCTGCGGAGAGAAGCTCGGTGAACTTTGCGCGCTCTTCGTCGGAAAAGCCTGCGCTGAAATGATTGGTAGAGGGATTTTTAAGGTCAATCTCGTTGTGGGCAACGTTCATATCGCCGCATACGATAACGGTCTTCTTGCTGTCAAGCTGCTGCAGATAGGCTCTGAAGGCGTCCTCCCAGCTCATGCGGTAGTCAAGGCGCTTGAGTCCGTCCTGAGAATTGGGGGTGTATACGCAGACAAGATAAAAGCTTTCGTACTCGAGGGTGACAACTCTGCCCTCGGTATCGTGTTCGGCTATGCCTATTCCGCGGGAGACGGAGAGGGGAGTATGGCGGGTATAAATGGCGGTGCCTGAATAGCCCTTCTTTTCCGCATAGTCCCAGTAGCTTTCATAGCCGGGGAAGCTCAGGTCAATCTGGCCTTCCTGAAGCTTAGTCTCCTGCAGACATACAAAGTCTGCGTCGAAGGAGGTAAAAATATCCTCAAAACCCTTTTTAACAACGGCGCGAAGACCGTTTACATTCCAGGAAATAAACTTCATTCCTGATTCTCCTGTCTGCCTCTGGCGTCGGAAAGGCTTGCGTTGCGAAGTCTTTCAACCTCGCCGTCGGCGGTGGTTTTGGTGCTTGCGGTTTTAACGGCAACAAGTCGGTTTATCTTGATGCCCTCTGCGTGGAACTTTGCCTCATAGTCGGTCATAATGCCGCAAATTCCGTTTTCGTGCAGGTCATTTGTGACCTCCTTCAAGTCCCAACCCTCGAGAGCGAACTGCTCAAGGCTCCACTGGAAGAGGGGGAGGTTGTCGGTCTTGAAATGGATCTCGCCGCCGATGGGGAGAACATCTGCGTAAAGGCGCTGGAATCCGGGAGCGGTGAGGCGGTGCTTTGCGTCGCGGCTCTTGGGCCAGGGATCGCAGAAGTTGATGAAAACTCTGTCAACTTCGCCCGGGGCAAAAATTTCGGGGAGAAGGACAACATCTCTGTCCATAAAGCGGACATTTTCAATGCCGCGGGAAACAACCCTCTCCATACCCACAACCATTGCATCGGGAACTTTTTCGATGGCCACGAGGAAAGCTTCGGGATTGGCATCGGCGGTGTCGGCGGTGAAGCGTCCCTTGCCGCAGCCAAGCTCCAGCCAAAGCTCCTTATATCCGGGGAAGGACTCCTTCCACTTGCCGGGCATTGTCTCAGGTTCTTTTATAAGAGTTGCACCTGCCTTTTCCATTCTGGGAAGAAGGTTGGGCTTTTTTCTCATTCTCATAAGGCGTTTCTCCTTGTTTTGTTCTACCCTTCAGAATAACATACTTTTATGTAAACATCAATGAAAATAAAAAATTCCCTGCACTTTTCGGTGCAGGGAATTATATTAAATGCCATAGACATAGAGATGCACCATTCCGAAGGCTTCACGGATGAAGTAATTTATCATCAGAATGGGATAGCTGGTGCGGCCGGGTATACCGTAAACCTCTTTGCCCAGCAGCCGTGCCATTACCTTTGCCCTGTGGAGATGGTATTCGCTGCTCACAACGGCAACTGTGCTCTCCTCCAGCTCATCACCGATTATAGCAAAGGAAAACTTGAGATTTTCCTCGGTGGAGGTGGCTTTATCCTCCATGATAAGTCTATCCGGATCAACGCCCCGGGCAGTGAGATAGTCGAACATGGCTTGCGCTTCGCTGAGATCTTCTCCCTCGCCCTGACCGCCGGTAAGTATGGCAAGGCAGTCGCTGTGGCTTGCCATATATTCAATGGTGGGGGTCATTCTGTTCACCATAGAAAGGGAAGGCTTGCTGCCGTTGACTCCCGCACCGAGAACGATAATATAATCAGCATCAACATCCCTGTCGCCGCGGGAATCAATGATAACGGGTATTTCCATCACGGCGAAAAGACAAAAGCCGAGAAAGAGCAAGGCGGATAAAACTATAAGCAAGGCTTTCTTTCTGCGTCTTATGAGAAAACCGTAAATGAGCACAACTGCCGCTGCGCACATAAGACAATAGGCAAGGAAGGAATAACCAATAAGGGCGAATCGAAGAAAGAGGGCAACGAGGAAAATTATGCCGGCTGCAATAAAAAATCCTTTTTTCATGAGTTTAGCTCCTCCCAAAGCAGATAAAGTTCCTCAAGCTGCTGTTCAAGCAGGGATTTTTCCTCGCCGATTTCCATAAGCTTCTGATAGTCGCTGGCAAACTCTTCGCAGAGTGCGTCCTTTTCGGCTATCTGTTCTTCAAGCTTTGCGATGTCCTTTTCTATGCGGGCTATACGCTTTTCCGTGTTCTGACTGTTCTTTTTCGGAGGAGCCTCCTTTTTGGGGGGCTCTTTTTTCGCCTGAGCATACTGGATGGACTGCTGGCGGGCCTTGAATTCCCGAAACTGGGAGAAAGTGCCCCGATAATCGGTGATTTTTCCGTCACGCAGCTCCCAGATTCTTGTGGCAAACTTTTCAATGAACCAACGGTCGTGGCTTACGAAAAGGAGTGCCTCCTCATAATCCAGTATGGCGGACTCTATCCATTCACAAAAGGCAATGTCCAGATGGTTGGTAGGCTCGTCAAGGATCAGGAAATTGATATCGCCCCGCATAAGCATGCAAAGGCGCAGACGGCTTTGCTCACCGCCGGAGAGAGTGCCGACACTTTTGAAAACATCCTCGCCCGAAAAGAGGAAATGACCCAATCTGTCCCGGGCTTCCTGAGGTGAGCAGCCGCAATCGTAAATCATAGTGTCATAGAGTGTGCGCTGAGGATGGTCAAAATGAATAATCTGGGGGAGATAGGCGGTCTTAACGGTGGGGCCTTTGCGAATATGGCCTTTGTCCGCAGCTTCTTCGCCCATAATGAGCTTTATAAAGGTGGATTTGCCTGTTCCGTTATCGCCGATGAGAGCGATGCGCTCCTGACCTTCTATGAGCAGCTCCAGATCGGAGAAGAGGTTTTTCTCTCCGAAAGCCTTGCTGACTCCGTCAATGAGCAGCACCTCGTCCCCGTAAAACTCTTTGGACGAAAATTTGGCGTTGAGCTTTTTGGCGGTTTTGGGTTTGGGAGAGCTCTGAAGCTTTTCAATGCGTTTCTCCATTGAAAAAGCACGCTTATGGAGCTTGTCCATTCCCATAAAGGCCCAAAGATGCATCTGCTCGGCGGCTTTGGTGAGCTGCTTTATCTTAGCCTGATCCTTTTCATACTTTTTCATCATTTCGTCGAAGCGGCGCTGCTTTTCTTCAACGAAAAAGCTGTAATTGCCGGAATAAAACTCCGCCTTGCCATCAACTATCTCAATGCAGCGCTGGGCAACGGTATCCAAGAACCAGCGGTCATGGCTAATTGCAAGAACTGTTCCCTTGAAATGGTTAACATAATCTTCCAGCCACTCGGTTGCGTGGAGATCCAGATGGTTGGTGGGCTCGTCCAGAAGGAGAATATCCGTGTCTTCAAGGATGAGGCGGGCAAGGTTTACCCTTGTTTTCTCTCCGCCGGAAAGCTGGCTGAAAAGACGCTCGCGCATGGCGGGAGGGATATCCAGACCGTTGGCAACGCGGCTGCGTTCATATTCGGTATCATAGCCGCCAAGACGCTCAAAGTCTGCAGTAAGGCGGTCATACTCGCGGAAAACATCTTCGGAGGGGTCCTTTTCCATAAGATGGGTCAGCTCGTCAATGCGTCTGCCTATTGCGTAAACCCTGTCATGGGCGGTTTTGAGAACATCCTCGGTGGTGTAGTGGGCGGGGTAGACGGGTATTTGGGAGATAAGACCGATCCTCTTGCCTTTGGCGAGAAAAATCTCTCCGTCATCGGAATGTATTTCACCGGAAAGAATGCGGAAAAGGGTGGTTTTTCCGCAGCCGTTTCTGCCCAGAATGCCTATATGTTCTCCTGCCTGTACATCAAAGCTGAGGCCGTCGAGTATGTTCACTCCGTCATCATATGCTTTTTTCAGTTCCTTAATGGAAATGTCAATCATTTTTATTACTCCGATTAGGTGGTAACAAGTGCCTGAAGCACGGTGTTTGCAAGGGCGCCTGCGTTGCGCAGACCGCCGCCTGCATTTTCGATAATAACGGTGAAGGCATAGGGATGTCCTTCGTTTGTGATAAAGCCGGTGAACCAGGAATGGCTGCTTCCGTCGCCCACCTCGGCGGTGCCGGATTTCGCGCACATTTCAAGTCCCGGGAAAAGCCAGGTGCCGTAGGCAGTGTGGACATTATAGCTCATCATTTCCGCAAGAATCTGTGCGGTGTCGGGAGCGATAAGAGTGCTCATTTTTCCGGTTTCTCCGTATATAAGGCTTCCTTCAATGGCTGTTCCTCCGTTTGCGATTGCAGAGGTGAAGCGAAGCATGCTGTAAGGGCAAACAAGGTCGGTTGCCTGACCGATGCCGGACCAGGCGAGAGAGGGAGTGCCGTATTCAAAAGCCTCAATACGGCCTTTTTTAGTGTCTATTCCGTTGAGGGAATGGGAAGAAGTGAAGCCATAGTCGGAGGCATACTTTTCAAGGGTAGCGCCTCCAAGGAGAAGACTCAGCTCCGCAAAAGCGCAGTTGCAGCTGTTGGCAAGGGCCTGTTCAATAGTCTGCTCGCCGTGAACACCGGTGCAGTTGATTATGGAGCCGTCAACATAGCTTTGTCCCTCGCAGAAGAAACGGCGGGAATAAATATCATCAATCTGCTCCAAAGCGGCTGCGGTGGTAACAAGCTTGAAAACGGAGCCGGGAGTGAATGCGGAGGATATGCAGCGGTTTAAGTATGCGCCCGAGTAGGCGGGGTCGGCGCTGTCAAAGCCCACAAGGGGGTCGTAGGAAGGTGCAGAGACCATGCAAATAATCTCACCGGTCTCATAGTTGCTTACAAGCACGGCGCCTTTTCTTCCTGCCAGAGCTTCATAGGCGATGGTATTTATACGGGAGTCTATGCTGAGCTTAACCGTGCCGCCTTCGCCGGTAATGCCGGTGATGGGGTTATAGCCGGAAAGATGTTCGGCAAAAACGCTGAGAGCTCCCGTGCCAATATTTCCGGGGAAATCTCCGACCGCGTGGAGTGTTGAAACACGGGTGAGGAGGTCCTGAGAATAATCCTGCTTGCTGTTATCAGCCTTTGCAAGCATTACGCCGTTTCTGTCCAGAACTGTTCCGGAAATGAGCTTTCCTTCGTTGGTGACGATCTGGCTGTCTGCGGTGAAGCTAGCCCAATCCTCACCGTCAGAGGCGTAGCGCACTGTGTAAAAAACCATGCCGAATATGACGGCAAAGGCTATTAAGAGGGCGGAGAAGGATCTGTTTTTAACTTTTTTCATTCGTCCCAGCCCTCCTCTGTCTCTTCATAATAGCTTTGCTCCTCCTCTGCCTGCTGAGCGAGCATCTCATGGTGGGCAACAACGGGAGCAAACTTCTTGCTGTAAGAGCGTTTGACAGAGAAGCTTGCGTTCATGCGGGTGTCGGAGGCTTTAATGAATGCAATCAGCGCCCAGCAGGAAATAAGGCTGGAGCCGCCTTTGCTGACGAAGGGGAAGGTAACGCCGGTAAAGGGGAGTATATCAACGCAGCCGAAGCAGTTGAGTGCCAGCTGCACCATCATCATACTTGCGGCGGCGCAGGCTGCGATAACGTAAAAGCTGCTGCGTCCGCTGCTTGCACTTCTCACGGCGAAGAAGCCCAGAGCAACAACGCCGAGCATTGCAATGAGAGTCATAATCAAGCCCAGTTCTTCGCTGAGCAGGCAGAAAATCATATCAGTATTGGCGGCAAAGAGGTTTTTGCACCAGCCCTGACCGGCACCAACGCCGAATAGTCCGCCCTCGGCAGCTGCAGAAAGGCCTTGGGTCTGCTGCCAGCCTGCGCCATATGGGTCGTCCCAGATGTGACCCCATGTTGCAAAACGCTGGGCAACATAGGGCTTTACCGTGAGGACAAGCATAACGGCCAGCGCAGCGCCGGCAAGAGCAAGAAAGATAGTTGCGAAGCTTCCGCTTCGGAGGAAGGAGATAACAAGGAAGGTGCAGAAGAATATGAGGGCAGTACCGAAGTCGCCCATGAGAGCCAATGCCCCAACGCATACTGCGGAAAAAGCAATGAACATGAAGAGGTTTCTTCCGCGGAAAAGACGGTCCAGGGTTGCGGTGCCGGTATAGATATATGCAATCTTTACGAATTCGGAGGGCTGAAGTGTAAAGCCTCCGAAGCTGAGCCAGTTGGTGGCGCCATAGCTTGTCTCACCGGCAACAAGGTTGATTGCCAGAAGACCCAATGCCAGAACAGCAACGGGCCAGCGCATGATTTTGGCTCTTCTGATATCCCGGAGCCAGAAACCGAGTACAAGATAAAAAACAATGCCGGCAAGGAGGAGTATAAGCTGTTTGAGCATATATTCGGGAGATGAGGTTGCCACAACAGCAATACCCAAGGTGGAGAGGAAAAGGGCAATGGTCTCAACCTCGAAGCCGACACGGTCAAAAGCTCTCATAATGAGATAGTAAAACCAGCCCACAGCTGCAATGGCTGCAAAGCCCAGAACTATCTCGAAGATATATTCCTTGTTGTCTGCAAAACAAAACTGCAAAGCGAGAAGACCCTGTATGGTGGTGAGAATGAGAAGGCTCAGAGCGGGGCTTATGCGGCCGGGGGCATTGCGCTGGGATTCAACAGCAGCAAGCTGCGCCTCGGTAAGGTCGTGGAAAATGAAGGAAACATCACCGAATGTGAGAATATCTCCGTCATGTACGGATATCCCCTTACCTGTATCCTCTTCACCGTCGGCAAGACTCCCGACCTTTGAGTCAAGGTCATAAAGCCTCCATTTTCCGCTTCCGGAGCGGATAAGACTTGCGTGTGTTCTTGCGGTGGCGGGGGAGGAGAGAACTATATCGCAGCTTCTGCTGCGGCCTATAAGGCATTCCCAATGAGAAATGGGGAAGACCTTACCATTTGCATCCTCAAGATAGGCCCAGATTTCGGGTTTGTATTTTTGCTGAAGCATGCTTCGGACGCATCGGAGAAGCAGCCATAAACTAAGCAGCGGCAGTATCCATTTTGAGATATTCAAAAGAAAATGAGAAAGCGCTTCCACTCCGGTGCCTCCTTTCAATACATAATTCTACAAGCTAATATAATAACAAAATTGCATCAAAATTACAATACTTAGTGGATTAATTACTTGGTTTTAGAATATATGGGAAAATTCTTACTCAAACAAATACAATATCATTGTAATTGGTGTTAATAAGGTGTAAAATAAAATGAATTGTTGTATCCGGAGGGATAGAATATGAAAATTGTTCTGGTAGGTGGAGGAAAGGTTGGATATGCAATAGTCCGCCAACTAACACGCGAAGGACACGATATCGTGGTTATAGATAACAGCAGGAGCGTTCTGGAGGAAATCAGCAACACTCTTGATGTTATGGCTGTCTGCGGCAACGGAGCCAATCTTGACGTGCTGAAGACCGCGAATGCCGGCAGTGCCGATCTGCTTATTGCCTGCACAGCTCAGGATGAGCTGAATGTTCTTTGCTGCATTTTTGCCCGCAAGCTGGGCTGCGGAAATACCATAGCCCGCGTAAGAAGCCCGGAATATGCCGAGCAGATGTATTATATCAAGGATGAATTGGGTCTTTCCATGACCATCAACCCCGAGCTCAATGCTGCCCGCGAGATATTCTCCCTTCTCGAGTTCCCCGGGGTTTTACGCCGCGACAGCTTTCCCAAAAGCCGGGTTGATATTGTTGAAGTAATTCCCAAGGCCGAAAGCCTGATGGACGGGCTTAAGCTGATGGACTTTAACCGCAAGCTTCGCTGCAAGGCGCTGGTTTGCGCCGTGAGAAGAGGCAGCGAGGTCATTGTTCCCGACGGAAGCTTTGTGCTTAAAGCGGGTGACAGGGTCTCAGTCTGTGCATCCGTCACTGAAATCGTTAAAATGCTGAATGCATCCGGTTTGAAGCTTAAGGCAGCCAAGGATGTTATGATTATCGGTGGCAGCAAGATTGCCGATTATCTGACTTTCCTTTTGCTCAAATCCGGAGTTAGTGTAAGGCTTTTGGAAAAAGACCCTGCCAAAGCCGCGAAGCTCGCGGGAAAATATCCCGAAGCTGTTGTGGTATGTGCCGACGGTTCCACTGCCGAAACCCTCAGCAGCGAGAATGCCGCTAAAATGGACGCTATAGCTGCCCTTACCAATATTGACGAGGAAAATATTATTCTTTCCATGTACCTCAACAGTATTGGAGTGCCTCAGATCATCACAAAGGTAAACCGAAGCGAATTTGCCTCTCTTATTTCCGATAACGCTGTCAGCAGTCTTGTAAGCCCCAAGAAGCTCTGCGCCGACGCGATTGTGGGCTATGTTCGCGCAATGCAGAACAGGGGAGACAGCTCCGTTCTCACTCTCCATCATCTTGTTGACGGACGGGTCGATGCTCTTGAGTTTAATGTTACCGCTTCCTGCAAACGCCTTGGCGTAATGCTCAAGGATATTAAATTCAAGCCCAATATACTTGTTGCCTGCATTAACAGAATGGGTGCAACTATCGTGCCCGGCGGCTTCGACAGCTTCGAGGAAGGGGACACGGTTATTATAATAAATTCCGCCGACAGAGTTATTCTCGACCTTAATGATGTTTTTGTTGCTGAGGATTAAGTTATGAATTACAGGATGATTATTAACATCATCGCAAAGCTGCTGGCAGTTGAAGCACTGTTTATGCTGCCTGCTCTTGCTATTGCCTGGGCTAAGGGAGAGTCTGCCTCACTCATAGCATTTGGTGCGGTCATTATTCTTATGCTGGCGCTCAGCCTCCCATTTGCACTTCGCAAGGGAGGAGACAGTAATTTCTTCGCAAGGGAAGGACTCCTGACCGTTGGCATAGGCTGGATTCTGGTTTCCGCTTTCGGAGCGCTGCCCTTTTGTATAAGCGGCGCAATCCCCAACTATGTAGACTGCTTTTTTGAGACCGTTTCCGGCTTTACCACCACAGGCGCTACAATTCTTGAAGATATAGAGAGCTTACCCATGTCCATGCTCTACTGGCGCAGCTTCACCCATTGGCTGGGCGGTATGGGTGTTCTTATGTTTATGATGATATTAAGTCCCCTCACCGGTAAGGACGGGGGAGAGAATATGCATCTTCTCAGAGCGGAAAGTCCCGGCATAAAAATAAGCAAGCTTGTTCCCAGAATGAAGCGTTCAGCCTCGATTTTGTATGCCATCTATATTTTTCTTACCCTGCTTCAGATTGTTTTGCTTCTTCTTGGCAGGGTGCCCCTTTTTGACTCAGTCACCATCGCCTTCGGCACTGCAGGCACCGGCGGCTTCGCTATAAAAAATGATTCCCTCGCCTCCTACAGCGCTTATACACAGTGGGTTACCACCGTGTTTATGATTATTTTTTCTATAAATTTCAATATCTATTTCCTGATTCTTTTGAAGCAGTTTAAAAAGCTTTTTAATGATGAGGAACTGCGCTGGTTCCTTATAATTGTTGCTGCGTCGGTTGCGATTATCGCTCTTAACACCTTCAGACTTTTCGACTCCCTGGGTGAAACACTTCGCCACAGCGCTTTTCAGGTGGCCTCTATAATAAGCACCAGCGGTTTTTGCACGGTGGACTTTGATAAATGGCCTCAGATTTCAAGAACGCTGCTTGTTTTGCTTATGTTCATCGGCGCTTGCGCCGGCAGTACAGGCGGCGGCAGCAAGGTTGTCCGTATCGTGGTTTTGATAAAAAGTGCGGGACGGGCCCTTTATAAGGCATTCCGCCCCAGAGCAGTAAAGCATATTTATCTGGACGGAGAAATCCTTGAAGAAGAAACCGTTGGCTCTGTCGCAAACTACTACCTGCTCTACTTTATAACTCTGGCGGCAGCTACCATGCTGGTGACTGTGGACGGCTTTTCCATGGAGACAAATTTTACCGCCGTGGTATCATGCCTCAATAATGTGGGACCGGGTATGGACGCAGTGGGTGCCGTTATGAATTACGCTTCATACAGTGCTTTTTCGAAAATTATCCTCAGCATAGTTATGCTTATAGGCAGACTTGAGATATATCCCATTCTTGTTATGATAATCCCTAAGGTATGGAAAAAATAAGGTTGACATAATATGAGAAAATTTAGGCTGAGACTTAGTCATGTGCAGATAATTGCACTGGGATTTTTAATACTGATAGCCTTGGGCACGGCTTTGCTAAGTCTTCCTACCGCCGTTCGCACCGGAGAAAGGGCTGATTTCACAACGGCCTTTTTTACCGCGGTTTCTGCTTCCACGGTAACCGGCTTTACCATTGTGAACACAGCTGAATATTGGTCTAGCTTTGGACATGTGGTCATTTTCCTCCTTTTCCAGATCGGAGGACTGGGCGTTATGACCATTGCCACCATGTTTTTTATGCTTATGCGACGGCGTGTGGGTCTTAAACAGCGTGAAGTTATGGTTGAAAGTCTCAACAGCACTCAGGTTGGCGGTATTATGCGCCTTATAAATCAGCTTTTGCGGATAACTGCAGCTGCGGAGATTACAGGTGCGCTGCTGCTGGCTGTCCGTTTTATTCCTATGTTTGGATGGGCTAAAGGGCTTTGGTACGGACTTTTTCACTCCGTTTCTGCATTCTGCAACGCCGGCTTTGACCTTATGGGGAAAGCTGGGAATTGCGGTAGTATGAGCCTGTTTGCCAGTGATTGGTATGTTAACATAATATTGATGGCTCTCATCATTTTGGGAGGCCTCGGTTTTCTTGTTCTTGCGGATATCCGCCAAAAGGGATTACGGGTAAGAAGCTTCAGTCTTCAGACAAAGCTTGTGCTAAGTGTCAGCGGCATACTTATATTGGGCGGTGCCGTTTTGTTTATGGTTTTCGAAAGCAATGCTTCCCAGAGCGGGATGTCAGCCGGCGAGAGAATACTGACCGCGCTTTTTGCATCCGTTACCACTCGTAACGCAGGATTTGTAACAATCCCCGCCTCTTCCTTCTCTTCCGGCGGAAGACTCCTCATGATGCTTTTGATGTTCATCGGCGGATCTCCGGGCTCAACCTCCGGCGGTGTAAAAACAACAACCATCACGGTTATTCTAATTCATGCTTTTTGCGGTATGCGCCATGAACGCAACGCCAATATTTTCGGGCGTCGCATTGAAAGCAATGCAATCAACAAGGCGGTTGCCATCGTTTGCTGCAATCTGGGTCTTGTATTTATAGGCAGCTTTTTTATTTGCGCCCTTCAGCCAGACTTAGAACTTTCAAGAGTTTTGTTTGAGGTGGTTTCCGGAATAGGAACTGCAGGAATCAGTACAGGACTTGTGGGAGAACTTTGTACACCGGCACTGTATTTTATGATGTGTCTCATGTTTCTGGGAAGATTGGGAAGCGTTTCCTTTGCCCTTGCGCTTCTGGAGAAACGGGCAGCACACAAGGTGCAGTATCCCGTTGAAAAAATTACTATTGGTTAGGAGAACAGTAAATGAAGTCATTTCTCATAATCGGTCTTAACAGCTTTGGCCATCATCTCTGCCGTGAGCTCTATGAGCAAGGCGGGGAAATAATGATTGCAGATATAGAGGAAAACCGCCTTGAGGATGCTCTCGAATATTCGGTTAGCGCAAAGGTCGGCGATTGCAGCGACGAGGATGTTCTCCGCTCCTTCGGTATTGGAAACTTTGACTGCTGCTTTGTCTGCATTGGAGGAAGCTTCCAGAACAGCCTGCAGGTCACCAGTCTTCTCAAAGAGTTGGGAGCAAAGAAGGTCATAAGCAAAGCCTCCAACGATATTCACAGCAAATTCCTCCTGCGAAACGGTGCCGATGCTGTTATTTACCCCGACCGTGACACGGCGCGTACTCTGGCAATAAGCGAAAGCAGCGATAATATTTTTGACTGCATTCCCCTTACCGAGGATTATTTCATATATGAAATTTCTCCCTATTCAAAGTGGATAGGCAAGAGCTTCCGCGATCTCAATCTTCGCGCAAGCTACCATCTCAATGTTCTTGCCGTAAAAAAAGAGGGCAAGGTGGACCCCATGCCTTATGCAGACCATATTATCAGCGCAGATGAGCATCTCATCGTTCTGGGAAAAGCGGAGGATATAAGGAAGCTTTCTGCCAAGAAATAAGAAAATGCCGCAACAGACTTTTAGCTGTTGCGGCATTTTTACTAGTTTAAATTATTTGTCCAGATAGCTGAGTACCAGTTCCTGCAAAAGCTCATCCCGGTCGATGCGGGTAATGAGGGCGCGGGCTTTGTTGTAGTTGGTGATGTAGGTGGGATCCTCGGAGAGAATATAACCGACTATCTGGTTAATGGGGTTGTAGCCCTTGACAAGAAGAGAGTTATAAACAGAAGACAGTATTTCTTTTATCTCGGTCTTATTGTCAATCGCTGTGAATCTTCTGGTGATGTCTTCCATGTTTTACTCCTCCTTTTCGTAATATTCAGGCAGACATAATCATACATATTGTGGTTTTTACTTCTTTTCACTTACATTATAACAAAAATATTTTTGGTGTAAAGTATTTTATTGCGACAATTTCGTAAAAATTCCGTTCAGTTTTCAGCATCGACCCTATTCAACAAAATTCGCATTTTCAGAGGCAGTTTAAGTATTCCTTCACCGGAAAATCCTTAAGAATACTGTCCTTTTTCAGGTAAAGGGGATGATGAGGGTGCCCCGCTTTGCTGCGTTTTCCGGCACAGTACCAGTTTGCGCCGTATTTTTCGCCTAGGCTTATCATGTCTCTCACGCAGTCGGGAAGATAGCTGCGCTTTTCGATTATTGTTCCCCATGCTGCCCATATTGAGGGTGCGGAGGAAGCGGAAAGGGCGAGGGCATACTCAAATGCCCGCATATTTTCTCTGTGAAGGCTCTCGTTGAGCTTTGTTTCCATATCATCCGGATTAGTGGCTCTCTGGGCATAAACATTGAACATAATGAAGCTGTCATAGCCGTTATGGAGGGCAACCCTCTCAACGCTCTTAAGGGTGTTGTCCAAATCTCCAGGGGCGGCGGTTGAGGGGTTTATACCAACGCATATAAGGGGCTTAATGCCTCTTGTGCCGAGTATGTAACGGTATTCCGAGTAGCGGTTCGGAACATAGAGCCATTTGGAAATATCGTATTCATCGTTGGGAAGAAGTGCGGAGGAGAGAGCATCCTCGAAGCAAAGAAGCTCAATATCTGCGGTGGCAGCTGATGGAATGTGACCCATAAGAAAACTCCTTTGAAAATAAAAAGGGCGTGTATAGCCACGCCCTTTTTTGATTAGCGGATAACTGCGCCGTGAACGGATTCAAGAGCGGCGAGAATATTCTTCATAGTCTCCTCAGCATGCTCTGCGGTGAGAGTTTCATCGTCGGCACGGAGAGTGAGAGCGAAGGTGACGGACTTGTGTCCCTCGGGAATGGGAGAGCCGGTGTAGATATCAACAAAGCTGCAGCCCTTGAGGTACTTTCCGCCGGAAGCAAGAATGGTTTCGCTAAGCTCTGCAACAGTCTTTTCGGAAGTGCAGACAACGCTCAGGTCGCGGGTGGTGGCGGGGAAACGGGGCAGGGGAACATAAACGGGAGTTTCGCCCTGATTTTCGTAGAGAGCATCAAACATCAGCTCTGCGCAGTAAAGCTCCTCGTCAACGCCATAGTTGGCGGCAACAGCGGGGTGAATCTGACCGAGAACGCCGAGGCATTTTTCGCCCACATAGAGGCAAGCGCAGCGGCCGGGGTGATAGGAAACATTGTCCTTGCAGGGGAGAAAGCGTGCGCCCTTGATGCGAAGGGTGTCAAGAAGCTCCTCAACTGCGCCCTTGATGCCGTAGAAGTCCATACCGCCGCCGTATGCGCCCAGAGCGAGAACCTTGGGCTCATCTGCAAGACCGTCTTCGCGCTTGAAATAAATTTTGCCAAGCTCATAGAGACGGACGGACTTGTTGCGGTAGTTATAGTTGCGGGTGAGAATTTCCAGCATGGAGGGGAGAATGGTGGTGCGCATAATGGAGGTATCCTCGCCGAGAGGATTTAGAATCTTCAGACTGTCGCGGCGGGAATCATCTGCAGCCCAGCCAATCTTATCATAGTAGGTGGGGCTGATAAAGGAATAGGTGATGATTTCGTCGTAGCCCATGGCACGGCAGCTCTGGCCGAGGGTGTTTTCGCATTTCTGAACATCGGACCAGCCGCCGCAGGTGGTGTCGCCGCGGAGGAGGGTGATGGGGATGTTGTTGTAACCGTAGAAGCGGGCAACTTCTTCTGCAAGGTCGGCCATACGGAGAACGTCTCCGCGCCAGGAGGGAACGGTGACCATATCGCCGTTAACGGTGAAGTCCAGCTTGCGGAGGATGCGTACCATTTCATCTTCGGAAACCTCGGTGCCGAGAAGAGCGTTTATCTTGTCGCTTTCCAGCTTCAAAACGGTGGGAGCGGGCATGTCGTTCACAATATCGATGATGCCGTCAACAACCTCGCCTGCGCCGAGAAGCTCAACCAGCTCGCAGGCGCGCTCAACAGCGGGAAGAGTGTTGCGGATATCAAGACCCTTTTCAAATTTGGCAGAGGCTTCGGTACGCATACCGAGAGCGAGAGCGCCCTTGCGGATGCAGGTACCGTTGAAGTTTGCACTTTCGAAAACAACGTCAACAGTATCTTCAACGATTTCGCTGTTCTCGCCGCCCATAATGCCGGCAAGACCAACGGCACGGGTATCGTCAGCGATAACAAGATGGTCAGCGGTGAGCTTGCGGACATTTCCGTCGAGAGTGGTGAGCTCTTCGCCTTCTTCAGCACGGCGGACAATGATCTTGCCGCCCTTAACATAGCGGTAGTCAAATGCGTGCATGGGCTGGCCGTACTCAAGCATTACATAGTTAGTGATATCAACAATGTTGTTGATGGGGCGAACGCCCATGCTGCGAAGTCTTTCGCGCATCCACAGGGGAGAGGGAGCAATTTTGACATTGCGGACCATGCGTGCGGTGTAGCGGGGGCAAAGGTCGGAAGCGGGAGTTTCAACCTTCAAAAGAGCATTGAGATCGCCTTCTGCGCCGCCCTTTACCACAGGAGTGTGGAGAGTGAGAGGAGCATCGAAGGTGGCTGCAGCTTCACGGGCGAGACCGATAACGGAGAGGCAGTCGGGGCGGTTGGGGGTGATTTCAAATTCCACAACATGGTCATCAAGACCAACTGCGCTGCGAATATCCTGTCCGGGATAAAGCTCGCCCAGCTCGCTGTCCTCGGAGAGGATCCAGATACCGTCGGCATAAGCATTGGGGAAGTCGCGCTGGTCAAGACCCAGCTCTGCGAAGGAGCAGAGCATACCGTAGCTCACTTCGCCGCGGAGCTTGCCCTTTTCAATCTTCTTGCCGCCGGGAAGGAGGCTCTTATGCTTTGCAACGGGAACAAGGTCGCCTTCCTTAACGTTCTGTGCACCGGTAACGATCTGAACGCTTTCATCTTCGCCCAGATCCATCTGGCAAACCCACATATGGTCGGAGTTGGTGTGGCGGGTGATAGAGAGAACCTTACCCACAACAACATTTACTATTTCTTCGCCTGCGAATGTAGTGCCTTCAACCTTGGAGCCGGAGAGGGTCATAGCCTCGGCAAAGTCTTTGTCGTTTGCGTCAACACTGACGAATTCATTAAGCCATTTTCTGCTGAGATTCATATTTCACACTCTCCTTTCTTTAGAACTGTTCCAGGAAACGAACATCGTTTTCGAAGATAAGGCGGAGGTCGGCAATCTTGAAGCGGCGCATAGCGGTGCGTTCAAGACCGATACCGAAGGCCCATCCGGAATAAACATTGGGGTCAATGCCTGCCATCTCCAGAACGCGGGGATGGATCATACCTGCACCGAGAAGCTCAATCCAGCCTTCGCCCTTGCAGGTGGGGCAGCCAACACCGCCGCACTTGTGGCACTGAACGTCCATTTCGCAGCTGGGCTCTGTGAAGGGGAAGTGGTGAGGACGGAAACGGGTCTTGGTGCCCTTGCCGTAAAGCTGTTCAACAACTGTGTTGAGAGTGCCCTTCAGGTCGGCCATAGTGATACCCTTATCAATGGCCATGCCCTCAATCTGGTGGAACATGGGGGAGTGGGTTGCGTCAACCTCATCCTTGCGGTAAACGCGGCCGGGAGCGATGATGCGGATAGGCAGCTCCATAGTGTCCATTGCGCGAACCTGCATGGGGGAGGTCTGGCTGCGGAGCATTACGCGGCTGTCCTCATCAAAATAGAAGGTGTCGGACCAATCGCGGGAGGGGTGGCCTTCCTCGGCATTGAGGCGGTCAAAGTTCAGCTCGGCAAGTTCAACCTCGGGACCGTCGAGAATGGTAAAGCCCATACCGATAAAGATTTCCTTGATTTCATCAAGAGCGGTGTACATGGGGTGGCGGTGACCCATTTCCTGCTTCTTGCCGGGAATGGTAACGTCAATGGCCTCATCTGCAAGACGCTTCTGGAGCATAAGAGCGCTGACGGCGCTCTTGCGCTGTTCAAGGCTTGCTTCGAGGGCGTTTCTTACCTCGTTTGCAAGCTGACCCATAACGGGGCGCTCTTCGGCGGAGAGTTTACCCATCTGCTTCAGAATGGCAGTAAGTTCACCCTTTTTGCCCAGATACTTGATGCGCAGAGCTTCCAGTTCCTCGCCGGTCTGTGCCTCGGCAATGGCGGAAAGGGAGCTTTCGCGCAAAAGCTTCAACTGTTCTTTCATTTCAAGACTCCTTATATGAAATAAATTTTTTAAAAATAAAAAATGCTCTCATCCCTCATCTGGGACGAAAGCACAAAACTTCCGCGGTACCACCCGCATTTGCCGCAAGAGTGCGGCACACTTTTCGGCGCTGTAACGGGCGCACTTACCGCCGGGGATTAGCCGGAGCTCACGGGCGAACCAAGCGGACTTTTGCACAGGGCGCTTTCAGCCTTTGGCAGCCCCTCTCTGGTGAGAAAAGTTTTTCGCTATTTTCCCGATCACAGCTTTTCACAACTCCGCTATTATATCCCGCGAAGGCAAAGATTTCAAGAACAAATTTGACATATTTTTTGGGAAATAATATAATATTTCAAAATTATATGCTGGAGGCGGGAGTTATGTATCTTTCCAATTCCGAAAATATGAAAAAAGCTGATAACACGGCCATATTTGAGCGGGGGATAAGTTCCCTTGCCCTTATGGAAAAGGCGGCTTCCTTTCTCGCGGAAAGGGCTTATTCCTACCTTGAAGAGGGTAAAAGCGCCTTCGTTTTCTGCGGAAGCGGAAATAACGGCGGCGACGGAGTTGCCGCCGCCCGTTTTCTTATGGAAAAGGGAGTCAGTGTAAGAGCTTTCCTGACAGGCAACAGAGAAAAGCTCACGGCTGAGACCGCTGAAATGCTGCGCCGGCTTGAAAGCATAGGCGGCTGCCTTGAGGATTTTGTGCCGGACACTGAATTTTCCACCGCTCTTTCCGGCGCAGGAGTAATAATTGACGCAATGTTCGGTATAGGGCTGAATAAGCCTCTTCGGGGCAAGGCTCTTGAGGCTGTGAAGATGATAAACGAAAGCGCTGCAGCTGTTGTCAGCGCAGACATAGCCAGCGGAATTGAAGCAGATACCGGTAACATTCTGGGCGATGCCGTCAGAGCAGATGAAACCGTAACATTCTCACTTGCTAAACCCGGACACTTTGCAGAACCCGGCAATGTTTATACGGGAAAGCTCAGCATTGTGGATATAGGCATACCCGGAGACCTTGTAAATGAAGCGAAGATTTCCGTTAAGGCTCTAAGTGACGGAGAGGTATTTCTCCCCAAAAGAAATCCCCTCAGCCATAAGGGGGATTTCGGCAAAATTTTAATTCTGGGAGGCAGCAGCGAGTATTGCGGAGCGCCCAATATGTGCTCCAATGCTGCGGTGAGAAGCGGAGCGGGGCTTGTATATCTGGGTGTACCCTCAACGATCCACCAAATATGCGCGGTGAAAAACACCGAGGCAATGCCTATTCCCTTGCCCTGCAACGGAGATGGAAGGTTTTCTTCCGAAGCCTTTGAAGAAGTCAATGTAAGACTTGATATGTGCTCTGTCTGCGTTATAGGTCCCGGTATGGGCAGAAGCGTAGGCACTGCCGCTTTGGTAGAGAAAATTTTGAAAAGCTTTGAAGGCACGGTTGTTGCCGATGCTGATGCCCTTTGGGCAATTTCCCGGGATAAGAGTCTTCTTAAAGAAACAAAGGCAAAGGTAGTTCTCACCCCACATGGCGGAGAGGCAAAAATGCTGGGCATAGACTGGAGCGAAAACAGGATTGCCGCGGCAAGAAGCTTTGCGGAAGAATATGGCTGCACCCTTATACTGAAAGGCCACCGCACTTTGGCGGCGTTCCCCGACGGAGAGATTTGCATTTCCACCCACGGGAATGCAGGAATGGCAAAAGGGGGGAGCGGAGATGTCCTCGCGGGAATTTTGGGTGCTATGCTTGGGCAGTTTGAGCATAAGATGGCTGTGGAAGTCTCCCTTTATCTCCACGGTCTTGCAGGCGATATTGCCTGCGAAAAAATGGGAGAGTATGCAATGACCGCATCGGACATTATTTCGTCTTTGCCCGATGCCCAGAAACTTATAATAAGGCAGGAAAAATATGAAACGCTTCGTTGTGCCTGCACTTATGATAATTGCTCTTCTTCTCGGAGGCTGCAGTAAAGGCGGTCTTGAAAAGAGCTTTGAGGAAGAACGGATAAAATGGACTCAGGCTAAGGAACTATCCTTCACCGCAGATATTGTTGCAGAACTTAGCGACAAATGCTTTGAATGCAAACTGAAATGCTCCCGCCGGGGTGATGAGACAGTGCTTGAAGTCCTTGAACCGGAAAATATAGCCGGCATAAAAGCCAGATTAAATAAAGAGACAGCGCAGATAGAGTATGATGGCATTATTCTTGCCGTAGAGAATGCCGCTATGGGGGAGGTGTCTCCCGTGTCTGCTGCTGCAATGATAATGGAAGCTTTGACCCAATCTACTCTCACCGGGATATGGATGGAGAAGGCTCAGGAGCGTGAACTTATCGTGGCGGAGCTGTATATTTCGGAAATGGAATATGCCCGGCTATGGTTTTTGAAAGAAAACTTCAGTTTAATTCACGCAGAACTTGTATCCGATGGCCGGTGTGTGGTAAAATGTGATGTTGAAAGCTTTACTAAGGAATGATTGAGATATGACTTTGGAAAAAAGCCGCACATGGGCGGAAATAAGTCTTGAAAATATTAAGCATAATGTTCGCGAAATACGCAAAACCCTTCCTGAAGGAACGCGTTTTCTCGGCGTTGTAAAGGCTGATGCCTATGGCCACGGAGCGGTTGCCGCCTCAAAGGCGATAGTGGAAGCGGGGGGCGACAGCCTTGCCGTTGCCTGCATTGCCGAGGCAGCCATGCTAAGGGAAGCGGGGGTTGAAGTGCCCATACTCATTCTTGGTCTCACTCCTCCCGAGTTTGCCGCGGAGCTCAGCGGTCTTGATATAACCCAGACTGTCTCCTCTCTTGAGTACGCAAAAGCCCTTTCCCGCAATCTGGATAAGCCCCTTCGCTGCCATCTTAAACTGGATAGCGGCATGAACAGGACAGGCTTTTCCTGCAGGGAAGAGAATATTCCCAACATACTTGAAGCCCTTTCTCAGCCCAATCTGGAGTTCTCGGGTGTGTTTACCCACTTCGCGGTCTCCGATGAACCCGATAATCAATTTACAATAACACAGTTTAACAGATTTATGTCAACAACATCCCGGGTCGAGGAGGCTTGGGGTAAGCGCTTCGAAACGAAGCACTGTGCCAACTCCGGGGCTGTTATCAATTTCAGGGAGTATGCTCTGGATATGGTCAGACCCGGCATAATGAGCTACGGAATGTATCCCGCTGCAGAGAAGGGTGGAATTGAGCTTCGTCCCGCAATGAGCCTGAAAAGCCGGGTATATGCTGTGAAGACACTCTATCCCGGTGACAGTGTCAGCTATGGACGCAGCTTTGTGGCCGATAAGACTATGAAGATTGCCGTTGTTCCCGTAGGTTATGCGGACGGTCTTAACCGTTGCCTCAGCGGAAAGCTTGAGGTTTTGATCCGCGGAAGTCGCTGCAAGCAGATTGGACGCATATGCATGGATATGTGCATGGTTGACATAACTCATCTTGGCGATTGCAGAGTGAACGATATTGTCACCATTATCGGTGCTGACGGGGATGAGTATATCAGCGCCGATGAGCTTGCTTTGAAGCAGGGCAGCATCAACTATGAGGTCACCTGCGATGTAGCGCCCAGAGTTCCCAGAGTTTACGAAAACTGAGCATGTATATTTTTTCCGAGTTTGAGGGAGAATGATAGCAAGTCCCTACATAAAATGTATTGGGCGACTATCCTTCATCGGAGTGTGAACACATGAGCATGGTCAAACGAGGAGATATATACTATGCGGATCTCAGCCCTGTTGTCGGCAGCGAGCAGGGAGGAATGAGGCCGGTACTGATAGTGCAGAACGATACAGGAAACAGGCACTCGCCAACGGTGATAGCCGCCGCCATAACCAGCCAGATGGGCAAGGCGAAACTGCCCACTCATATCGAACTTTCTGCCCAGAGCTACGGACTTTCCCGTGACAGTGTTATTCTTCTGGAGCAGATACGCACTATTGACAAATCCCGCCTTCGCGAACGCATGGGAAAACTTGATAATGACACTATGACTAAGGTTGATAATGCAATTGCTGTCAGCTTTGGTCTCTAAGCCAAAGAGAAGAGGCTTCGGGAAATCCCGGAGCCGCCCCACGGAGGTACATATGAACAAAAAAAGAATTCTTGTAATTGTCCTTTGCGCAGTGCTGGCTCTTGCTCTGGGCTTCAGCGTTTTTGCAGCAACAAGCTATGGCAGCGAGGATGACCCTCTTATTACCAAAAGCTATCTGACCCAGATTCTTTTGCCCCAGCTTCAGGAGGATTTCCGTGAGGAGCTTGATGCTGCCCTTGCGGATATAGAGAAGGACGGAAGCGGAGAATTTACCGTTATTACCCTTTCCAAGGGGCAGACGGTAAAATGCGGTGTTGGCTGCGAGATAATGCTTCGCATCGGCTCTGCCGAGGCCTATGAAAAAAGCTCTCCCGCAATGGTGAACACCACCACCGCAGAGTCTATTTTCAAGGGCTATAAGCTTGAGGTAAATAATCTTTATCTTGTAACCATTGAGGGCAACGGTTTTAAGGCCACAAGCAACAACACCAAAGTTCTTATAAAAGGCGACTATGAAATCGACTGAGGAATAATACAGATACCCTGCTCATATAATCGGGCAGGGTATTTTTGTTTCACAGGAGGTTTAGCAATGGAAGGAACTTATCCAATTATAATTCGCGGAGAAAAATGCGGTGAGCTTAGTGTCAGCAGGGAGGGAGCTTACACCCGTTTTCTTGCCCGTTGTCCTCTTCGACCGGAGGTTATTCGTCTTTGTGTTTACGGACAGGGAAAGGAGGGCTATCTGGGAGTGCCGCTCCCCAAGGGAGAGGAAATGATATTGGATAAAAGGCTGAGCCCCTCTTCAATGAAGCTCTTCCCTGAAAAAATAGAAGGCTGCACTCTTTCGGGAGAGTCCGCAGTAAAACCAGTGCCTGAAAAGCATGAGGAAGCGCCCAAAGAGGAAGAACCTGCTCACTGCGGTGAAAATGTGGAAGAGGAAAAGCCGACGCTGTGGTACGCAACAACGGACGGAGCCTTGGTTAGCAAGGACGGGGAGCTGGAAATGGTGGCGCTGCCGCCGGAGGACGAGCGAGTGCCGAAGGATTTTCCGGGTCAGCCCAGAGTGATAGAGGGCAAAGAGTATTTAGTTTACATAACACGAGAAATGAAAGACCCAAATGATTGACAAAGGGGACTCGGGCATAATATAATTATAAAGCTATGTAAAATATTTTACTGTCTACTAATGAAAAAGGCTGGTGAGCAGTATGCTGATGACCGAACTTATTACGAAAAAGCGTGACGGCGGTGAGCTTAGCAAGGAAGAGATAGACTTTATGATAGAGGGCTATACCCGTGGGGATATTCCTGACTATCAGATGTCTGCCATGCTGATGGCAATGTATTTCCGCGGCCTCAATAAAGAGGAGACCGTAAATCTCACCATGGCTATGATGCATTCCGGCGACACCATAGATCTTTCAGCCATCTCCGGTGTGAAAGCCGATAAACATTCCACAGGCGGTGTGGGTGATAAGACCAGCCTTGTTCTCTGTCCCATGGTTGCCGCTCAGGGTGTAAAGATGGCGAAGATGAGCGGACGCGGTTTGGGTCATACGGGAGGAACAATAGATAAGCTTGAGTCCTTCCCCGGCTTCAGCTGCGACCTCAGCTCTGAGAAGTTTTTTGATAATGTCAATAATGTGGGCTTTGCTATTGCGGCCCAGACCGCTGATGTTGTTCCCGCCGATAAGAAGCTTTATGCCCTCCGGGATGTAACAAGCACTGTTGCAGTCCGGGGACTTATTGTCAGCTCCATTATGTCCAAGAAGCTGGCTGCAGGGGCCGATATAATAATCCTTGATGTCAAGGTAGGAAGCGGCGGCTTCATGAAGACCGTTGAGGATGCCCGCCTTCTGGCAAGTGAAATGGTGGAAGTTGGCAAAGCGGCGGGAAGAAAAACCGTTGCCGTTATGACGGATATGGATTCTCCCCTTGGCTCCTGCGTGGGCAACGCTCTTGAAGTGAAAGAGGCAATATCCGCCCTTAAGGGGGAAACAAAGGGAGATCTTGTTGAGCTTTGCCTTACCATAGGTGCAAACATACTCCTTGAAGGCGGCATTGCCGAAACCGAGGAGCAGGCAAGAGCAATGCTGCAGGCCTCTATCGATGACGGAAGAGCCCTGAAAAAGCTTGCCGAGTTTGTAGAAGCTCAGGGCGGTGACAGCGCCGCAGTTTATGATACGAGCCTGCTTCCCGAAGCACCTATAAAGTATGAAGCCCTCAGTTCCTGCAGCGGCTATGTAAAGAGCATGCAGGCCGACGGAATTGGTCTTGTCAGCCTCCATCTTGGCGGCGGCAGAGTCACCAAGGAGAGTGTGATAGACCTTGGGGTGGGACTTGTCCTCCATAAGAAAACAGGAGACTATGTCTCCGAGGGGGAGAGCCTTGCAACCATCCATGCTTCCACCATGGAAAAAGCCCTTGCCGCGGCGGATATGCTCCGCTCCTGCTATGAATTCAGCAGCGAGAAAGGCGAGGAAAGTCCCTTTATAAAGGGTATAGTCAGATAATTATGTAAACCAAAGTCCCTGTTATCTCAGGGACTTTGGTTTATTATTTTTTCTCTCTTGCTTTGAACAGCAGTGAAAAGAACAGACCGAAGAGTAAGGCTGCGCAAATTCCCGCGGCGGACGCTGTCAGTCCTCCGGTGAATATACCAAGAACCCCTTTTTCGTCAACGGCTTTTCTGACACCTTTAGCAAGAACATTTCCAAAGCCCGTAAGGGGTATGGAGGCTCCCGCCTTGGCCCAATCCAGAAGAGGCTCGTATATACCCAGTGCACCGAGGATAACACCGGCGACCACATACAAAGTAAGAATTCTTGCGGGGGTAAGTCGGGTTTTGTCTATAAGAATTTGCGCAGTAAGGCAGAAGGCACCGCCAACGGCAAAAACCTTCAGATAGGTGATTAAAGTTTCCATTCAGTTTTCCTCTAAATGTTCTATGGCGAGGGCGTGGCATATACCGGGTATGCTCTCCCCCTGCATTGAGCTTACAGGACTCATAAGAGCTCCGGTGGGGGCGAAGAGAACTCTTTTCCACATACCCTCCCGCATGCATTTGATGATATGGCTGCAGAGAACACTGGCTGCGCAGCCGCAGCCTGAGCCTCCGCAATGAGTATCCTGGGCGCGGATGTTGTATAGAAGCATTCCGCAGTCGGTGAATACCTTTGGCATTTTTAGGCCGTCACGCTGAAAGAAATCCGCAAGTATCTCGTGACCGAATTTTCCAAGGTCTCCGGTTATGACTGCGTCATAATACCCGGGATCTCTGCCGGTATCCTTGAAATGGGCTGTAAGGGTATCGTAGGCAGCGGGAGCCATTGCCGCCCCCATGTTGGAGCTGTCCGTAATGCCTGCATCGATGATCTTTCCGCTTGTGATATGGGTGATACGGGGTCCGATACCTTTGCGGGAGAGAATTGCCGCGCCGGAAGCTGTTGCTGTCCACTGGGCGGTGGGGCTTCGCTGACCGCCATATTCAAGGGGAAGGCGGAACTGACGCTCTGCCGAGCAAAAATGGGAGCTTGTCATAGCGCATATATTTTCGGCAAAGCCTCCGTCAATGAGCATTGCTCCAATACTTAGGCTTTCGCCCATTGTTGAGCAGGCACCGTATAAGCCGAGGAAGGGAATAGTGCTGTCCTTGGCGGCGAAGGATGAGCCGGTGCACTGGTTGAGAAGGTCACCCGCGAGGAGAAACTGAATATCATTTTCAGCAATTCCCGCTTTTTTCAAAACCGTTTCGTAACATTGGCGGAGCATGGTGCTCTCCGCCTTTTCCCAGCTTTTTTCGCCGAAATATGAGTCTGTGCTTACATAATCAAAGCGCTCTCGCAGAGGCCCTTCGCCCTCCTTCTTACCCACAACTGCCGCTTCAGCGGTAAAGCAAGGGGCTGATGAAAAACGGATACTCTGCTTGCCTATATGTTTGGCCATTATTTCGTCTCCCTTTTTTAGCCTAGTTTTTCCCGGGAAATAAAAATAATACATTTACCGCAGCATATAAGCTGTAGTATAATAAAGAAAAACTATGGAGGAAGCTTTCTATGGTCAGAGATATAATGAAAGATCCGATTTTTCTTGGACGAAAATCTCTCCCCGCAACAAAGGATGATGTGGGCATTGCAAGGGATTTGCTTGAAACTCTGATTGCCCATCGGGAGGGCTGCGTTGGAATGGCTGCAAATATGATAGGCGTCAGCAAAAGGATAATCGCAGTTAATGACGAGGGAAATTATCTTCTTATGCTCAATCCCGTAATTTTGAAGTTTTCCGGTCCATATGAAACGGAAGAGGGCTGCCTTTCTCTCAGCGGCGTTAGACCCACAAGGCGCTATAAGAGCATAAAAGTTCAGTATGAGACCCTTAATTTTGAGAAAAGGATAAAAACCTTCACCGACTATACGGCACAGATTATCCAGCATGAAGTTGACCATTGCAACGGCATTTTGATATAAGCCTGAGCTATACAATCCAAACCCGTTTCTGAAATCATATCCGTCGGCATTGCTGCGTTATCGGCTATTGAGGGGCACAAAGCCCATCTGCAAGCCTCTGCCTTGCACTGCCTTAGTATATGACTTCAGAAATCTGCGACTTCACGGGAGCGGATTTTTGTTTCAGGCAAATTAAAAACAAAGCGTGATAAGAAACTTATACCCGCGGAGCGGGTTCGGATTATATAGCTCAGGCTAGCTAAGAGGAGGAAAAATAATGATAGTTTATTTCACCGGTACGGGCAACAGCCGCTACTGCGCCGAGGCTCTCGGATATTATCTCGAAGATGAAGTGATGGATTCCAGAGCATTTATAAAAGACGGCATTGCTGCGGAGCTTATAAGTGATAAGCCCTGGGTTTTTGTGGGTCCTGTTTATGCATGGCAGATGGCTCATGTTTTTGAAGATTTTATCCGCAGCGGAAGCTTTTCCGGAAGCCGGGATGCATATTTCCTTATTACCTGCGGAGGCTCTATTGCAGGAGCGGGTAAGTATATGGAAAAGCTATGCGGTGAAAAGGGCTTTAATTATATGGGAACTCTCCCCGTAGTCATGCCCGAGAACTATGTGGCAATGTTCGCAGTACCCGATGAGGAGAAATCCGCCAAGATGATAAGGATCGCCCGAAAGCGTATTGAAAAATATGCCTCTTCAATCTCCGAAGGGAAAGCATTTGAGGAAGGCAAAAAGGGATTTATGGATAAATTCCTCTCCGGCGCGGTGAATACGGGTTTCTATAAAGGATTTGTAAGCGCCAAAAAGTTTTATACCACCGATAAATGCATTGCCTGCGGCAAGTGCGTTCAGCTTTGCCCGCTGAATAATATATCCCTTGAGGAGGCTAAGGTGAAATGGGGAGGCGACTGCACCCACTGTATGGCCTGCATTTCCTATTGCCCCACCGAGGCTATTGAATACGGAAAGGCAAGCATAGGCAAGAGAAGATACCGCTGCGAGAAATTCGAGGCTTAAAAGGAGCGATGAACTGTGGCGCTGACAAATGAAAAAAATGTGCAGATAGATAAGGATGTTTATGCCCGGGCAAATGAAATCGATACCTGCCCACTTGCCATAGAGCCCTATGACAGGGAATGGGGTGTCGGTATATCGGGCAATACTCCCGAGCCTTCTCCATTCAGGAGGATTAACAACATTCTTAAGGTCACCGAAAGAACAACAAACGGATTTGTATCTCCTGAAAGAGCGGAGCTGGTTACAGAGGCATATCTGGCTCATCCCGGCGAATCTCTTCAGATTCGCTGTGCCTATGGCATAAAAAATGTTCTCGAAAACACCCCCATCTATGTTTATGATGATGAACTCATCGTGGGCGGTCTTGGCTGCGATAAAAAGGGTGCGCCCGTTCACCCCGAGTTTGGCATAGACTGGGTTTGCGATGAAATGCGTGACGGACTTATGGACTATAGTCCTCTGCGTACCCATGATTATTTCTCCTATACGGAGGATACTCAGAAACGTCTGGAGGCTATAGAGGGATTTTGGCGCAATAAATGTGTTGAAGACTATACAAATTCTCTTATTACCGATGAAGAACTGAAAGGCTCCCATGCGGGTAAGGGCGTATTTTTTGCCGACGCCTATATTTTCTGCGGAGCGGGTCATCTGGGTCTGGACTATGAACGCCTTCTTGGTATGGGATTTGGTGGCATCAGAGACGAGATCGATAATACCATGATGAAACTGGACCTATCTAAGCCTGAGGATATAGAGAAAAGAGATTTTCTGCGGGCCGCTAAAATATCCAATGAAGGTGCCATAAACCATATCCTTCGATATGGGAAGATCCTTCGCGAAAAAGCCGCCGAAGAAGAAAACATACAGCGCAAGGCGGAGCTTGAAAAAATGGCAGCAAATTGCAGCCATATAGCAACGGAGCCTCCGAGAACTTTTTGGGAGGCAATTCAGCTTGTCCATCTTGCCAACTGCATGATTTTGATTGAATGTAACGGTCACTCTGTTTCCTACGGCAGATTTGACCAGTATATGTATCCCTATTACATAAGCGATATTGAAAAGGGCATATCCACAAGGGAGCAGATGCAGGAGCTTATTGAGAATTTCTATATTAAGATCTGGGATCTCAACAAGCTCAGAAATCATGTGCTTATAAAAACCTTCGGCAACGGAGGAATTGGCGGACCCGCCCTGACCTTGGGTGGTCTGAAGAGCGACGGCAGCGATGGCACAAATGAACTCACCTTTATGTGCCTTGATGCCAATGCCCATGTGCGTGTGCCTAACCCCTGGCTGGCTGTTAGACTTCATAACAATACACCGAGGGAGCTTAAAATCAAAACCGCCAATGTTATCCGCCTCGGCACAGGCGAGCCTAAAATTTTTAATGATGAGGTAACCGTTGACAGTCTGATGTCCTCCGGCATAATCCGGGAGGAGGCCTTGGATTATCAGGTCGTTGGCTGTGTTGAGCCCGATGTTTCCGGAAAAACCTACGGCTGGCATGATGCAGGTCATATGAATATGGCAAAGGTTCTGGAGCTTGCTATAAATGACGGACGCTGCTTCCACTGCGGGGAAAGCTGCCCACGATGGGAAAAATGCGGAGCGAAGGGGCTTCGTCTCGGTCCTCAAACCGGAGATCTTCGCAATATGACCGAATTTTCTCAGGTTTTGGAAAGCTATGACAGGCAGATGAAATATTGGTGCGACAAAATGGTTGCGCTTTTGAATGCTGTAAGCATAGCTCATCAGAATGTCCGTCCCTTGCCGTTCCTTTCTACTGTGATGTATGGATGTGTGGAAAAGGGATTGGACGTGACACGCGGGGGCACAAAATATAACTTCACAGGTCCACAGGGAGTTGGGCTTGGCACAACGGGAGACGGTCTGAGCACAATAAAACAGCTTGTCTTTGATGAAAAACGAATAAGCGGAACTGAGCTTATTCAGGCAGCTGAAGACAATTGGGTTGGACATGAAACGCTTTACGCCCTTGTAAACAGTAAAAAGGTTCATCACTACTGCAATGACGATGACTATGCGGATGAGCTTACAAAGTTTGCTATGGATACCTACTGCAAGCATATTGAACGCAGACCCAATTCTCACGGAGGATTTTTCCAGCCGGGCTGTTATAGTGTAACGGTCAATGTGGCTCATGGCGGAAAGCAGTGGGCATCAATAGAAGGACGCACGGCCTTTGAGCCCCTTTCCGACTGCATGGGTGCGGTTCATACTCACAGAGGCAGTCATGATGTTTGCGGACCTACTGCGATTTGCCGTTCTGTTACAAAGATGGATCATGCGCGGGCAACCAACGGCACTCTTCTCAACTGGAAGTTCAGCCCATCTGCTCTCGAAGGTGATGTGGGCAGAGATAACTTCATATCCCTTATTGAGGAATATGTTTATCGCAGGGGAATGCATAGCCAGTTTTCCGTGACAAGTCAGGAAACTCTGCTCAACGCTCAGAAAAATCCCGAGGAATACAGGGACCTGCTTGTCCGTGTCGCGGGCTACAGTGCGTATTTTGTGGAGCTGAGCAAGGAATTGCAGGACGATATTATAGGCAGAACAAGCCTTTCTTTTGATTGAGAGGGAAAGATGAACAGCAGTAAAAATGCAAAAGCATTGGTGTTCAACACTCAGGCCTACACAATTCACGACGGACCAGGCATACGCACAGAGATCTTCTTCAAGGGCTGTCCTCTTAATTGCCCCTGGTGCTCCAATCCTGAGGGAATTTCCCTCAATTCAGAACCGGGCTTTTATCCCTCCAGATGTCTTGGAAAAGATAAATGCGGACTTTGCCTTCAGTCCTGTCCGGCAGAGAATTCTCCCTTGAAGTTTGATGAAAGGGGAATAATAATCCCCGTATCAGCAGCTTCGGAGTGTGCAAACTGCTATGAATGCGCCGATTGCTGCCCCTCCGAGGCAATAATTTCCTGGGGCAGAGAAATGAGCGTCGGGCAGATAATGGATATGCTGGAGCGGGACAGAAGCTTTTTTGAGAGAAGCGGCGGTGGAGTGACCCTCTCGGGGGGAGAAGTTCTTCTCCAATGGCCCTTTGCCGCCGAGCTTCTGAGGGAGTGCAAAAAGGCATCCTTCAATACCTGCCTTGAAAGCTCGTTGTTTGTTTCCCGGGAGAGTATGGAGGCTGTACTTCCTTACACGGATCTTCTCATCACGGACATAAAGTATATGGATTCTTCGCGCCATAAGGCATCGGTGGGAGCGCCCAACGACAGGATAATAGGGAATATTCTCTTTGCCGCGTCTGAAGCTATTCCGATGATTATAAGAACACCAATCATACCCGGGTGGAACGATGATGAGGAAAACCTGCTTGCCATCGCCGAATTCATAAGGGAGAATTTGTCCCATTGCCTTGTGCAGTATCAGCTGCTTCCTTACCGTCCCCTTGGAATTGAAAAATATGAAAGCCTCGGCAGAGAATATCCTATGAGAGATGCTGATATGCCCTCAAAGGAGGAGCGGGAAGGAAAGCTTCTGAGTTTGCAAAAGCTGATTGCGGAGCGTTACGACCTACCGGTAGAGATTGGGGCATCCAAAGCTGTAAAGAGGTGAGAAAATGAGAATTTCTCTTCAGGGACCAAATAAATATATTCAGGACAGAGCTTTGCTGCCGCAGCTTGGGGCATATGCTTCAACAATGGGTAAAAGGGCATTGTTGCTTTTGAGCCGCGGAGGGGAGCAAAGGTTTGGAAAAACAATAATAGAAAGCTTTGATAAAAGCGGCTGCGGTATGGAAAGCTGCATTTTTTCCGGAGATATCAATTACAGAGAAATTGAGAGAGTAGTTTCCGAAATTGAGCGGCTTGACTGTGACACCGTCATCGGTCTTGGGGGCGGAAGAGTTCTTGATACCGCAAGAGCGGCTGCGGATATTGCGGAGAAAAAACTGATTATCGTCCCGACAACTGCTTCCAATGATGCGCCCTGCAGCGCTGTTGCCGTTATCCACGATGAGAATGGAAAGACGGTGGAGGTCAGGTCCGTTTCAAGAAATCCTGACCTTGTGCTTATGGATACGGATATAATTGCGGCAGCGCCGGCTAAATACCTGAGCGCCGGAATCGGAGATGCGCTGGCAACCTATTATGAAGCCCGCGCCAATGCGGATAGAGAAAAGAGCGTTAATAAGGGAAATTATTCAAAAATAACTGCACTTGCCATGAGCGGCCTTTGCAGAGACATTCTTTTTGAATACGGTGAGGAAGCGATGAAGGCGGCAGGCAGCGGAGAGCCAAGCTATGCTTTCGAGCAGGTGGTTCACGCGGCAAGCTTTCTGAGCGGATACGGATTTGAAAACGGCGGTGTTGCTGCCGCCCATGCTATCAACGAGGGATTTTCGGTTCTGAGCCGCTGCAGCGAAATTCTTCATGGCGACCTTGTTAGCTTCGGTATTCTTGCACAGCTGGAGCTTGAAAATTCCTCGGAAGAGGAAAAGGAATGTTTGAGAGAGTTTATGGGTAAAGTGGGGCTTTCTGTGTGCCTTTCCGATTTGGGTCTTTCTGATCTGGGAAAGGATGAGCTGATGCTTGTGGCTTCCGCCGCGGCAGCCGCTCCGCCAATGAAGAATATGCCCTTTGATGTGAGCGCGGAGGATGTATTTGAGGCTATTATAAAAGCTGACGGACAAAGCGTATAAATATAAAAGGCGTGCTGCTTAATGCAGCACGCCTTTTAAACTTGTTTTTTAGAAGGTGAGGATGCCCAGAGCCTGCAGGAGGAGCAGGAGGAGCATAATGGGAGCAACGACCTTGACCATAACGGAGTAGAGTCCTTTGCGACCGAACTTCAGACCGCCGAGAGTAATCTCGTCCACAATGGCCTTGGGCTTGATGATCCAGCCAACAAGAATGCAGGTTGCAATGGCAACAACAGGCATAAAGATGTAGTTGCTGATATAGTCGAGAACATCGAGAATCTGAGCAACGCTGCCATTGGGAAGGGTGAGTTCAAAGTAGAAGACATTGTAGCCGAGGCATACAACAATACCCATAAGGTAGGTTATAATAGAGACTACAATAGTGGACTTTTTGCGGCTCCATCCGAACTTATCCATACAGCTGGATACGATGGCTTCCAGCAGGGAGACGGAGGAAGTGAGGGCTGCGAATACAACAGTGACAAAGAAGATAATACCGATAATGTCACCGGCAACGCCCATAGCAGCGAAAATCTTGGGCATGGAGACGAACATAAGGCTGGGACCTGCGGTCATGCCCTCGGTGCCCATAAAGGTGAAGACAGCGGGAACGATCATAAGACCGGCAAGGAATGCCACGATGGTATCAAAGAACTCAATGCGGTTGACGCTCTTGACCAGATTGGTGTCCTTCTTAACGTAAGAGCCATAGGTGATCATAATACCCATAGCAACGGAAATGGA
The DNA here is from genome assembly GCA_045595025.1 of Oscillospiraceae bacterium. Lineage (GTDB taxonomy): Bacteria > Bacillota > Clostridia > Oscillospirales > Oscillospiraceae > SIG459. The sequence continues at coordinate 26,243 of JAZNZR010000031.1, read as the reverse complement.
GTAGAAGAGCTGACCCATTGCGTCTGTGAGGACAACAAGGAACTTCTGGAAAGTCATGCCCTCAAAGTTGGGAACAACATAAACCAGCAAACCCTGAATACCGGTGCGGGTTACGCCGCTTTCGTCAGTATGGCTGAGGGTGAGGGAGAAGATGGAGATGCCAACGATGAGCACCAGAAGAATGGGCATGAGAATCTTGGAAAGACGCTCAACTCCGGAGTTAACACCCTTGTATACTACGAAAACATTGGCAGCAAAGAAAATGGTGAACCAAATGAGGGGGCTCCACTGAGCGGTGATAAAGCCGGTGAAGTAACCGTCGGCAGTGGCTTCAGCACCGGAAAAGGTTACATAGGCTGCAAGATACTTCAGAACCCAGCCGCCGATAGCGCTGTAGTAGGGAAGAATCATAACGGGGATAATGCAGGCGATAATACCGACCCAGCCCATTTTCTTGCTGAGCACAGCGTATGCGGTGAGGGGGCTCTGACCGGTTTTTCGTCCGATGGCGATTTCGGTGGTGAGAAGCGCGAAACCGAAGGTTATAACAAGAATAAGATAAACAAGCAGAAATACCCCGCCGCCGTCTTTAGCGGCAAGATAGGGGAAACGCCAGATATTGCCAAGACCGACAGCGCTGCCGGCTGCGGCAAGAACGAATCCCAGAGAACCGGTGAATCTGCTTCTTGCAGATTTATTTTCCATATTTTTCTCCTCTTTCTTAATGAATAACACATGAATTATAACTCTTTTATGGATATATATCAAGAAAAAAGAAAAAATTAACAAAAGAAAATCCTCCGGCAGAAGAAACTGCCGGAGGAATATTTTATTTGGTTTTTACAGGCCATGGGGGCATATTGAGCTTCGGGAAATGTTTGTTGAATATTCCGATACATCTGCCTACAAAAATCGCAGTGCAGACGGTGCCGAGACCAACGGAATGTAGAGAGCCCGTGCAGCTGAGGTCGATAATGACGCTTGTGGCGACCCAGACAATATCGCCGCAGGTTTTAACCTTCGAAAGGGGAAGTTTGTATACGGCGCTTATTGTACGCATAAAGGCATCGGGAGCGGGGAGCATCAGGTCTGCGCCCACTATAAGCACGACGCCCAGAGCCGAAACAATAATACCGGGGACCAGAAGCACAAGACGGATCCAGAATGAGCTGATAGTGAAATCTATAATCAGCATACAAAGGTCAATAAGATAACCGAATCCGATTGCCAAAGGCAGGGTAAGTATTATGCGCAGTGTAGGTTTGCGGTTGACCACGATCTGGCCTATTACGCAGAAGACATGGAAGGCGATGGTGACATTGCCCAAGGTAAAGGGCGTTACGCTGCTTATGGCATCGGGGACAGAGCTGATAGGAGAGATACCCATATTCAGCCGCTTGATAAAAACAAGACCCACAGCCATAAGTATAAGACCCAGAATATATTGAGGAATTCGCCTTTTCAGATTCATAAGTGCACCGTTTCTTTCTGTTAATGCAAGTATTTTACATTAATTTTCGGCAAAAGACAAGTTATTTTCCCTTGTACTTTATCCTGGTTGCTTCGCCGCCCCGAAGATGGCGCTCAGCTTTGTTCTGCTCAAGCACAGCTTTTGCCTGCCTGTATAAGATAGGATGGGTTTTGTCAAGTCTTTCGGTGAGGTCCTTGTGTACGGTGGATTTGCTTACGCCGAATTTCTTTGCGGCTGCGCGAACTGTTGCGCTGTTTTCCACTATGTACTGGGCGAGACGAACTGCCCTTTCTTCTATATCGCTGTTCACATTGACCACTCCAAACTATTATGCTGTTTGAGTATATGCTTAATATCGGAGCGGTATGAAATAATAAAAACGGTATGAGAAAAGTATCTCATACCGTTTTTATTATCAGAGAGCTTCTATATCCTCCTGCTCGAGGACAACAATGCCTTTTGCGGAAAGAGCAGCCGTGGCTTTTGCAGCATCTGCGGTTTTGAAAATCATATATGCATGTTCTGTATCGGCACCCCCGAGGAAGGCATACATATACTCAACATTTATACCCACTGTGCCGAGACCGGCAAGAACCTTGCTAAGACCGCCGGGAGTATCGGGGATCTGGGCGGCAACAACAGGGGTCACGGTGCAGACAAAACCGGCGTCCTTGAGGAGATGTGTCGCGTCATAGAGCTTGTCAACTATGATTCTTGCAATTCCAAAGTCTCCCGCTTCCGCAAGAGAAAGGGCTCTCATATCAATATGTCCTTCGGCAAGTGTTTCGCACATATTTTGCAGTGCGTTTGGTTTGTTTTCAAGAAAAACGGAGATCTGATTAATACTCATTTTAGTTCCTCCTTTTATATCTTGCGCTTATCGATAACGCGAACGGCCTTGCCTTCGCTTCTTGTTATGGACTTGGGAGCAACGAGGCTGATCTTGGGTCCAATGCCCAGCATACTGCGCATATCGCCGACAAGCTGATTCTGCATCTTGGCAATATCACCCATATTATCGGTGAACATATCGGGAGTAAGCTCTACCTTGATCTCGAAGGTGTCGGTGTTATTCACGCGGTCAACAATAATCTGATAGTTGGGAGAATAGCCGCGGTTAAGCAGCACGGTTTCTATCTGGCTGGGGAAGACATTTACGCCGCGGATTATGAGCATATCGTCGCTGCGTCCCATAGGCTTAGCCATACGCACATGAGTGCGTCCGCAGGAGCATTTTTCATATTTGAGCTGGCAGATATCGCGGGTGCGGTAGCGTATCACGGGGAAAGCTTCCTTGGTGAGAGCGGTGAATACGAGCTCGCCCTTGCTGCCCTCAGGAAGCACCTCACCGGTGTTGGGATCAATTATCTCTGCATAGAAATGGTCTTCGTTCACGTGCATTCCGCTCTGAGCGGAGCATTCGAAAGATACACCGGGACCGCTAAGCTCTGTAAGACCGTAGATATCATAGGCCTTGATGCCCAGTGTTTTTTCAATATCCCTGCGCATTTCCTCGCTCCAGGCTTCCGCGCCGAAGATACCGGCCTTGAGAGGAATATCCTCGGGAGTGAGCCCCATCTCTTTCATAGTCTCGCCAAGGTATGCAGCGTAGGAGGGAGTGCAGCACAAAATGGTGGACTTCATATCCTGAATGAACATTATCTGGCGTTCGGTGTTGCCGGAGGAAGTGGGAACGGTGAGACAACCCAGCTTATGGCTGCCGCCGTCCAGGCCGGCGCCGCCGGTGAAAAGACCGTATCCATAGCTTACCTGAACAACATCTTCATTAGTGCCGCCCGCAGCGGTGATAGCTCTTGCGCAGCAGTCATACCAAAGGTCAATATCGTGCTGGGTGTAATAAGCCATAACTCTTTTGCCGGTAGTTCCGGAGGTGCTGTGGATACGCACGCACTCGGAAAGGGGCTTTGCCAGAAGACCGTAGGGATATCCTTCGCGGAGGTCAGCCTTGGAGGTAAAGGGGAGCTTATATATATCATCAATTCCCTTGATGTCATCGGGAGTGATGCCTTTTTCTTCCATTTTCTTTCTGTAGAGGGGAACATTATCCCAAACATGCTTTACCTGCTTTACAATGCGCTCGTCCTGCATCGCCTTGATTTCCTCGCGGCTGGCGCATTCAATTTCCGGCTGATAATAGCGTTCCATATCTTTTTGCTCCTTTTGCATATCTGTATTTGAAAGATGTGCTTATTATAGAAGATAAAAAACATATTTGCAAATATAATATTTATATGTTAGTATAAGAAAAACTTATACTATGAGGAGGCGCGAGGGTGAATCTTAATCAGCTTAGATATTTTGTAACTCTTGCGGAAACAGAGAGCTTTACAAAAGCTGCCGTAGCCCATTATATATCCCAGACTGCAATAACACAACAGATAAAATCTCTTGAAGAGGCAGTGGGCTCAAAGCTTATAAACAGGGAAAGCAGACCCATATCCCTGACCCCTGCAGGAAAGGTATTTCTCAAAGAGGCGAGGGAGATACTTGAGAGAATGGATACGGCGCTGTGGCGCACCCGTGAGGCTTCAACGGGTTTGGAGGGCAGCCTTAGAATCGGTTATACAAAAGGCTATGAGCGCAGCGATATTTCAAAGCATCTTCGGAATTTCCACAGGGAATATCCCAATGTTCTGCTCTCCTGCTACCGATGCGATACGGATATGCTGGCCGCTGGACTTCTGAACGGCGAATATGACATCATATTCACGTGGGACAGTACAAACATACTGCAGGAAGAGAACATAAGCCTGAGAGTTTTTGAAAATGTTCCTCTTCGGGTTGCGCTTTACGCAAACCACCGTCTTTCACGGAGAAAGGAACTGAGCCGCAAAGACCTTAAGCAGGAGAACATTCTTTTCATGTCGCCCTCGGGAACGGGCGAATCCTTCGGTGACGCATACTATATTCAGCTTTATCAGCAGGCGGGCTATCAGCCCAAGATCCTTCTCCGTTCCAGCGATATGGAGAGCATCTTGATGATGGTTGCTGCGGAAGAGGGGATATCCATTGTCCCGGAGTACTCCCATCCCTGGGATGTGGGCACAGAAAACGTTGTTTTTGTACCGCTGGCGGGTGAGGGGGAAACGGAAGAAATTTTGGTAGCGTGGAGAAAAAACGACGATAATCCCGCGCTGCAGCATTTTATTGAAATGTTGAAATAAAAAAGCAGGGGCGATGCCCCTGCTTTTATTTTATGCATTTCGACCCAAATCGAAAGCTTTTTTATTAAGTTCAAGGAATTTGGGAGGAACAACAGCTTCAAGAGCCTTGAGCCATGCTTCCACGGGAAGGTCAAAATAGTTGGAAAGTCTGCCCATAAGAACGATGTTGGCGGCTTTTACGCTGCCCGCTTCATTTGCAAGGGAGAGGCAGTCGAGAGCGTCTGTCTCAACTCCGAGAGCGCGAAGCTTTTCAACAATGTTTTCGGGATAGACGGCATTTCCGGTAATAACCGGCATGGGATCAATTTTCTGAGTGCTGGTGATGATGCGTCCGCCGGGAGCGAGAAAACTCAGCCATCTTGCTGCTTCCAGAAGTTCAAAGGATACGATGAAATCTGCTTCGCCCTCATCAATGAGAGGAGAGGCCACGCTGTCGCCGTAACGAACATAGGTTACAACGCTGCCGCCTCGCTGGCTCATTCCGTGAACTTCGCTGACCTTAACATCGTAGCCCTCCTGAATGAGAAGCTGACCGAGAAGCTTGCTGGCAAGAAGGCTTCCTTGACCGCCAACGCCTACTATCATAATATTTTTGGTTTTCATAGCGGTCTCACTCCTTTACCTGAAATGCATCAAAGGCGCAAAGCTGCTGGCAAACGCCGCAGCCGACGCACTGAGTGGGGTCAACGGAGGCTTTTCCGTCTCTGAAGGAGATGGCGGGGCAGCCTATCTTCATGCACATTTTGCAGCCCTTGCACTTGTTGGGGTCAACACTGAGAGCTTTGGAGTGCTTAACATACTTCAAAAGGGCGCAGGGTCTGCGGCTTATGATAACGGAAGGCTCGTCAGCGGCAAGTTCTTCCTTCAGCACCCTGTCGCACTGGGCAAGGTCATAGGGGTCAACAACGATGACTCTGTTAATGCCAAGGGCTCGGCAAAGAGCTTCAAGGTCTATCTTTGCGGCGGGCTCGCCTCGGAGGTTATAGCCGGTGGTGGGATTTTGCTGATGACCTGTCATACCGGTAATGGAGTTATCAAGAATGATAACGGTGGAGGCGGAGCCATTATAGGCAATGTTGGCAAGGCCGGTCATACCGGAATGCATAAAGGTGCTGTCGCCGATGACAGCAACGGTTTTCTTTTCTGCTTCAGCGCCGAGAGCCTTGTTGAAGCCATGGACGGAGGAGACAGAAGCGCCCATGCAAAGGGTCATCTCCATTGCGTTCAGGGGGGCAACCGCACCGAGGGTGTAGCAGCCGATATCGCCCAAAACGGTGCATTTATTCCGCAAAAGGGTATAGAAAAGTCCTCTGTGAGGGCATCCTGCGCACATAATGGGAGGACGGGCGGGAATGGCTTCATCAAGTGTCAGACCGCTGTTTACGGTCTTACCCATTGCACGGGCAACCAAATTCTGGGTGAATTCGCCTTCTATGGGGAAAATATCCTTTCCCTGAAGCTTCAGACCGAGACGCAGGCAATGCTCCTCAATAACGGGATCAAGCTCCTCGCAAACGATAAGCTTATCAACCTTTTCGGCAAAATCGCAGATGAGCTTTGTGGGCAGAGGGTTCACCATGCCTATTTTAAGCACGCTTACGCTGTCACCGAAAACTTCCTTTATGTACTGGTAAGCAGTGGAGGAGGCAATAACGCCTATTTCGGTGCCGCCCATTTCAACTTTGTTGATGCCGCTGTCCTCGGCCCACTGAGCCATGACCTTCATGCGCTGCTCCACAATGGGATGGCGGCGCTTTGCATTGGCGGGCATCATAACATACTTTGCGATGTTTTTTTCATAGGGGAGGGCTTGAATATCCGCTCTCTCCCCAAGCTCAACGGGGGACTGGGAGTGAGAGATTCTGGTGCACATACGCAGCAAAACGGGAGTATCATACTTTTCGCTCAGCTCGAAGGCAAGGCGGGTATACTCCAGAGTTTCGGCGCTGTCGGCAGGATCAAGCATAGGGAGCTTGGAGGAGATGGCATGGCGGCGGGAATCCTGCTCATTCTGGCTTGAATGCATACCGGGGTCATCGGCAACACCGATAACAAGACCGGCGTTAATTCCCGTGTAGCTCATAGTAAAGAGAGGGTCGCAGGCAACGTTGAGGCCAACATGCTTCATGCCGCAGAAGCTGCGTTTTCCTGCCAAAGCTGCGCCGAAAGCAACCTCCATTGCAACTTTTTCGTTGGGGGCCCATTCGCAATAAATTTCGGGATATTTGGCGGCTTCCTCGCTGATTTCGGTGCTGGGAGTGCCGGGATAGCTTGAAACTATTGCGCATCCGGCTTCGTAGAGACCGCGGGCGAGGGCAGCGTTGCCCAGCATAAGTTGTTTCATTTTCCTTGTGCTCCTTGGTTTAAGTTAAATTCATGATTCAGTATTTTACACCTATAATTTATCAATGTAAAGTGTAAATGTTTATTAACTGTAAAAAAGGGGCTGACCTTGTCGGTTAGCCCCTTGCTTATTAATCCAGAACATGCTGTCCGGTGTAAAGCATATAATATCTGCCTTTTTCCTCGAGAAGTTCCTCGTGAGGTCCTTTTTCCTGAATTTGACCGCCTTCAATTACCACTATGCAGTCGGAGTTGCGCACAGTAGAGAGTCTATGGGCGATAACAAAAACGGTGCGTCCGTCCATAAGCATATCCATACCCCTCTGAATATGCTGCTCGGTGCGGGTATCGATGGAGGAAGTGGCCTCATCAAGCACCATTACGGGAGGATCCTTGACCGCGGCACGGGCAATGGCGAGCAGCTGGCGCTGACCCTGACTCAGGTTGGCACCGTCACCTGTAACCATAGTGTTGTAGCCATCGGGCAGACGGCGGATAAATGAGTGCGCATTGGCGGCCTTTGCGGCGGCAATGCATTCCTCATCGCTGGCGTCAAGCTTGCCGTAGCGGATATTTTCCATAACGGTGCCGGTGAAAAGATGGGTATCCTGCAAAACGGCGCCGAGGCTTCGGCGGAGAGATTCCTTCTTTATCCGGCGTATATCGATACCGTCATAGGTGATGGAGCCGGAGTTTATTTCATAGAATCTGTTTATAAGGTTTGTGATTGTTGTTTTGCCTGCGCCGGTGGAGCCAACAAGGGCAATCTTCTGTCCCGGCTTTGCATATACATTCACATGCTTGAGAACCTTCTTATTCTCAACATAGGCAAAGTCAACATTCTCAAGGACAACATCTCCCCTTAAAGGAACAAGAGTGTACCCGCCCTCTTCAGCGGGGCATTTCCATGCCCAGGCCTTGGGATGGCTGCCGCGGTATTGGGAGAGATTGCCGTTTTCATCTTCACATACGGGAATAAGCTCAACATCTCCTTCGTCGATCTCGGGAGGAGTGTCCATAACATCGAAAATGCGTTCGGCACCTGCAAGGGCGGAGAAGATTGCGGTGATCTGCTGGCTGACCTGATTAACGGGACCTCCGATCTGGCGGGAGTAGGTGAGGTAAGCTGCGTAGCCGCCTATATCAAAGCCCATAACAAGGGCGAGGAAACCGCCGAGAATTGCGGTGAGGGCGTAGCCAATATTGAGGATATTTGCACTGATGGGCATAATTGCACCTGCGAAAAAGTTGGCATCTGTGGCAGCGTCTCTGTATTCGCAGTTGAGCTTATCGAATTTTTCCTTGGAGATTTCCTCGTGACCGAAGGCTTTTACAACCTTCAGACCCTCGATAACCTCCTGAATTTCACCGTTTACGCGGCCAAGAGCGGCCTGCTGCTTGCGGTAATAGTTTCGTGAGCGGCCTCCGACGATTTTGAAAACACTGAGAGAGCCAAACAAAACAAGGGCTGTTACGATGAAAAGAATGGGACTTGTGTAAAGCATTACGGCAACAATGCCGACAAAGCTTAAAACGCTGGAAATAAGGTTTATCATACTTTGCTCCATTGCAAAGTAAACATTGTCAGCGTCGTTTGAAAATCTGCTCATAAGCTCACCGTGGGTATGGCGGTCGAAATAACTGAGGGGCAGATTTTCAAGGGAATCGAAGAGGTCGCTGCGCAGCTTATTTACGGCTTTCTGGGCAAGAACAGCCATGGTTGCGCTCTGAACATAGTTGCATATAACACCTACAAGGAATATGCCCAGCAAAATGAGAAGGCTTATAGCAAGGCTATGAAGCTTTTCTCCCGCGCTGCCGCTTCCTGCCAGAGTGTTTATCATAGGACGCATCATATAAGTTCCCGCAAGGGAGCTGAGAGTGCTGAGAATAAGGCAGATAAGAACAACGATTATGGGCCACTTTTTGTGGGTCATATAGCCCAGAAGACGCTTTATGGTTTTCTTGGCATCTTTGGGTTTCTGGAACTTGCCTTTTTCAAGACTTTTCTTTTCGTCAAGGAGCTGCTTTTTGGTTTTATCGGCCATTATTCACCAACTCCTTCCTGCTGAGAATAGTAAATCTCCTGATATACCTCATTGGAGCTAAGGAGCTCATCGTGTGTGCCCATTCCAACTATGTGGTCATCATCAAGAACAACGATTTTGTCTGCGTAGCGTACAGAGGATATGCGCTGGGCGATTATAATAACGGTGGTATCCTTGAGGTTTTCGTTGAAGCTCTTGCGGATGGCAGCCTCGGTTGCGCTGTCAACGGCTGAGGTGGAGTCATCAAGGATGAGGATTTCGGGCTTTTTTAGCATAGCGCGGGCAATGCAAAGGCGCTGCTTCTGTCCTCCGGATACATTAACACCGCCCTGATCGATATAGGTGTCGAATCCGTCGGGGAAGCTCATGATAAAGTCATATGCCTGAGCGTTTTTCGCAGCAGTAATGAGGTCTTCTTCCATGGCATTCGGGTCGCCCCAAAGGAGGTTTTCACGAATGGTTCCGGAGAAAAGGACATTGTTTTGTAAAACCATGCCAATACGGGAGCGAAGGGCAGCAATGGGATACTCCCTAACATCAAGACCGTCCACAAGAACCTGACCGCCAGTGACATCATAAAATCTGGGGATAAGGTTAACGAGAGAGCTTTTACCCGTTCCTGTTCCGCCAACAATGGCAACAAACTCTCCGCTTTCGATGCTGAGATTGATATTGCTTAGAACATCGTCGCCGGAACCGGTAGCAACATATTTGAAGGAAACATCCTTGAATTCAACAGTACCCTTTTTGGAGGGAAGAGCGTTTTCATCATTATTTTCTCCGTCGCGGATATCGGGAACGGTCTCCAGAACCTCAAGAATTCTTGAGGCACAGGCCTTGGCACGGGTAAGGTTGAGCAGGGTGAAGGCCAGCATCATAACGCTGATGAGAACATTGAAGATATAAGTGATAAATGCATAGAGGTCGGCATAAGGCAAACTTCCGCCAACAACAAGCTTTCCGCCGAACCACATGGAAAGGACGATAGCAATATTGAATGCTATCATCATTATGGGGTTCATAAATACTACCCTTGTAACAGCGGCAATGCCCGCCTTGGTCATTTCGTCATTGGAGCGCTGGAACTTAGTTTTCTCATGAGCTTCACGGACAAAGGCCTTCACAACGCGGATGGCGATAAGGTTTTCCTGCACAGAGTTGTTAAGTCCGTCAAGCTTGTTCTGAAGAATGGTGAAAAGCTTGTGGCATGTCCGCATCAAAAGACCGACAGCCAGACCCATAAGAGGCACAATGATAATAAGCACAAGTGTAAGCCTGGCATTCAGGCGAAGGCATATTATAAGAGCCGCCAGAAGCATTATCGGTGCGCGGACAACCATACGAAGTCCCATGTTCACCATCATCTGTATGTTGTTAACATCGCTGGTCATTCTTGTTATGAGGGAGGCGGAGGAGAAGCGGTCAATATCCGCAAAAGAAAATTCCTGAGTATGGTTGAACATTGCCCTTCTCAGGTTGGAGCCGAAGCCCTGACTTCCCACAGAGGCAAAGCGTGCGCTGGCAACGCCGGCGACCAGCGCCACGAGGCAGAGCACCACCATAATAAGACCGGCTTTGAGGATGTAGGCAATGCCGCCGTCCCCGTCTATGCCGATATTAATTATATCTGCCATAAGAATGGGGAGTATCAGCTCACATATTACCTCGATGATAACCATCACAGGGGCAAGCAATGCCGATTTCCCATAGCCTTTGATGTACTTCATCAGCTTTATAAGCATCAAAAAATCTCCTGTTCAAAACGTAATACATCTATTTTACTTACCATTAGAATACTGTCAAGAAAATATAGGAATAATTTTCTTTTTATTCACAATATAAATCAATATAAGTGGGGGTGAGAGTATGGATCATTTATGGACAAGTGTTGAGAATATGCTCCCGGAGCATTTAAGGCGCAGTATAGAGTCTGTGCCAAGGACCGTTTTGGCACAGGCGGAGGAAATAAGGCTTCGTACAGGCACTCTTCCAACTTTACTTTTGCCTTCCGGAGAGCGTAGCTTTGGCAAAAAGGAAGTTATATGGAATGATCTTGCCTATATTCTTGACAGAGCCAGCAAAAGCTCTCTCCATTCCGTTCTACGCGAGCTGCGAAACGGGTATATATCCCCGGGAGGCGGAATAAGGATAGGCGTTTGCGGAAGGCTATCCGCGGGAGGAATAGAGAGCTTCCAAGATGTCTCGTCCCTTGCCATACGCATACCCCACGAAATAAAGGGGGTGGGAGCTGAGACAATAAAAGCTCTTGCTCCATATGAAAGCTCCGTTTTGGTGGTATCGCCCCCCGGCGGCGGGAAAACAACCTTTTTGCGGGAGCTTATACGCAGCGCCTCCGATAAAGGGAAGCGTGTTGCTGTGTGCGACGAACGAAATGAAATAGCCGCGATGTGGAAGGGCAAAACCGCCTTTGATCTGGGCAACCATACGGATATACTCAGCGGAGCGGGAAAGGCGGAGGGAATAAGTATGCTTATGCGGGGTATGAATCCTGAAATTATTGCCCTTGATGAAATGAGCACAGCGGAGGATATAAAAGCTGTTGAACAGGCTGCAGGCTGCGGAGCGGTAATGTTTGCAAGCGTGCATGGCTCGGATATGAGGGAGCTTAGAAAAAGACCGGCATTGAATGATCTTCTGTCTTTGGGGATTTTCAAAAAAGGGGTTTTCATCAGCGGAAGGGAAAAACGCAGCTATGATTTGGTGAATATATGATAATTAAGCTTCTTGGAGGTTTTTTACTGGTTTTATGCGGCGGAATGTTGGGACTTGGACGCCTGAAGGAAATTAAAAGACAGCTTTTTGCCATTGAGGAAATGGACAGATGTCTTGCATTGATGGAAAGCGAAATATCACTTTGCGAAAGACCCTTGCCCGAGATTTTCGAAAAACTGGCATTGATATGCACAAAAAGCTTCCGGAGCGTATTTTCAGAAATGAGCCAAGCCTGCCTTGAAAAAAGCGCTGCTGAGGCGTGGAGGAGGGGAGTAGCAAAGCTTGAACTGGGAGATGAAGCGGAAAATGCCCTTCTTTCTTTAAGCGATGTGTTGGGGTTTACGGAGGGGAAAAGGCAGAGCGCGGAAATCGAAAACACCAGAAAACGCTTGTCTCCTCTTATGGAAAAGCTCAGGCACAGGATAGAAGAAAAGGGGAAATGCTATCCGTTGCTGGGAGCCTGCTTTGCCGGAATTGCGGCGCTTATGATTATATAGAAAATAAAAACACGGCAGATTAATTTCTGCCGTGTTTTGTGTATGTTATTTGTTTTTGAAGACCCAAAGCTTCTGTATGCGGTAGGAGATAAAGAAAAGAACGGTGTCAACAAGGGCTTTGAGCAAAGTGAGGATCCAGGAAGCGCTTGTGGAAAAGAGCCGTCCAAGGAGCCATACAAGAGCGGCGGATACACAAAGCTGAATTATGCAGAGAATGTAGTATCTGATAATGGTAGCGCCGTAATTGCTCTTGTTTGTGAAAACGAAGCTTTTATTAAGGTTGAAGTTTACGAAGCTGGATATTGCTCTGGCAACGAAGGTGCAAAGCCAAACGGCGCTGACACCCTCTGCAAATGCGTCTCCCCCCAAAGCTGCAAGCAGCATATGCAGCAGCCAGAATGCCAGAAGATCTACCGCCGCGGATGCGCAGGATGAGAGGACATACTTAAAAAAACGGAAAAGGCGTCTGAAAACGTGGGCGAGAATGAGCTTATAGATGCGAACGGAGTCACGGACAGGGCGGAAGTGAGAGCAGGAATTATTATCCTCATAGACAGTTTCTATTTCAACCTCGGTGAAGGGAACTCCCGCACTGTGAAGCTCAAGAAGCATATTGCTTTCATATTCATAGCGTTCCCCGCGAATTTCAAGAAGCTTGGGGAACTGCTTTTTGCCGATAACACGAAGACCCGTCTGGGTGTCGCTTATAGTAATTCCGCAAAGAACTTTGAAGATAGAGGCAGTGAGCTTGTTTCCGCTTTTGCTTCTGGGGGGCACATGAGGCATATCGAAGTTTCTGCAGCCCAGAACAAGCTTATCCCCCTCGGCATCTGCTGCTTTTGAGCAGGCAAGTATATCCTTGAGAAGGTGCTGACCGTCTCCGTCAACGGTGACGGCATACTCAATGTCGGGGCGGGAATTGATAAGATAGGAGAATGCGGTTTTAAGTCCTGCGCCCTTTCCGCGGTTCACCTCGTGGGTCAGAACAGTGACCTGCTCAAGACCGGCAAGCTGTCTGAACGGGGCTTTGAACTCCTCGCCGCTGCCGTCATCAACGAGAATGACGGTGGAAAATCCGCCCGCAACAAGCTCGTTTACCACTTGGCAAAGCTTGCCGGTGGGGTTAAGGGAGGGGAGAACCACCGCAAATTTTTTCATATCGAAGTCACTCATAGTTTTTTCCTCATATGTATTTACTGAAGCGCAGCGCCCATATCGGAAACGCAGTATTTACCGTCGATTTTCTCGATCAGAATAAGGTTGCCGGACTGGATATGAAGGTCTTCAGCACCCAGAGTGTAGCTTATATCATAGGCAATAGAGCATACATACTTGTCGTTGCCCAGAGGGATAAGGTCATAGTAGTCAATGCTGTTATACTGCAGTCCGCTAGTGGTTGCCCATTTGATGTTATCAATGGTGTTTGCAGTCAACTTATAAAGCTCACTGTCGCTGCGGAGATACTTGGCAAGAGCATTGAAGTTATCGGTTGTTGCATCGTCCTTGTCGGCAGAGAAGTTTATATAGGCATATATAAAGCCTTCAATAAAGTCTGTAAGATCACCGTCAATGGTTTTGGATGCGCCGGGAATATAGCACTTTCCAAAAGCGTTTTCAACGGGAGATACTTCAACGCCGTCATAAATTACGCTTATACTGCAGTCGCTGAAAAGACCGGTGCATTCATAAGTCACAAGGGAATTTTCATCCGCGGCACTAAGACCAAGCTCAAGGGGAGAGGAGTATTCTGTTCCGATTTCGCAGCCGTTTATAAGCACCTTGGCATCGGGACGGGCACAGAAACTGAAGCCGTTGAGGGGTTCGGGAAGATAGGCAAAGTCCGTTTCGGAAACAGACTGGGCATCCATCTGTCTGCCATGCTTGTCAAAGGCCTTGATTTCAGCAGGACCCATCATGTTTTTGATTTCGTAGATAACGGCCTCAGGAGCAATATCAAAGCTGTGCTCAAGGCTTACTTCCATCTCGCTGCTGCCGCTTATGTAGCTGTCATCAACCTTAACGCCGTTGATGTGTATGCTGGAGCCGCTGGGAACGGAGATCTTGATATCGGTACCGGCGGGCATAGAGAATTCCCAATCCGCAAGCCTCCAATTGTTGAGCCCGAAGCCCACATCATCAGCAGCAACAAAGTTGACTGTGCATATGCGGGTGGAGCCGAGACGGACATTAAACTGCTTTATATCCCCCTCATCGGGCATGGAGCGCCAGGTGATTTCGGCGTTTTCATCAATTCCGAAATCCGCAAGAACGGCATCTTCTTTGGTGAACTCATTGAATCCGGCATCGACAATGGCCTGAAGGCCGTCTATCCAGAAGCTGCGCTCGGTTTCATCCATGAAGTCTTCCATGGCATTATCGGGCTGGGAGGCCTCGTAAGAGATGAGAAAACGGTTGAGAACGGAGAGCCCGGCTCCGATTATGAGTATAAGAACAAGGCAATAAATAATAAGCGCACGGAGAAAGATATTTTTCTTTTTCATTATTTAACATCCTCCTCGCTGAGAACAATAATTCCGGTGGGAAGACCGCGCTGACCTATAAGAGAGGAACTGATGTTCTGGAATTCTCCTTGATAAAGCATGGTAGAAGAACTTCCGCCGTCCAGGTTAAGGGCATTGACTGCACCGAAGGAAAGCATAACATCGGCAACATCTTCATATGTAGCACCCATGGAACCGACCTGTCTGCCGTTTATAACAAGCAAAAGCATGGCGCCGTCGCTGCGCTGACCGATTGCGGTGCGGGGATTGAGACCGCTGCTGAGACCGTCACATTTTTCGCCGTTGACAACAAGAACAGGTCCGAAGGAAACAGCCCATTCAGCGTTGAGTGCCATTGCCTCGTTGCCGGTCATATTGCCCACATGCATAATGCCGTCGTGGTCAATAACCATGGTGGCTGCGCGGGTGCCGCCACCGTAGAGAAGTTTGCCTTCATGTATAACGATGCCGAGAGGAATGCCGCCGTTGCCGGTGCCGTTGGGATCGTCAAAGCCGCCTGCGTTGGTTCCACCAACACCGCCATAGGCATCTATCATATCATTGAGTAGCTGTCCGTGACTTCCGAGGCTCTGGGAAACGCCGACAATAACACGCTCAGGGTCGGAAACGATCATCATTTTTCCGTTAAAGGTGCTGCCGCTGACATCCACAATTTCAAGGGGGACAGTGTCATTCTGGGTCTCATCCGTGATGTTGGACTCAGTCTTATGAGCAATGGAAATAAGACTGGTATCAACCTTGTCCAGACTGTCGTCGGGGGCGTTGGCCTCCTCGATAAGAAGGATCTCCTCCTCGCTGAGGAATATTTCGGCAACGAAGCCTGCCGCACTTGTTTCGCGGAGAGAGAGAACAAAAAGGTCTCTTGCACTTTCGCTGGGACCGTAGCTCAGCATATAAACCACGCCGAGCGCACCGCAGAGAATAATAACAATGGTGGCGAGCACAAAGCTGAGAGTTTTTCCGATAAAGCCGAAAATTTTGAAGACTCCGGATTTCTTCTTGGGAGCTTTTTGGGTGGCAGGCTCCTTTTTCGCAACCGGCTCCTTTTTTGCAGCAGGCTTGGCCTCGGGCTTCTTCTCCTTAATAAGAGTAGCCACGGCTGCCTTTTCGTTTTCCTGGGGAGTTGCGGGAGCGGAATACTGCTGATCTGCAGCGCGCTCGATTTCAGCAAGCTCTTCGGGAGTAAATATGCCGGAGAGATCAAACTCGCTGTCATCTATAAAGCTTGAATATTTATTATCCATAGTAAATTTGCTATCCTCGCATTCACTTAATATGGTCAAAAATAGGGCAAATATAACTGGGCATACTTTCCCAACTATAATCGCAGCATACATTATAACACAAAATGTAAAAAAATCCAGTTATATTTATTGATTGTCGAATAATATCCGGAGCAATCTAAGTATTTTTCTTTATATCAGGCATAAGCATCAAAGTTGTGTAATAGAAATATGGCAGAGGAACTGAATTATGAGGTACTAAGGTATGGAAGTGGAACTTATTTTCAAAATTGCGGCCGTTGGCATACTCGTGGCGGTTTTGAACATCCTTCTTTCCCGCTCGGGAAGGGACGAGCAGGCACTGATGGTAACCATAGCGGGGCTTGTATGCGTCCTTGTTATCGTAGTCAGAGAAATAAGTGATCTTTTTTCTCTGATAAAGAATCTGTTCTCCCTATAAGAAAATGGAACTCTTACTGAAACTGAGCGCCGCTGCACTTCTTGCCAGCAGCATATGTCTGGTGCTGAAAAAGAATAGTCCGGAGACGGGGCTTATGCTGGCAATTCTCGTCAGCATCGGCGGCTTTGCTCTTGCTGCGGAAATATTAAAACCCATACTGGAACTGATAAAAGAGGCGGGGAGTCTTGGAGAAATGTCGGCAGCCATGTTCAGTCCCTTACTTAAATGCCTCGGAATAGGCATATGGGCAAAGGTGGCGGCAGATATATGCAAGGATAGCGGACAAGGTGCCATGGCAGGAAGCGTTGAGCTTGCGGGAAGCATCTGCGCCGTGTATTGCGCTCTGCCTCTTTTAAACACACTCCTGGACATGCTGGAGGAGCTGCTTTGAAGAAGATAATAACGTTGCTGATCATTGCTGCCGCATTTGTTTTTTCGGCAGTAAATGCCAGTGCTGCTTTTGACGGTTCAAAACTTGAAAATGCTCTTCCCCCTGCTGCTAACGAAATACTGGGAGATGCCTCCGTGGATACAGCAAACGCCGATGGAATTTTAAGCCGCCTTGGAAACTACATAAAAAAGAATATAAGAAATGAATTTGTTTCCGCACTCCGACCGGTGTGCTCAATAATTGCGGCAGCTTTGGTATGCACTCTCGCTGACGGTATACAGATAAAAAAGGAGTTTGATTATGTAAACCTAACAGCCTGCCTTTTTGTAGCTGTCGGCTCGATTGGGGATGTAAATTCCGTAGCCTCACTGAGTGGACAGGCGGTCAGGGAGATGCATGAATTTTCTCTTGTTCTTCTTCCGATGCTCTCCTCGGCCGCCGCTGCTGCAGGAGCTGTAAGCTCAGCCGCAGCCAAGTATGCGGCTACCGCCCTTTTTCTTGATATGATGCTTTCCGCCGCTGAAAAGCTTTTGCTACCAATTTTGGGAGCATACAGCGCAGCGCTGCTTGCGTCTGCTGCCACGGGAGACGGCAGACTGAAGGGTGTCGTTAAGCTTATGAAGTGGACAAGCAAAAAGTCCCTTGTTTGTATTGTGTCGGTCTTTACTTTCTATTTAAGCATTTCAGGCATTGCATCTTCCGGGGCGGATGCCGCTGCTGTGAAAACGGCAAAGGCTCTTATAGGCTCCTTCGTACCGGTGGTGGGAAAGATGGTTGCCGGAGCCTCGGAAAGCCTTGCAGCGGGAGCGGGAATAATACGAAACAGCATAGGGCTATTCGGTTTGGGCGGTGTGCTTGCCCTTTGTGCTGCCCCCTTTCTCGAGATAGGGCTTCGCTATCTTCTTTTTAAGGCGGTTGCTTCAGTGGTGAGTGTAATAGCCGGTGAAAGGCTCGGCTCTTTTGTTGACGGTATAGGACAGGCATACGGAATGCTTCTGGGTCTTGTTGGCACAACGGCGGTGTTTATGTTTGTGTCCATTCTTTCTTTGATAAGGACGGTTGTATGATGCTGGATTTTTTTCGAAGCTGGATTTTGGGCCTTGCGGGAGCGGGTGTATTCTGCGCGGTAATAACGGAGCTTTGCCCCGGAGGAAGCACAAAAAAGGTTCTCAAGCTTCTCTGCGGTCTTGTTATGGCTATCGCCCTTATTTCACCCCTTATAAAGGGGGAGATGCCAGCGTACACGATAAATATGGCTAAATACCGAACACGGGCGGATGAAATAAGCGCCTCGGCAAAAGAAAGTGCAGACAACTATTCCCGCGCTATCATAGAAGAGCAATGCCGTGCATATATATTGGACAAAGCACTTGCACTTGGCATTGATATTGAAAACGTCTCTGTTGTTCTTCGGTGGAATGATGGGGGCTTTTGGTATCCCTCTGAGTGCGTAATAGGATCTGAATATAACCCGGATCTGGCGGAAAGCATCGAGTGTGAGCTGGGACTGGGAAAAGAAAGCCAGAAATGGGGAACAAATGAAAGTAATTGAACTTGGTGCTCTTTCAAAGAGTTTGGCAAAGAATAAGTATGTTCTGATGGTTTTGGCTCTTGCCCTTGTGCTTATTCTTCTCCCTTCGGGGAAGGGAAAGAGTGAAGCCACCCTTTTGGCACAGGGCAGTGAGCTGGAGTCCTCGGGAATACCTCTCGATACGGAAAGCGCAAGGCTTTCGGAGTTTTTGAGCATGATGGATGGGGTAGGGGACGCGAGGGTTCTCCTCAGCGCCGAGGGCGCGGTGGTGTTGTGCGAGGGAGCTGACAGCAGCTTCGTGCGCCTGAGTGTGACAAACGCTGTTTCCGTCTATACGGGGCTTGGCAGCGATAAGATACGCATAATTAAATTGAAATGATATTCAGGAGGCGTTTTGAAGGTGAAAAAGAATCTTAAAAGGAACATAGTTATGTGTGCGGTGCTGCTTTTCGTGTGCGCATCGGTGTATCTCAACTGGAGCTATAATAACCGTTGGGGCAAAGCCAATGAGGCAATGGTTGAGGCGGAAGACGAGGCAATGGAGGAGGCCAATGCCCTCTATGAGCAGGCACTGGCGGAGGAGGAGCAGGAGAGCGAAGCAGTAAACGGATATTTTGCTTCCGCTAGGCTTACCCGTCAGCAGTCAAGGGATGAGGCTCTCAGCCTGCTTGAAACGGCAGCCGCCTCGGAAAGCGCCAGTCAGGAGACCATTGATTCAGCAATGGAGTCAATAGCCGCAATGGCAACCTGGAGCATGCAGGAAACCCAGATTGAAAATCTTCTTCTTGCAAAGGATTTTGATGAGTGTGTTGTATATATAAGCGGAGACCGCGTAACGGTAGCGGTACCTGCTCCTGAGGAGGGGCTCAGCGATGCAACCGTTGCAAGGATAACCGATACAATCACAAGCGAAACGGAGTATGCTGCAAGCCAGCTCACAATAATTGAAGTAAAGAACAATAGTCAGGGATAATGAATATTCAAAGGGCTTGGTGGATTATGTAAACCCATCAAGCCCTTTTTGTACAAAAAAATTGAAATTGCTATTTATTTTTCCGATATGATGTGATAATATATCGTAGTTAATAAATTACGGAGGTAATTTCAATGCCCGATAATTATATCAGCATTTCCGCTGAAAAGGGAAGCATCAATGTTTCCGAGGAAGTAATTGCTATCATTGCCGGCACTGCCATTTCCGAAACCGAAGGAGTTGCCGGTCTTTCCAACTCTGTTGGAAGCGAGATATATGAGTTCATTGGCAGAAAGTCTGTTACCAAGGGAATAAAAGTCAGCTTTGTTGATAATACCATCATCATTGACGCAACCATTATGGTTCGCTTCGGAACCACTATTTCCGTCATTGCTGAGAAGGTTCAGCTTGCAGTTGCCAGCGCTGTTGAGAATATGACCGGAATGGCTCCTGTTGTCAATATCCGCGTTGCCGGCATTTCCTTTGATAAGTAAGCACGGAGGAACAGCGCTATGACCAGAACAACAGCAAGAGAGATAGCTGTTCAGCTTGGTTTTTCCCTTGTTATGAGCGAACAGTTTGCCGATGAGCTGATGGACGAGTTCTTTGAGGCAGAGCATTATGAGAGCCTCGGTCGTGAAAATCCCCTTTATGCGGAGTTTCCCGATGATACCCAGATGAACTATATCTGCGCTCTTGTGCAGCTGATCTTTGATCACCGTGTAGAGCTGGACGCATACATTGAAAAATATGCAAAGGGCTGGAAGATCGGAAGAATCAGCAAAACCGCAGCTGCCATTATGCGCTGCGCCATGGCTGAGATCCTCTACATGCCCGATGTTCCCGATGCAGCTGCCATTAATGAGGCGGTTGAGCTTGCCAAGGGCTATGAGGATGAGGATGTTGTTGCCTTCATCAATGGTGTCCTCGGCGGCTTTATGCGCGGAGAAGTGGAAAACAAATAAAACTGAGAGACAAGGGCGCACTGTATCGGTGCGCCCTGTGAAGTATTATGGAAGAAAAAATTATTTCTGTTTCTGACCTTAACAACAAAATAAAGGCTATCCTTGATTCTGACAGTATGCTTCGGAATGTTTGTGTAAAGGGCGAGCTTTCCAACTATAAGGTTTATCCTTCGGGTCATCATTATTTCACCCTCAAAGATTCTGAGAGCAGTATACGCTGTGTTATGTTCAAGGGCAGCGCTTTGAAGCTTCGTTTCCGCCCTGAAAGCGGAATGGGAGTTATTCTGTTAGGACGAGTCAGCGTTTATCCGAGGGATGGAGCATACCAGCTATATTGCGAGGAGATGCGTCCCGACGGCGTGGGTGATTTATATGTGGCTTATGAGCAGCTTAAGGCAAAGCTGGCTGCGGAGGGGCTTTTTGATAAGGCCCATAAAAAGCCTATTCCCCGTTTCCCATCGGTTATTGCCGTTATAACAAGCGGAGCGGGCGCTGCTGTGCGGGATATAATCCGGGTGGCAGGTAAGCGCTGGCCAATGGCAAAGATAATCGTAATGCCCGTCCGTGTTCAGGGAACGGAAGCTCCCGCGGAAATACGCGGTGCAATAGCCTATGCCAACAGATATAAAGTGGCAGAGCTTATTATTACCGGACGCGGCGGCGGCAGCATAGAAGACCTATGGGCTTTTAACGATGAGCGGGTTGCAAGAGCCATTTATGAAAGCGATATACCCGTGATTTCCGCTGTGGGACATGAGCCCGATGTAACGATTGCTGACTTCGTTGCCGATCTTCGCGCCGCAACACCCTCCAACGGTGCCGAGCTTGCCGTGCCCGACGCTGACGAACTGCGCCAGTATCTTGACAGTGTGGACATCCGATCCCGTCAGGCTCTTCGCAAAAAGCTTGAAATTTATAAGCGCAGCCTTCGCGAGCTGGCTTCCCGTCCTGTTATGAAAAGCCCCACAGGGTATATTGAACTCAAAAGAATTGAAGCTGAAAGGCTTTCCGAGCGCCTTGCGGCCACTCAGGAAAGAATTCTTGCGGCATTGCGGCGCAGCTTTGTGTCCTACGCGGCCGCCCTTGATGCCCTGAGTCCCCTTAAAGTTCTCGCCCGCGGCTATGCTGTTCCCACCGGTGAGGACGGAAAGGTTTTGAAAAGCACCGAAAATGTGCAGATTGGCGATAAGATAGATTTAACTCTCTCTGACGGAAAAATCCTGTGCAGGGTAGAGGAAAAACGGAAAGGAGAATAAGACAATGACTTTTGAACAGTCCATCAAGCGTCTTGATGAAATAGTTAAGAGTTTGGAAAAGGGGGATGTTTCTCTTTCTGATTCTATGAGTCTCTTTGAGGAAGGCACCGCCCTTATAAAAAGCTGCGGAGAAATGCTGGATATGGCTGAGCAGAAGGTTGTTATGCTCAAAAAAGGCGCTGACGGAGAGCCTGTTGAGCTTCCCTTTGCCGCTGAATAAGAAAATATTAGAGAATATTGTTTATGAATATTCACCAAATTTAGTGAATATTTTCGTAAGCCAAAATGCCCGTGACTTGTTGTAATCACGGGCATTTTTTGTTATTATAATATGATAGAGAGAATATGTGTGTTCATCGAGGTATAACGATGTATAAGATATTGAATAAAATTCACTCCTCTGCCGATGTGCAGGCTCTTACAACAGATGAGCTGGAGCTTCTCTGTACCGAGCTGCGCAAAGCAATATTGGAGAATGTTTCAAAAACCGGCGGACATCTGGCCTCCAACCTGGGAGCTGTTGAGATAACCGCCGCCATACACAGAGTTTATGACACGGACAAAGACCGCCTTGTATTCGATGTGGGGCACCAGTGCTATGCCCATAAAATGATAAGCGGCAGGCTGGATGAGTTTCCCTCTCTCCGCAAATTTGAGGGAATATCCGGTTTCCCCAAGCCCAGAGAGAGCGCAAGCGATGCCTGCATATCCGGTCATGCATCATGCTCCATCTCAAATGCATTGGGAATGGCCAGAGCAAGAACGCTGAAGGGAGAGGACTATGATGTTGTCGCCCTTATCGGTGACGGAGCATTGACGGGTGGCCTTGCCTACGAGGGACTTTCCGACTGCGGAGACAGCGGAGAACCCATAGTTATAATTCTCAACGATAATGAGATGAGTATAGACCGCAATGTGGGCGGACTTGCCAGAATGCTTGCCGACCAGAGAGTGAGAAACGGCTATATTGTTTTCAAGAAATTTTACCGTCGTTATGTATCGAAATGCCGTCCTCTTTACAGAGTGCTCCATAAGGTAAAGGAGTATGTAAAGGACATATTTATGCCCGATAATATGTTCGAGAAAATGGGCTTTTACTATCTTGGACCCATTGACGGTCACGATATGAAGACCCTTGTCCGCACCCTCAGATATGCCCGAGAGGTTCGTGTCCCCACCATTGTCCATGTGGTGACCGTGAAGGGAAAAGGCTATGAGCCTGCGGAGAAATATCCTGAAATATATCACGGCGTGGGAGCTTTTGATATAGAACGGGGAGTTGAGGCGGGCGGAAAGCGGTGTTTCTCAACTGTTTTCGGCTCCAAACTTTGCCAGCTTGCCGGAGATGATCCTTCAATCGTGGGTATAACTGCGGCAATGGTAAGCGGCACGGGCATGGACGGTTTTGCGGCAAAATATCCCAAACGGTTTTATGATGTCGGTATTGCGGAAGGGCACGCCGTAAGTATGGCTGCAGGTATGGCAAAGCAGGGCATGAAGCCTGTATTTGCCGTATATTCATCCTTCCTGCAGCGTTCTTACGATATGCTGCTTCACGATGTCGGTCTTGACGGCCTTCCCGTGGTTTTCGGTGTTGACAGAAGCGGAATAGTGGGTGCCGATGGCGAGACACATCAGGGTGTTTACAGCACGGGCTATCTTTGTCAGGTTCCCGGAATGGCAGTATATGCACCTGCAAGCTATGCCGAGCTTGAGTCCATGCTTTCTGAGGCTTTCACTCTTAATGCGCCTGCTGCAGTCTGTTATCCAAGAGGTCAGGAGGGTGAATATAAGGAAGATAATTCCCGCTGCGACGAATGCATCATCAAAGAGGGAAGCGACCTCACCCTTGTCTGCTACGGCATAATGGTAAATGAGGCTCTTAAAGCCGCACGGCTTTTTGAGGAAAAGGGTGTGAGCCTTGAGATAATCAAGCTTAGCCGTCTTGATAAAGCGGATTATCCCTTTGTTTATGCTTCTGCGAAGAAAACGGGTAAAATCATAATTGCCGAAGAATCTGCCCGCCGCGGCAGCATGGGCACAAGACTTCTTGCGGGTCTCCTCCGCAATGGAGTATCCGTGGAACATGGCTGCGGAGTTGATCTTGGAAGCGGCATTGTTGAACACGGAACTGTCGCTGAGCTTCGTAAAAAATACGGAATAGACGCCGAAGCTATAGTAAAGCTTGGCATGGAGTGGATTGATAATGAAAAAAGTAAGGCTTGACCAGCTTATATTTGAAATGGGCTTTGTGCCCAGCCGCGAGAGGGCAAAGACCACGATAATGGCGGGAAATGTTTTTGTTGACGGCCAGAGAGTGGATAAGCCCGGAACTGCGGTGGACCCTGAAAAAAAGATAGAAGTGAGGGGAGAGCCCCTTCCTTATGTATCCAGAGGCGGCTTCAAGCTTGAAAAAGCACTTAAGGTATTTCCCGTTGATGCTGCGGACTGCGTATGCATCGATTGCGGCGCATCAACAGGCGGATTTACCGATGTTCTCCTCCAGAACGGAGCAAAAAAAGTATATGCCGTTGATGTGGGTTACGGACAGCTGGCATGGAAACTGCGCAGCGATGAGCGGGTTATCAATATGGAGCGCACCAATGTCCGCTATATAAGCGAGGAGCAGATACCCGAAAAGCTTGATCTTGCTGTTATGGATCTGGCTTTTATATCCATTGAGCTTGTTATTCCAGCCGTCCGTGAGCTATTAAAGGAAAACGGAGATATTCTCTGCCTCATTAAACCTCAGTTTGAGGCGGGAAGAGAAAAGGTCGGAAAAAAGGGAGTTGTTCGCGACAGTGCTGTTCATCTTGAGGTGCTGGAGCGTTTCCTCTCCTTTGCTCCCGAAGCCGGCTTCACCGTAATGGGACTCAGCTTCTCTCCCATACGCGGACCTGAAGGGAACATAGAATATCTGGGATGGCTGAAAAAAGGCGTTCATGAGGCGGAGAAGATTGATCCAAAGCCCGTTGTAGAGGCATCTCACAGCTCCTTCAAGGAGGGCAAGTGATGAAAAGAAAAGTAGTTCTCTGTCCCAACCCCTATAAGGACAAAAACCTTGAGGTTACTCTGGAGGCACGCGACCTTCTTCTCAAGGCGGGAATGGATGTTGCAATAAGCCCAGAATTTCTTGGGGATGAGGGAATCAGCCTTCCCGAAGGTATTGATTATTATGAACTTGCAGATGCTCTTGACGGAGCGGTGCTGGTGGTTTCTCTGGGCGGCGACGGAACAATTATGCATACCGCCCGGCGCATGGTGGGTTACCGTGTCCCCATTATAGGTGTAAATCTTGGGAATGTTGGTTTCCTTTCCGAGCTTGACAGAACTGACCTTGCCCGCCTTGTAACGGCGGCACAGGGAAATTTTGTCCCTAGTCCCCGTATGATGCTTCGCGTGGAGCTTATAAGAAAGGGAGAGGTCGTTTTCTCCAGCTATGCCCTCAATGATGCCACTGTTCACGGCGTTATGCAGATAATCCATGTGGTTGCCTGCGGTGACGGAAGGCGTATTCTGGAGTTCAACGGCGACGGAATTGTAATATCCAGCCCCACAGGCTCTTCCGCCTATTCAATGTCTGCCGGCGGACCTCTTGTGGAGCCCACGGTTGAAAACCTTATTCTTACTCCTATTTGCCCCCACGCGCTTCTTGCAAGAAGCTGCGTTCTCGCCCCTGACAGAGTTGTAACCGTTGAACTGAGCCGCCTGAGAGGCAGAGCAATGCTCTCCGTTGACGGCGTTGATGTTAATATTGAAGAAGGCGACACTGTACGCGTAAGAAAGTCCGGATACCAGACTATGCTGGCCCATGTGGGATCCAAGAGCTTTTACGACATAGTATTTGAAAAGTTGGGTGATACGAAATGAAGTCTTTGCGCCAGGAAAAAATTATTGAGATTATCAATAAGAGAAACATCGAAAACCAGAATCAGCTTATGTCCGCCCTGCTTGCGGAGGGCATAAAAAGCACTCAGGCAACCTTGTCCAGAGATATTAGGGATCTTCATCTTGTGAAGGAAATGAATAATGACGGTGTTTACCGTTATGTTCTCGGCACGAGAGAGGGAATTGCCGATTTTGATCAGCGCCTTAAGAAGATATTCCGCGAAAGTATTCTTGATTACAGTGTTGCCCAAAATCTGATCGTTATCAAAACTCTTCCCGGTCTTGCGAATGCAGCCTGCTCCGCCCTTGACAATATGGAGATTTATAATCTTGTGGGTTCAATCGCAGGCGATGATACTGCATTTTTGGCTATGAAGGACAATGCCTCTGCTGAGCATTTCCTTAAGGAGATAGACAAGCTGCTGTGATAGCCTGACCGACATAATCCGAACCCGCTTCGCGGGACGGATTTTAGCGCCAGACTTCATTTCATTCTTTGGTGGGCGACAGCCCACCTGCATAATTCAATTTTGCCGGACACAAAAATCCACTCCCGAGAAGTCGAAGATTTTTGAGTTAATAAACTAAACGGTGTAAGGCGGATTACAACTGGGTTACTGCCCTTCAAAAACCCGATAATGCAGTAATGCCGTTGCTTATTACCTCAAAAACGGGCTTGGATTATTTCGTTCAGGCTAATGGAGGAAGAAGATTATGCTTTGCAGTCTTCATATTGAAAATATTGCCGTTATAGAGC
>JAZNZR010000030.1:0-2911 GCA_045595025.1 Oscillospiraceae bacterium | reverse complement strand
TGGCTCACAGAACGACATGGCTACGATCCGACTTGTTTTTTTATTGTTTATTATTAACCCAGTGCGAATAGTCCGCCGGCACCGCCGGTATGGATGAAAAGCACCTTATCCTCCCTTTTGAAAGCGCCTTCCTTTGCCATTGCCAAAAGTCCTGCAAAGGCCTTGCCCGTATAAACAGGGTCAAGGAAAAGTCCTTCCTCCCTGGCCATCAATGCCACAGCGGCGTTTCCCTCCTCCGAGGGTATGGCATAGCCGGGACCGCACATATCCCTGAGTCTGAAGTTTTCGGAATTTATCTCAATATCAAGACCCAAAATCTCCGCCGCCCCCTTCATAAGGGCAGGAGTTATTTCATCGAAGGGGTCAGTATCCACCATCATTCCCGTAACTTTTGCCTCGGGCACATATAGCATAGCCCCCAAAGCGACGCCCGCCATTGTGCCTCCGCTGCCTTCCGCGCATATTATATGGTCAAATTCAATTCCCTGGCGGCTTATCTCTTTTACGCAGTCCACATATCCCAGGCTGCCTAATGCATTTGAACCGCCGCAAGGAATCTTGTAATAGGGCTTGCCCATCTCCTTACCAACGCGGTCCATCTCTGCATAGATATCATCATAAGAATCCGTATCCACAAAACGGACATCGGTGCCCATAAGGCTGTTAAGGAGCTGGTTTCCCACCTTTTCGCATACGCCCCGTTTTTTCAAAATGAGTATGGGCTCCAGCCCCAGCTTTCTGCAGGCGGCCGCTGTGAGCATTGCATGGTTGCTCTGGGCTCCGCCGGTTGTGAAAACAACTTCCGCGCCTTTAGCCTTCGCATCAGCAAGAAGATATTCCAGCTTCCGCAGCTTGTTGCTGCCAAGAGCAAGGCCGCTCATATCATCTCGCTTTATATATACATTGGTGCCAAGAAGGCGGCTTATGTTTTCAAGCTTTTGTATAGGTGTCGGGAAAATGCCTATGGAAATTTTATTGGGAAATTTTGCTTCCATATTCGTCACTCCTTTTTGCGTATACTAATTATAATCTATATGCCGCTTCAAGTAAATAGCATCCCTTGACCTTGATTTTGGGGGATGATATACTTATTGCATACAGCAAATGAGGGGAAGATTTATGTTTTACTGGGACAGCACATATATTCTTGTAATAATCGGCGCTCTTATAAGTGCCTTTGCATCGCTGAGAGTTAAGACCACTTTCCGCCGCTTCAGCGATATGCGCTCCGTACGGGGACTCAGCGCGGAGCAGGTGGCTCAGCGCATACTCAACGGCGCGGGCATCCACGATGTGCGCATTGAGCGGGTGAGAGGCTCTCTCACAGACCACTACGCCCCCAACGAAAAGGTGCTTCGCCTTTCCGACTCTGTTTACGGCTCCACCTCCGTTGCGGCAATAGGCGTTGCCGCTCATGAATGCGGCCATGCCATACAGCACGCAGTGGGTTACGGTCCGCTGAAGCTGCGCACTCTCGCCGTTCCCATCGCCAATATCGGCTCCAAGCTGAGCTGGCCTATCATTATTCTCGGTCTTGTTCTGGGTCTTACGGGACTTGCTCAGGTGGGTGTATTTCTTTTCACCTTTGTTGTGCTTTTCCAGCTTATAACCTTGCCCGTTGAATTCGACGCCTCTTCAAGAGCCCTGAAAATTCTCGAGGGCGGCAATATGCTTATGGATGACGAACTTCGCGGTGCCTCCAAGGTTCTCCGCGCTGCCGCAATGACCTATGTGGCCTCGCTGCTGGCCGTTATTTTGCAGCTTTTACGCCTTGTACTTCTCACCCGCAGAAGACGCTAAAATAATTCCCTGTTCGCCTTTTATGGCAAACAGGGATTTTTTCATTCCTTGTTTGAAACGAATTCTTCAAGATTGATTCTGTGATTATACTTCACAGATGCTTTCCTATCTTTTTCGATAATGATTCTGCTCAAATCAATATCGTTGAGCGCTGCGATTGCCACAATGTAGTGGATCATATCCGCAAGCTCTATGCCCAACTGCTCAGTCAGATCTGTTTCCTCAGAAGCTTTTCTGCCGGCTCTCTTATTCAGAACCTCGGCGACCTCACCGATCTCCTCAACAAGCTTCATAAACATGCTCTGCTCAGTTGCCCAGCCGCAGTAACGGTCTGCCAGATATTCCTGCAACACATCTATTGTTATTTTCATATTATATGTTCCCTTCTTTCTTTGGGAATTATATCATAATTTTTCCATGCATCTCCATAATATGCCCCCAAAAAAAGAAAACATCCGTATGCACATCTTCTAAGGCCTAACGATGCACAAACGAATGCCTTTTACATTCAACTACTCGGTAGCAGTTATACATTATCTGATTTTTCGGTATTTAATAAAAATGCAATGCGGAAATTTTATCAGACAAATTATGCCACGAAACCATCAGCTTAACAAAAAGCACCGCGCAAGGCGGTGCTTTTTTATTTTGGTGGACCCGAAGGGATTCGAACCCTCGACCTCTCGGATGCGAACCGAACGCGCTCCCAGCTGCGCTACGGGCCCATAGCAAGAATTATACCACTGCTTCCCTAATTGTAAAGAATTTTATTTGCTATTGATAATCTCCGCGATATGTAGTAAAATAACTTGGCGGCCCCGGGCAAGGCTGCACTAGTCGGGGAGCCAGCGGTGCCCTGTAACCTGCAATCCGCTATAGCAGGGATGAATTCCCAACCAAGGGTATGTGATGTATCGACTGACCTCGGTAAGCGATGTTGACGTTTCGGTCTTGCGCAACGGAGTCCCGTGAACCATGTCAGGCGGGGAACCGAGCAGCATTAAGCGGGTAACTCCGTGTGCCGCGAGGGTGCCGGAGCCGAGTTGGCTGCCGTTGTAACGGATGGGTCACATTTCCCGAAGAAGGGTGTGCAGTCTTGCCCGGGGCCGTA
>JAZNZR010000029.1:0-5438 GCA_045595025.1 Oscillospiraceae bacterium | reverse complement strand
GCTCATAACAAGGCAGATGAGCAGAAGCACCACAATGGGCATTACAAAATCAGCTTTTACAGTGCTTTTCATGCTTCAACACCTCCCAGAGGTTTCTTTGCGGTCCAGTTGCTGATGTAGGGAGTAAGGATGTTCATCAGCAGGATGGAGAAGGATACGCCTTCGGGATAGTTACCGAAGAAGCGGATGAGGCAGGTGATAAGTCCGCAGCCGATACCGAAAATCACGCGTCCCCAGGGAGTCTGAGGAGTGGTGACATAGTCGGTAGCCATGAAGATGGCGCCGAGGAAAACGCCGCCTGCCAGAATCTCGGCAAGACCGAACATAAAGCCGCCCTTAACAAGAGCGAGAACAAACACGGTGCCGAGGAAGGCAACGGGAGTATGCCAGGTGATAACCTTGCGGCAGAGGAGATAGACGAAGCCGATGAGGAGAGCCAGTGCACTGGTCTCGCCCATACTGCCGCCTACGGTGCCGAGGAAGAGGTTCAGCAGAGAATAGCTGCCGCCTTCCTTCAGAACGGCCAGAGGGGTTGCGGCGGAGACAGCGTCAGCGCCGAAACAGAAGTTGGGAGCTGCCCAAGTGGTCATGGTGCCTGCGAAGGCAATGAGCATAACAACACGGGCGGTGATTGCGGGGTTGGCGAAGTTATAGCCAATGCCGCCGAAAAGCTGCTTTACAACAACGATAGCCACGAGGGTACCGAAAGCAGCCTGCCAGAGGGGAAGTCCCACGGGGAGGTTCATTGCAAGGATAAGACCGGTTACGGCGGCGGAAAGATCGCCGATGGTGGTCTTGCGCTTGCAGATCTTCTGGAAGGCCCACTCCCAGAAAACTGCGGTTCCTACGCAGACGATGGTGAGGAGCAGTGCTCTCCAGCCAAAGATCACGATGGAAGCGATTACTGCGGGAATAAGTGCGATAAGCACATCGCGCATAATGGTTCTGGTGGAGTCCTTATGGGTAAGATGAGGAGATACAGAAACTATAAGATTAGACATTTGCTGCCTCCTTTTCTGCCTCTGCCTTCTTGGCTGCAGCCTTTTCAGCATCAGCCTTCAGCTTGGCGTTGTAGTCCCAAAGCATTGCCTTTGCCAGCTTATTGACCTGAACAAGAGGACGCTTTGCGGGGCAAACGAATGCGCAGCAACCGCATTCCATGCAGAGATTGACCTTGAGCTTCTTCAGCTCGTCGCCCTTTTCCAGCTTATAAGCGGTTTCAATGTGGGCGGGCATCAGATTCAGGGGGCAGGTGTTGATGCATCTGCCGCACTTGATGCAGTCAGTGGTCTCGGGGGGACGGGCATCGCGCTCATCGAAGCAAAGGATGGCGCCGGTGTTCTTGACAACAACTTCGTCGTCAGAGGGAACGGAAACACCCATCATAGGTCCTCCGAGGACTATCTTCTTGGGCTCGCACTTATAGCCGCCGGTGAACTCAACAACCTGCTTTACGCTCATACCGATGGGAGCAATAACATTCATGGGGTTGGCGATTGCACTGCCGTCTACAGTGACATATTTTTCAACGAGGGGCATGCCAGTCTTGACATATCTTGCGATACCCACGAGGGTGGAGGGGTTGATAACAACGCAGCCTACATCGATGGGGAGTTTGCCTTCGGGAACTATGCGGCCGGTGGTGTTATGGATCATAACCTTTTCACCACCCTGAGGGTAGAGTGCGGGAAGAGCGCGGACATCAACATAGTCCAGACCCTTGCACAGTTCCTTCATATTCTTGATGCACTTGGGCTTATTATCCTCAATGCCGATAATAACCTTCTTGGGGTCAAAATACTTCTTGAGGAGCTCAATACCTTCAACAAGAAGGTCTGCGTCATCCAGCATGGTGCGGGTATCGGCAGTGATGTAGGGCTCGCACTCTGCACCGTTGATGCAGATATACTCAACCTTCTCGGGGGCTACATTCAGCTTGACGGAGGTGGGGAAACCTGCGCCGCCGAGACCGACAACACCGCTTGCGCGGATAGCATCGATAAAGCTGGGGAGATCGCTGAGGGTGGGGGCTTCAAGTCCTTCATAGACTGCCTGCTCACCGTCAGCCTCGATAACGATGGCCTGGCAGCTGGCACCATGGAACAAAAGGACTTCGTCGAGCTTCTTGACCTTGCCGGATACGCCCGAATAAACGGGAGCGGAGACAAAGCCGCCGGGTTCTGCAACCAGCTGACCAACCTTCACCAGATCGTTAACCTTAACAACGGCCTTTGCGGGGGCACCGATGTTCATGGAAACGGGAATGGTGATCATTGTGCCTGCGGTTACAGGGATACGCTGGGGAGCGCATTCTGCAGTGTTTTTTCTGTGCGGTACATGAGCACCGTGCAGCAGTTTGATTGACACTCTGCTTCCTCCTTCGATTATAATCAACTTTAATTTTTTGCGAAAATTTTTGCTTGCAAAAACGAACAGAGTATATAAAATACAAATTAGATTATAACAACAAAATCCTTCAAACGCAAGGAGTAAACTATGCCTCAAAATGCAAAAAAACCGTTTTTACCGCTAATTTTTACATTAACATTTTTGTTAATTTTTTCATTATCCTCCTGTGCCTCCATAAGCAGGCAAGGCAGTGAAAAATATTCAAAAACCGGCTTTTATCTGGATACGGTCGTGACCGTTACCGTATATTCCGAAGAGGACTCTCTATATCTCGATGAGTGCCTTGCGCTCTGCGGAGAATATGAAAAAATCTTCTCCCGCACAGACCCGGAAAGTGAGCTTTACAAGCTCAACAGTCAGGACAGTGCAGAGCTCTCACCCGCCCTTTCGGAGCTTATCAAAACCGCTCTTGATTACTGCGAAATAAGCGGAGGACGCTTTGACATAACTATGGGTGCTATAAGCGATATGTACGCTTTCTCCTCTGACTCCCCTGTGTTCCCCTCCGACGAAGCCATAGCCGATGCTTTGGAGCACATCGGTTACGAAAAAATCAGCCTTGAAGGCAACACCGCCGCCTTAAGCGACAGCGAAACAGTCATTGACCTTGGGGCAATCGCAAAGGGCTATATTGCCGATGCTCTCGCCGATTTTCTCCGCTCCAAGGGCGTTGAAAGCGCCATAATCGACCTTGGCGGCAACATCCTATGCCTGGGCTCCAAGCCCAACGGCAGCGATTTCAAGATAGGCATTCAGTATCCTTACAGAGATTCAAGCCAGCTTATAGACACCCTTTCCGTATCCGACATGAGCATTGTCACCAGCGGAGTTTATCAGCGCTGGTTTGAGCATAAGGGCGAAACCTACCACCATATTCTGGACCCGAACACAGGACGAAGCCTCAATAACGGTCTCATTTCCGTCAGCATCATCAGCCCCAGCAGTACCGATTGCGATGCTTTAAGCACCACTGCATTTGCTATGGGGCTTGACGAGGGCATGGCCCTTATAAACTCCCTTCCCGATACCTGGGCGGTTTTTATCACCGAGGATATGGAGCTGCATTATTCCGAGGGCTTTGAAGAGCGCTTTGGGAAATAAAATTTTTCTTGCCGGGCAGAAAAAAATATAGTAAAATGAATTTGGAAATAAACTTTCTGACGCCAAAATTTTATTGCGGCGAAAGATCTGATTCCTCCATACAAGCCGCTGTGGGCGAGATGCGCTCTCTTTCACGGCCGCTGAAAACATACTGTTAACTATGGGGTAACTGCATCTTTCAGCTGCAGTTACCCTTTTTGCGTGGTCAGAACGACAGAAAGGAGCAAATGATGGAAACACGGGTAGCACTTATAGGCATAATCGTGGAAAACAGCGATGCTGTTGAAAAAATAAATACCATACTCCACGAAAATGCAAGTTATATTCTGGGCAGAATGGGCATTCCCTATCGGGAGAAAAAGGTGAATATAATCTCCATAGCCATTGATGCCCCCCAAGATGTTATCAGCAGTATTTCAGGCAAAATAGGCCGTCTCCCCGGTGTGAGCACCAAGACCGCCTACTCCGCAATTTGACAGAAGGGATTTTACTATGAAAAAAATTATTTCTTTAATTCTGGCAGCTATTATGCTTTTCGTTCTCTGCGCCTGCGGCGCAGCTCAGGCCGGGGAACCCGCATTGCCCACTCCTTCCGCTCCCCCTGCCTCCGACAGCAATATTACCGAGGATGACAAAGCCGCTCCGGAGCCCCAGCCCGATGCCGATCCCATAAACATTATGGTTCTCAACGGCACCACCGGCTTCGGTATGGCAAAGCTTATGAACGACATCGCCGAAGGAGAAGGCGCTCTCCCTTACAACATCTCCGTTGAAACCGATGCCAGCAACATCACCGCCGCACTTATAAACGGCAGCGTGGACATTGCCGCTCTTCCCACCAATGCGGCAAGCGTTGTTTATAACAAAACTCAGGGACAGGTGCAGCTTCTCGCTCTTAATACTCTCGGCGTACTCTATGTAGTGGTCAACAGCGAAAAGGAGAGCATCACTTCCCTTGCCCAGCTTGAAGGCAAAACAATTTATGCCCCCGCCCAGAACCCCAGCTTTATTATGGACTACATCTGCAAAAACGCCGGCGTTAATGTGACCATCGACACAAGCTTTGCCCAGCCTGCCGACCTTCGCACCGCCGTAGCTGCCGGAGAAGTGGATATTGCCGTTTTGCCCGAGCCTATGGTAACCATTGCCCGCGCAGCTAACGACAAGCTTACAGTGGTTCTTGACCTTACCGAGGAATGGGCAAAGGTAAACAACAGCCAGCTTGTTCAGGGCTGCCTTGTTGTCCGCCGTGAGTTCGCGGAGGCACACCCCGCCGCCATTGCAATATTCCTTGACGAATATGAAGCCTCTATCAACTTCCTTTCCGAAGATACCGCCTCTGCGGCACAGATGATAGTGGATGCCGGCATCTTTGCTCAGGCTCCTGTTGCCCAGAAAGCCATCCCCAACTGCAACCTCTGCTTCATTGAGGGTCCGGACATGATAGCTCCCATGGAGGGCTTCCTTGAGGCTATGTTCTCCGTTGCTCCTCCCTCTATCGGCGGTGCAATTCCCGCTGATGATTTCTATTACCTCGGTTAATATTTGAACGGGACACCGTCCCCTGCGAAGGAATGTTGACATGAAAGCACTCCAAAGACTTGCAAAAAACTTAATAGTGCTTATATTCTGGCTGGGAGTTTGGCAGGCTCTTGCCCTCCTTGTGGGAAAACCCCTGCTCCTCCCCTCCCCCCCGGCGGTGCTTGGGCGGATTGCCCAGCTTATAGTGACTGCGGAATTTTGGCGCATAACCGCCGTCAGTCTGGGAAGGATTCTTCTGGGCGTCGTCTGCGCTATGGTGCTGGGAGTGCTTTTGGCTCTTGTCACAAGCCGCTGGGCACTGCTGCGCAGCCTTTTCTCCCCCCTGCTCACCGTCATCAAAGTCGGATCGTAGCCATGTCGTTCTGTGAGCCAAGGAGTTGGGTTTC
>JAZNZR010000028.1:0-3073 GCA_045595025.1 Oscillospiraceae bacterium | reverse complement strand
TGGACTTCCTGCTGAAGCAGATGGGCGTTCAGACCATCGGTTATGACAAGATCAACCAGCTGCGCCATGTCAAGTACTTCAAGAATCTGGACGGTCTCCGCGCACACATGAAGAAGCAGGCCGATTACCTCCGCCCCAAGTTTGACTGCGCCCTTGCCGCCCTCAAGAGCGGCCTTGCCGGCACCGGCATTGGCGAGTGGACCAACCCCAACGGCGGCTACTTCATCAGCTATGAAGGTCTGGACGGCACCGCCGCACGCTGCGTGGAGCTCTGCGCTCAGGCAGGCGTTAAGTTCACGGAAGCAGGCGCCGCCTTCCCCTACGGCATTGACCCCCACGACAGAGAGGTGAGAATCGCTCCCTCTTACCCCTCCACCCCGGAGCTTTACGCCAGCATGAATGTTTTCTGCATCTGCCAGCGCATCGCCGCTCTGGAAAAGCTTATAGCGGAAGAAAAATAATATTAAAACAGGGACGGGAAAAACCCGTCCCTGTTTTTTGCATTATTAAAGCCTTCCCCTTGGGGAAGGTGGCTGCCCGAAGGGCAGACGGATGAGCTATCTGCTGACCGTGCCGCTTTCCCTCATCAGTCAGCTTCGCTGACAGCTTCCCCCAAGGGAAGCCTTTAAATACCGCACGCTTATCGTAGGGCGGTTGGGCTTTTCGCTTCGCGAAAACCTTCCATTCCTGCCTCGCTTCGCGAAGCTTGCTCCCGCCGCAAAATAGCCTTCCCCTTGGGGAAGGTGGCTGCCGAAGGCAGACGGATGAGGTGTATATTTCGCTGCGGTCAAGACCGTTCCCTACACCGCACTGAAACATCGATTGTAGGGGCCGGACACTGGCCGTGGGCGCATACCGCCAAAAATCTCCCACCTCACCCGACAAAAAAGGACGAACGGTTTTTCCGTTCGTCCTTTTTATTACCACTCAAAGGGTTTTGCGTTTTTGAATCTGCGGAAGGCACCCTCCGCTGTTGCCACAAGCTTTTCCGGCTCGCGGGTGTCATACATCTCTGCCCGCACCTGAACGACACTGCCGCCTTCCATGGTTATCTGGCTTCTTACCGCCAGAATTCCGTCGGCGGGACAGGGGCGGAGATAGCTTATATGAAGATTAATAGTAGGAGTGAGGCTGTCCACGATGCAGATGGTGGTAATTCCCATGGCCGTATCCAGCATTGTTGCAATAATGCCCCCGTGGATAACTCCGTTGGGGTTGCGCTCCCAGTCCTGAGCAGGAAAGCCGATAAGGGTTTGCCTTCCGTTGTAGTCGCAGTCTATGAGATAAGGCTTTATCATTCCCGCAACCATACCCTTGTTTCTCTCCTCCGCCTGGGCAAGAAGTTTATTGAGCTTTTCACAAAGAACGCAGTTTTCCATTTTTTCCTCC
The DNA here is from genome assembly GCA_045595025.1 of Oscillospiraceae bacterium. Lineage (GTDB taxonomy): Bacteria > Bacillota > Clostridia > Oscillospirales > Oscillospiraceae > SIG459. Next base: position 1,684 of record JAZNZR010000028.1, on the reverse strand, counting down.
GTGGGTCTTTTTCTTTCCGTCATTATATATCCATTATTCTCTCTTCGCAACAAAAAATCCCCCGCCTCGTTGCATTGGGAGAAGAAAAGGTTTATAATAGGAGTGTTGATTACAAGGGAGGTAAGCAAAAAATGGCATACACCCGTGAAGACTATAAGAGAATGTACGAAGAGCGCAAGGCAAGCCTGCAGGAGTGTCTGGATCTCATCCGCTCCGGCGACATTATCTGGTGTTCCAATAATTATAACGAACCCTCCACCCTTTTTGAGCACCTCCACGAGATTGCTCCCCGGGTGGAAAATGTTCTTGTCTATAAAAGCCGCATCCGTCGCTACCCCTTTATGGTGACCCCCGGCATGGACGGCCACATCAATTTTGCCAACTATTTCTACGGCCCCGCCTATAAGGAGGCTCACCGCCTCGGCAACTGCACCTATGTCCCCGTTGACCTGCCCAACTACTATCATCAGGTCAGCGCCCGCCAGCCCTGGGATATCTTCACCGCTCAGGTCAGCCCCATGACAGAGGACGGAAAGTTCTATATAGGCATGAACCAGACCTTTGAAGCCGAGCTTGTCCGTGATGCCGTTGAGAGAAGAAAGACCATCATTCTGGAGGTCAACCCCAATCTCACATGGATGAGAGGCAGCATTGCCATCCCCGTTGAAGCTGTCACCAAGCTCTTCGAGGTAAATACCCCCGAGGATGTAACTCCCCCCATTGTCTGCACCGAGGACGAGATAAGCATAGGCCGCACCTGCGCCGAGATAATCGAAAACGGCGACACCATTCAGATGGGCATAGGCGGTATCCCCAACGCTATCGGCAACTTCCTTATGGACAAGCGGGAGCTGGGTCTCCACACCGAGCAGTTCACCTCCTCCATGGCCGACCTTATCAAAGCGGGTGTCATCACCGGCGAGAGAAAGGTTTTCGACAAGGGTCTGCACGTGGGCGTTTTTGCCGACGGCACCCACGAGCTTTATGAGTATCTCCATAAAAACTCCGACTGCGTGCTCAAGCCCGGTCCTGAGGTGGTAAACCCCTTCAACATTGCCCGTCAGGATCATATGGTAAGCATAAATACCTGCATTGAAATAGACCTGACCGGTCAGGTCTGCGCCGAGAGCATAGGCCCCACCCAGTATTCCGGCTCCGGCGGCGGCTTCTGCTTCACCCTTGGCGCTTATTATGCCGAGCACGGTAAGGGCATCATGACCCTCACCAGCCGCACCAAAAAGGGTATGCCCAAGATAAAGGCTCAGCTCACCCCCGGTGCGATAGTCACCCATCCCAGAAATTATATCGACTATGTTGTCACCGAATACGGTGCCGTCCGCCTCAAGGGTACCAGCGTGAAGGAGAGAGCTCAGATGCTTATCTCCATCGCCCACCCCGATGACAGAGCCGAGCTCACCAAGGCCGCAAGAGAGCTTTTCTACTTCTGATAAATATTCAAAAACCCCTTTCTACTTTCCGCAGAGAGGGGTTTTGCTGTAGCCTGACCGACATTATCCGAACACGCTCCGCGAGGCGGTTTTTCGCGCCAGACTTCATCTCATTCTTTGGTGGGCGACAGCCCACCTGCATAATTCAATTTTGCCTGACACAAAAATCCGCACCCGGGGAGTCGAAGATTTTTGAGGTCATACACTAGGACAGTGCAAGGCGGCGGCTTGCAGAC
>JAZNZR010000027.1:0-22643 GCA_045595025.1 Oscillospiraceae bacterium | reverse complement strand
CCCCGCAGCTTCCTCCGCTGATCTTGAAATACACAAAGTATTTCCGCGCTCAAGGGAGTTGCTGCAAGAAAAAATCTGATATTCAAAACTGCAAAGCACTCCAAAGAGAAAGATTTTTCTGCAAGACAATAAAAAAATCCACGGCAAGGCTGTCGCCTGCCGTGGATTTTCTTTGCAGTATTGCGGAAAAAGATACTCTTTGGAGCGTATAAATCCCCATGTGAGGCCGCCTTTATACTGCGCCGTTTCTTTTGGAAGCGGCGCAGTTGATTTTTGCGTTTCTAAATACCGAAAAGTGCTGCGTGCAAAGGAACATAAAAAATCATCCTGAAATTTTTCCTGAATATGTAAAAATGCTTCATTTATCCGTAGTATATGGTTATAAGAGGGAAGGGAGGGATTATCTGTGACAGATAACGAGATAATCGAGCTGTTTTTTAATCGTTCAGAGCAAGCCATAGCTGAGCTGGCCTCAAAGCACGGCGCGGCAGTGGGGAAGGTGGCTGTGAACATTTTGGGGGATTTAAGCGATGCTGAGGAGTGTATAAATGACACATGGATGGGCGTCTGGAATGCAATACCGCCGGAGAGACCTCAGCATCTTCGAAGCTATGTATGCCGAATTGCCCGAAACCTTGCCCTGAAGAAGTTCCATTTTGACAGGGCACAAAAAAGAAACAGCAGTTATGATGCCGCACTGGAGGAGCTTTCCTACTGCATTTCTGTTCCGGATACGGTGGAGGCAGAATTTGCCGCGCGGCAGCTTTCCGAAACCATAAACTGCTTTTTGGAGTCCTTATCCTATGAGGATAGGTTTATCTTTGTCCGCCGCTACTGGTATGCGGATTCTCTCACCGAGCTTGCGCGGACGACGAAAATGAGCTACAACACTGTTTCTCAGCGTCTCCATCGAATGAGAACAAAGCTTAAGAAAATACTGGACAGGGAGGGCTGATTGAATGAAAAGGGAAATAATCTCAATGGCGCTGAGCGCTATTAATCAGGAATACATAGAGCAGTCGGCCATATTTATGCCGGAAAAAGTGAAAGGCAAAAAAATACGACGGAGAAGGGGATTGGTAATCGGTATTGCTGCGGCGCTGATTCTCGCTATGTCTGCCACCGCTGCTGCATCGGAATATTTCAGCCTGAGGGATATGGAGATTGAACACCCTGAGGGATGGGGACCTACCGCGGTCACCACAGCGGGGTATAATAATTCTCCTTTATTTCAGGCGGCTGCGGAATGGGATCGGTACCTGGAATTTTGCCCTTGGGGTGAAAATGAGCAGGATGCGGAGGAACAGAGCGAAGAATACAAAAACTATCGAGAAGTAATGGCATACTCCCAAAAGGCGAGAGAGCGATTCGACGAGATCTTGGAAAAATATAATCTCCGTTTTCCGGAATACAAGACAGTCATTGATAATGGGTTGACAGGGCTTTGCTCACATTTTGGAATTAGTGAGTTTATACCAAACTGCGAGGAAAAGGGGTATGCCCCAGTATACGCCGTATACTACGAGGGAGGAACGTTAAACCTTTGCGATGTCAGCCAAACCGCAGAAGGAGAATTTTTTTGCTATGAACTCAACAGATATGTGGACGGTTATTATGTAAGACCGATTGAATATGTTTTCGATATTGAGTCGGCAACCGAATGGGATTATGTCTGCGAAGAAGGCACCTCCGTTCATATTGCTCTTGGACCGGAGAGGTCAATGATAACTGCCGGGTTTGAAAACAGTTTCCTGTGTATTTTCATCAGAAGCGGAAGCGAGAACACAGAAAAAACCGAAAGCGAGTACGGTACGCCCGATTTGACCAAAGAGAAGCTGGAGGCTTTTGTGGAGGAAATAGACTTTGATATTCTTGGCAGTATCAAATAAAACAAAAATGCACCGTCTTTTGGAGACGGTGTATTTTTTAATACCATTATTGCCTCGATATATTAATTATGATATTATCATATCATAAAAAGAAAGGAGATTTAAGCATGAAACGAGCAGCGGATTTCAGAGCGATTGCCCGTGATTCCCTTAAGGGCAAATGGTGGCTTGCAGCGCTTACAGGATTCATTGCTTCCCTGCTGGGTGGCGTTATGGCCCTTGGCAACAGTGGTGGCTTCAACATTAATATTGAGGATAATCAAATTGAGGGTGTATCTCCTGATATCTTTACGGAGGAAGTATGGCTCGTTATTATAGTAGCCGCAGTAGTACTTGCAGTATTGTTATCTGCTCTGGGTACAGCCCAGTTTGTAGTTGGCGGCGCTGTGAAAATGGGATATTCTGTTTTCAACCTTAACCTTGTAGATAAAAAAGAGGCAAAATTCACTGACCTGTTTTCCCGCTTCAATCGTTTCGGAGCGGCATTTTGCATGAATTTGCTTTTGGGTATTTTCATCTTTCTTTGGTCACTGCTTTTCGTTATTCCGGGAATTGTCAAAAACTTCAGCTATGCGATGACGCCTTATGTACTTGCCGAAAATCCCCGAATGAGAGCAAAGGAGGCCATAACAAAATCCCGCTGGCTGATGGACGGAAATAAATGGCGCCTTTTCTGCCTGCACTTCAGTTTTATCGGCTGGGGATTGCTTTGTGTTGTGCCCACACTTATATGTGTGCTTATCATCGGCCTGCTTATTGATCTGGGCGGAGCTGTGATTGCTGTTTTGCTTATGATTCCGGTTACAATTTTGAGCCTGATTCCCACGCTGTTTTTGCAGGCATATCAGCAGGCGGCATTTGCAGCCTTCTACAGGGATATAGCGGGAGGCCCTAAACCTTCTGCAGAGGAAATGCCGGAGGAAGAGAATGGCGGCTTCCAAGAGAGTTAGGCTTTGGTGAATTTGATTTTAAAAAAGGCTGCCTTAGGCGGCCTTTTTTGTTGCTGTTCCGCAGGAAATTACACGATATACATTTAAATAGCGATTGACAATACAGTGAGGGCGGGTGTAGTATAATCCATGATTTTGCTATTATAATGTATAATTGCTATTGCTATGTGCAAATTCGGAGGAAAAATGGAAAAGCTCAGCTCAAGACAAAACAAAATAATTGCTCATGTCCGCAAGCTGGGCAGTGACAAGTCCTACCGTTATGAGCATGGCGAAGCCGTATGCGACGGAATCAAGCTCCTCCGCGAGGCCATAATGTGGGGCGTGGAGATTACTGCCGTGCTCTGGGCAGGGGAGCCGGCTTTTGCGCTTCCCGAAGGTGTGCGTCAGTACAGCGTTTCTCAGGAGCTTATTGACTATGCATCCCCCCTCAAGAACAGTCAGGGCGCTCTTTTCACCTTCCGTATGCCCTCATGGCCGGAAAAAGAGCCGGGACGCTGCCTCGTTCTTGAGACCGTTCAGGACCCCGGAAATCTGGGTACAATCCTGCGTACCGCCAATGCCCTTAATATGGACAGTGTTATTCTCACCGGAGACTGCGCAGACATATATAACCCCAAGACAATCCGCGCCGCTATGGGTGCCGTTTTCCGACAGAAGGTGCTCCGTATGGAGCGCAGCGGGATGAGAGAATATCTCTCCGCCTACGGCATGAAGCTTTATGGCGCCGCTCTTTCCGAAGAATCTCAGGATATACGCCGAATCGGACTTGAAAAAGCCGCTGTTGCCATAGGCAGCGAAGGTAAAGGCCTTTCCGAAGAGTTTCTCACTCTTTGCGACGGGCAGGTAATCATCCCCATGAACGAGCAGTGCGAATCTCTCAACGCGGGAGTTGCCGCTGCCATCGTGATGTGGGAGCTTACCCGCTGAAAGGGGAGGGGAAAATGAGTCTTGTCCATTGGATATGGTTTGCCGAAAAGCGCCTGAGCCACCGCGCAGAGAGAGCTTTGCTGGAGTGGAAGAATGATCCCGCCAATGTTTTCTATGCTCAGAGGGATGAGCTTGAGAAAATGGGAATAGCGGGCGAAGAACTGGCAAAACTTCTCGATAAGGATCTCCGCGGTGCCGAGAATATAATAGGGCGCTGTGCTGAGAAAAATGTCAGCATAATCACCCTTCAGGATGCCGCCTATCCTCAGCGCCTTAAAAATATTTCGGATCCTCCCTGCGTGCTCTATGTTAAGGGACATCTGCCCTCTGTGGATACGGAGCCCGTCATTGCCGTTGTGGGCACAAGAAAATGCACACATTACGGAGCGGAGATAACAAGAAATATAAGCTACGAAATGGCCGCAAAGGGTGCGCTTATCTGCACCGGTCTTGCCGAGGGAATAGATTCCCGGGCTGCAGAGGCTGCATTAATGGCAAACGGACAGGTTATAGGCGTTTTGGGAACGGGTATAGATGAGGTCTTTCCAAGGTTCAACCGTGAGCTTTTTGAAGATGTAGCCGCGAGAGGAGCCCTTATCAGCGAGTATGCTCCCGGCTGCCCCGGAAGCAAGCTGACTTTTCCCAGAAGAAACCGCATAATTGCAGGTCTTTCTCTGGCGGTTGTTGTTCCCGAAGCCCCTGAACGCAGCGGTGCCCTTATAACCGTGCGCCATGCTCTGGAATATGGACGGGATGTCTACGCTGTTCCCTCCAATGCGGATTCAAGGGAAGGAAAGGGCAGCAACACCCTCATTCAGGAGGGCGCGGCTCTTGTTATGTGCGGTTGGGATGTTTTGAGGGAATATAAGGCGCTTTTCCCGGATAAGATTTCCGAGAAAGGACCTGATAAGGTTCCCGCGCAGCAATATAATCCGGAGGATAAGCGCAAAAGAACCGAGGAGGCAAAGCCTCAGAACGAAGAGCCGGGCAAGGGCTTTTTCAAGTTCCGCGTTCCTGTCAGAAAGGCAAGAAACGAAAATCTGGCTTCCCAGCTTTCGGGACTCAGCGAAAATCAGCTTAAAATAGTTGCAGTTATGACAAAGCCGTCCATGCATGTGGACGATATAATAGACCTTTCCGCAATGCCGGCATCTATTGTTCTCAGCGAACTGACTATGCTCCAGATAAAGGGCTTTGTAAGTCAGGAATCCGGCAAGCGTTTTACATTGAACATAACAAAGTGAGGAAATGAAAATGGCAAAAGCAAAGACGAATCTTGTGATCGTCGAATCTCCTGCCAAGGCAAGGACCATAGAGAAATATCTGGGCAGCGATTATAAAGTTATCGCATCTATGGGTCATCTTCGTGACCTGCCCAAAAGCACTCTGGGTGTGGATATAGAAAACGATTTTGAGCCCCTTTATCAAAGCGTTGCAGGTCGTGAGGCCACCATCGCCGAGCTGCGCAAAAGCTCCAAGAGCGCTCAGACCGTTTATCTCGCAACCGACCCTGACCGGGAAGGCGAAGCCATATCCTGGCATCTCAAGGAACTTCTTGAGCTCAGCGATGAAAAGGCACGCCGCGTAACCTTCAACGAGATCACCAAAAAGGTTGTCACCGAGAGCATAGCCGCTCCCCGGGATATTGACCTCAATCTTGTTGATGCCCAGCAGGCAAGACGAATTCTGGACCGCCTTGTGGGCTATAAGCTCTCTCCGCTGCTCTGGCGCAAGCTGGGCAGACCCCGTCTCAGCGCAGGCCGCGTTCAGTCTGTTGCAACCCGTATGGTTGTTGACAGAGAAAACGAGATAAAAGATTTCGTTGCCGAGGAATACTGGCTTCTGGACGCATATCTTGAGCGCCTTGCTCCCAATGACGGCTCCTTTGTTGCCCGTTATCACGGCACCGCAGATAAAAAGCTGGAGCTGGGATCCGAGGAAGAAGTTGAGAAGGTTCTCAGCGCCGTTGAGGGTAAGAATTTTGAGATTACCTCCGTAAAGCGCGGAGAGAAGCAGCGTTCTCCCTCTCCTCCCTTTATTACCTCCACTCTGCAGCAGGAAGCTTCCCGCCGTCTGGGTATGACTCCCGTGCGCACCATGAGTGTGGCGCAGCAGCTCTATGAAGGAATTGATATTGAAGGTTACGGCACAGTAGGTCTTATAACCTATATGCGTACCGACTCTCTGCGTATTTCCGAGGAAGCTCTTGCAAGCGCAAAAAGCTATATACTGGAGCATTACGGTCCTCAGTATTATCCCTCCAAGACCCGTGTTTTCAAGACCAAGGCCGGAGCGCAGGATGCACACGAGGCCATAAGACCCTCCAATATTTATCTTTTCCCCGAGCTTATCAAGAAGAATCTTACAGGCGACCAATATCGCCTTTACCGCCTGATCTGGGGACGCTTCACCGCAAGCCAGATGGCAAATGCCGTTTATGACAATGTTATAATTGATGCAGAAGCCGCGGGACATGTTTTCCGCGCCAACCACTCCGAGATAAAGTTCCCCGGGTATACCGCCCTTTATGAGGAAAGCCGCGACGAGGAGTCTGCTGAGATAAGAAAGCCTCTGCCCAATCTCAATGAAGGCGAAAAGGTTACCGCTTCCAAATTCGGCAAGGAGCAGCGCTTTACCCAGCCTCCTTCCCGCTATACCGAGGCAACTCTTATTCGCGCCCTTGAGGAAAAAGGCATAGGCCGTCCCTCCACTTATGCTCCCACAATCGGCACCATCACGAGCCGTGAGTATGTTGTTAAGGAAGGCCGTTATCTCAAGCCCACTCCCCTTGGAGAAGTTGTCAACACCCTTATGAGTGATTACTTCAAGGATATTGTTGATCTGAAGTTCACCGCCCGTATGGAAGACAGTCTTGACGAAATTGAGTCCGGCGACAAGAACTGGAAGGGTGTTCTCCGTGAGTTTTACGGCAGCTTTGACGAGGAGCTGGAGAGCGCAGAAAAGGCTCTTGAGGGCAAGCATCTGAAGGTTCCTGATGAAGTTAGCGATGAGCTTTGCGATGTCTGCGGAAAGCAGATGGTGGTCAAGAACGGACGCTTCGGACGCTTCCTTGCCTGCCCCGGCTTCCCCGAATGTACCTTTACAAAGCCTATAGTTGTTGAGATGCCCGGAAAATGCCCCAAGTGCGGCAGCCGCATCCTCAAGCGCACCAGCAAGAAGGGCTATACCTATTATGCCTGCGAAAAGGGTGCCGACTGCGGCTTTATGACCTGGAGCGTTCCCGTTAAGGATTATTGCCCCGAGTGCGGCAAGACCCTTTTCAAGCTGGCAGGAAAGGGCAAGAAAAAGCCCTTCTGCATAAATGAAGAATGCTCCGCTTTCCTGCCCGAGGATCAGAGAGGCTACAAGAAAAAGCCTGCCGAGGGCGAGGGAGAAGCTTCCGAAAGCAAAAAGAGCGGCGCTAAGAAAAGCACCGCCAAAAAGCCTGCCGCAAAGCGCGGCAGAAAAAGCAGCGCTGCCAAGGAGTGAGATATGGAATATCAAGTAACTGTTATCGGAGCCGGACTTGCCGGCTGCGAATGTGCCTGGCAGCTTGCACAAAGGGGGATAAAGGTTCGTCTCTGCGAGATGAAGCCCAATAAAAAGACCCCTGCCCACGTTTCCAATGATTTTGCCGAGCTTGTCTGCTCCAACTCCTTCAGAGGCGATGACCTTTCCAACGCTGTTGGTCTCCTCAAGGAGGAACTGAGAAGGCTGGACAGCCTTATTATGAAGTGCGCGGATGCAAACCGCGTTCCCGCCGGCGGAGCATTGGCAGTTGACCGTGAAGGCTATGCTAAAATGGTCACCGAGCATATAAAAAATCACCCCAACATAAGTCTTGTTGAGGAGGAAATCACGGAGATACCCGAGGGCGAGGTGGTCATCGCCTCAGGACCCCTCACCAGCGATGCGCTGGCAGAGAAAATTGCCGAAAAATGCCCCGACAGTGACCTTCATTTCTTTGATGCTGCGGCACCTATCGTTATGCTGGAGAGCATCGATATGGAAAGCGCATTTTATGCATCCCGTTATGATAAGGGAACTGCAGACTATATCAACTGCCCAATGGACAGGGAAGAATACCTTGCCTTCTGGCGCGAGCTCTGCTCCGCCGAGGAGGCCTCCGTCCACGGCTTTGATGACGGCGGCGTATTTGAAGGCTGCATGCCCGTTGAGGTTATGGCAAGAAGGGGAGAGGATACTCTCCGCTTCGGTCCTCTGAAGCCCGTGGGTCTTATAGATCCCAGAAACGGCAAGGAAAACTATGCCGTTGTTCAGCTTCGCAGAGATAATGCTGAGGGAACGATTTATAACATAGTCGGTTTCCAGACTCATCTGAGATTTCCCGAGCAGAAGAGAGTTTTCTCCATGATACCCGCTTTGAAAAACGCGGAATTTGTCCGCTACGGCGTTATGCACCGCAACACCTATCTCAACTCCCCGACCCTGCTGGACCGCTACTACAGACTCAAAAACGAGCCCAGAATTTCCTTTGCGGGACAGATGACGGGCGTTGAGGGGTATGTGGAATCCTGTGCCAGCGGTCTGCTTGTCGGTATCGAAACTGCAAGACGCATTCTCGGCAAAGAAGCCGTGGATTTCCCTCAGGAAACCGCTGTGGGCGCTTTGGGACTTTATGTTTCCGGCGGCAGCGTGAGCGGCAACTTCCAGCCTATGAATATAAATTTTGGCATAATAACTCCCCTTGGCTACAGAGTTAAGGGCAAGCGCAATAAAAATGCCGAAATCAGCAAACGGGGTCTTGAGATACTCGAGCAGCTGAAGAAAGAGAAAGAAATATAAACCCATATTCTCATAATAAATTATTAAAGGAAAGTGGGAGAGAGAATGAAAATTATAATTGATGCAATGGGCGGAGATAATGCTCCTGCCGAAATCGTCAAAGGCGCTGTTGAAGCCCAGAAGGAATTTGGGGTTGACATAACACTTGTTGGTGTCGAGGAAAAGGTACGGGAGTGCCTTGCTCAGTTTGGCGGAGAGGGCAATGAGCATATATCCGTTGTGAATGCCACCGAGGTCATTGACATGCATGATGAGCCCTCGATGGCCTGCCGCAGAAAAAAGGACAGCTCCATGACCGTTGGTCTCAACCTTCTCAGCAAGGGCGAGGGCGATGCCTTTATTTCCGCAGGCAGCACCGGTGCTCTGCTCACCGGCGCAACGCTGCTGGTTAAGCGCATCCGCGGAATTCGCCGCGCCTGCTTCTGCCCTGTTATTCCCAACGGAGACAAGGGCGTTGTACTTATCGACTGCGGTGCCAATGTTGACTGCACCGCGGAATATCTGCTCCAGTTTGCCTATATGGGCTCATTCTATGCCTCCGCCATCAGCGGAGTTGAAACTCCCCGGGTGGGTCTGCTCAATAACGGCAGTGAGGATACCAAGGGCACCGAGCTTTGCAAGGAGGCGTATGCTCTTCTCCGTGAGGCTCACGAGGAAGGCCGCATTAATTTCGTAGGCAACATAGAAGGCGGCGATGTTTTCACCGGCAAGGTTGATGTCATAGTCACAGACGGCTTCACGGGTAATATCCTTATGAAGAGCATTGAAGGCACTGCCAAGTTCCTTATGAAAAAGATAAAGAGCGTTATGCTCTGCAGCCTGAAAAATAAGCTGGCAGCTCTTGTAATCAAGAAGGATATGGGAGCCATAAAGAGTCTTCTCGACCCCAATGAGGTTGGAGGAACTCCCTTCCTTGGCATTACAAAGCCTGTTATAAAGGCTCACGGCAGCTCCAATGCCAGAGCAATCCGCTCTGCAGTTATGCAGGCGATCAATATTGTTGAAAATGATATCAGTGGCAAGATAGCTGATAACATTGAATATATGAAGCTTCGCAATGAATAAATTTTTGCTATGAAAGGAAAATGATCATGATTTTTGAAACCATCAGAGCAATTATTGCAGAACAGTTCGGTATCTCTGCCGAGACAATCACTATGGACACCAACTTCATCTATGACCTCGATGCCGATTCTCTTGATATTGTTGAGCTGAGCATGGCTATGGAAGCAGAATTCTCTCTCGACGAGATGAAGGAAGAGGAGCTCAAGGGAATTCGTACCGTCGGTGACCTTGTTGATTACGTTTCCCACAACGCAAAGTAAGAAAGACAGTTAAAAGCCGATATTCCGTTTTCGGGAAAAGGGGGAAAAGTTCGTGAAAGAGCTTCAGAAAAAACTGAATTATAGTTTTAACGATAAGGAGCTGATTGCCACAGCCCTTACCCACTCCTCTTATGCCAATGAACATCGCTGCCAGAGCAATGAGCGTTTGGAGTTCATAGGTGACAGTGTTTTGGGAATGGTTGTAGCAATGCATCTTTACCGCGCTTTTCCCCAGCTTCCCGAGGGAAAAATGACCCGCATGAGAGCGGAACTTGTGTGCGAGCAGAGCCTTTGGGAGGTTGCGGATAAGCTGGGATTCGGTGCTTATCTCCGCCTTGGAAAGGGCGAAGCTCTCACCGGAGGCAGAGAGCGCCCCAGCATTCTTGCCGACTGCGTGGAAGCTGTTATCGCAGCTCTTTACATAGACGGCGGATTTGAAGTAGCCAAGAAATTTGTGGATGACCACATCCTTTCCAAACTGGAAAGTCTGGGTGCCACACCTGTCGGAGACTATAAAACACGTCTGCAGGAGCTTGTTCAGAGATTCCACGGTCAGAGCCTGAGCTATGAGATGCTCAGCGAAAGCGGACCTGACCATATGAAAGTATTCTGCGCCGCTGTTTATCTCAACGGAGAGATGATAGGTCAGGGACAGGGACGTACAAAGAAGGAAGCGGAGCAGAATGCCGCTTCAAAAGCCTTGGAAGAACTGAAGGACGAGTAATGAGAAAGAGCATTATACCTGTGTTCATACCTCATCTGGGCTGCCCTCACGACTGCGTTTTCTGCAACCAGAAGCGCATTTCGGGCAGCCTTTTGCCTGCTTGTCCCGACGAGGTGGTGAAGACCATAGAGGAGGCTCTCCCCAAGTGCAAAAATGCTGAGCTGGCCTTTTACGGTGGCTCCTTCACTGCCATAGCTTACGATGAGCAGCGGGCACTGCTGGATGCAGCGGCGCCTTATATTGAGGACGGACGGATTTCATCCATAAGAGTTTCCACCCGTCCGGATGCCATAAGCGATGAAATTCTCTCCCTTCTTTGGGAAAAGGGTGTAAGAACAATAGAACTTGGAAGCCAGTCTATGGTGGACAGCGTTCTTTCCGCCTCATGGCGTGGCCACAGCGCAGAGGATACGGAAAAGGCTGCGGAAATGATAAAAGGCAGAGGCTTTTCTCTTGTGTTGCAGATGATGACGGGGCTTCCCGGCTCCGACAGGGAGAAGGATATAATAAGCGCGGAGAAAATTGCCGCCCTCAAACCTGATGGTGTCAGAATTTATCCCACCGTAATTATTCGCGATACCGCTCTTGCCGATATGTGGCAAGAGGGAAAATATACTGAGCACAGCGTTGAAGCTGCTGCCGAAGTCTGCTCGGAGATACTCCCCATATTTGAAAAAGCGGGTATACCCGTTATCCGCCTCGGACTTAATCCAAGTGATGAACTGAGCGGGGGAGATGCTCTGGGCGGAGCTTATCATCCCGCGCTGGGAGAGATTGTTAAAGGCCGAGTGCTTTTGAAAAAAGCCCGCGAAGCTCTTCGCGGCGCAAAAGCGGGAGATAATGTTGTGCTGCGTGTAAATCCCGCCTGCATATCCCAGATGATCGGGCAAAAACGCAGCAATATAACTAAGTTGACTGAGGATTTTTCTCTTTCAAAGCTCTCCGTAAAGAGTGCGGATGTTGAAATAGGAGAAATTCTTGTTGATTTCGTTGCAAAAGAAGAAATTTTGTAATATACTCTATTTTGTATTATTGTGGGTATCTGTCCACAACAAGGAGTGCAGAAATTGTATTTAAGGGCTATAGAAATTCAGGGTTTTAAGTCCTTTGCGGATAAAACCGTGATTAACTTTGAAAAAGACATAACGGCCATCGTTGGACCCAACGGCAGCGGCAAGAGCAATATTTCCGATGCTATGCTTTGGGTTATGGGTGAGCAGCGCAGCAAAACCCTGCGAGGCGGCAAAATGGAGGACGTTATTTTCGGAGGCACCGAAAAGCGCAGCCCTCTGGGCTTTGCTCAGGTCAGCCTCATTCTTGATAACTCCGGCGGCACATTTGAGATTGATGCTCCCGAGGTTACCATTTCCCGCCGTTATTACAGAAATGGCGAAAGTGAATATTATATAAACCGTGAGTCCGTAAGATTGAAGGATATCACGGCTCTTCTCATGGATACGGGTCTCGGACGTGACGGATACAGTGTAATCGGTCAGGGACGAATTGCGGAGATCGTTTCCGCAAAAAGCACCGACCGCCGCGAAATTTTTGAAGAAGCCGCAGGCATATCCCGCTACCGCTACCGCAAAGAGGAGGCGGAACGCAAGCTTGCCCGCACCGATGAAAACCTTGTCCGCATCAACGATAAAATTGATGAGCTGGAGATGCAGGTCGTACCTCTCAAAAAGCAGGCCGAAACCGCTAAAAAGTATCTTGTCCTCCGTGATGAACAGCGCGAGCTGGAGATAAATGTCTGGATGGAAGAGCTGGACGGGTGCAGAGAGAAGAGCGAGAGAGCTTCAAAGGATTTGGATGAGGCAAATGTGGAGCTTGCCCGCGCAAGACGTGAGCTGGACGAGCTCTATGCCGCCAACGATAATTTCAGCAATAAAATGCGCGAGTGCGATATGGATACGGAGCGCGAGCGCCAGCGTCTCAGTGAGGAGGAGGCTTCCGCCTCCGAATGTGAAAACGCGATTGCTGTTTTGAAGACAAATCTCCGCCATAATGAGGAGACCGTAGAGCGGCTCCACACTGAGATCAATGAGCAGTCCGAAAGAGCTGAGGGCATTCGCTGTCAGGCAAAGCTCCACAGAGACAGAGTTGCGGAAATCGATAGCGAAATGGCTGAAAAACATCTGGATATCCGCGCTGCCGAGCGTGAAGCTGAGGCGCTTGCTGCGGAGAGCGATGTTAATCAGCAGGAACTCAGCCGTCTTATTGCCTCTGAAAACGAGGCAAATGAAGCTGCTGCGGGACACAGAGCAACTCTTGCCCAGCTCTCTGACAGAGCGAAGGAGATCGCCGAGCGCTTTACGACCATAGCTTCCGACATCGAAGATGCGGAGCGCCGCTATGACGAAGTTTCCGAGAGCTATCATAGCTCCCGCAGAGAATATGAAAAAGCAGAAGAGCGCTATAATGAGGTAAATAATATTATCAACGGCCACCGTATGCTTATGGGCGGCCGTGAGAAGAAGGTTCAGGACCTGACGGAAAAGCTCAATAAACTCAGCGTTGAAAAGCGCAGCACCGAGGGGCGCATAAAGCTCCTCACTGAGCTTGAACAGGAGTTCGAAGGTCTGGGCAAAGCCGTTAAAAATGTTATGCGCGAGCGCTCCCGCGGAACTCTCAGAGGCATCCACGGACCTGTTGCAGGTCTTATAAGCGTTGCTGATAAATATACAGTTGCCGTTGAAACCGCTCTTGGCGCTGCAATGCAGAACGTGGTTGTTGACAGTCAGGATGTAGGTAAGGCAGCCATTGAAATGCTCAAGCGCAGCGATGGCGGACGCACAACCTTCATACCTCTCGATACTGTAAGGCCTGCCGGCCTCAGCAAGGTTCCTTCCGGAGAAGAGGGCTTTGTTGCAGTTGCCAGCCAGTTGGTAAAAAGCGATGAAAAATATACGGCTCTGGTTGCCAGTCTCCTTGGCCGCACCGTTGTTGTGGAAACTCTTTCCGATGCTGTCAGAATTTCCCGCAAAAACGGCAACAGCCTGAGAATAGTCACTCTTGACGGCCAGATGATAAATGCCGGCGGCTCTATGACGGGCGGCTCTTCCGCAAAAAATGTGGGTATACTTTCAAGAGCCAATGAGCTTAAATCCCTCAAGGCAAAGTTTGAGCGCCTTGCAAAGGATGAGGAAAAGCAGGCTGAGGAGCTTGCTGCGGCAAGCCGTGAGCTTGAAAAGGCCAGATACGAGCTTCAGGTGGCATCTTCCGAACTCAGCGGAGCGGCTGAGGAATTCCGCCGCACAGAGAGCAATGCGGAGCGTCTTAAAATGATGCAGAGCGCTCTTGATGAGAGCATTGAAGCTCTTGAAAATGAGCGGGCAGGGCTTTCCGGCAAGAGACAGGAAAATCAGCTCAGCCAGGATAGGGAAAAAGACGCTCTTGCCGCTCAGGAAAAGCGTCTGGAGCAGCTTAAAAATGAGATTGACGCTCTCAGCGCCGGTCACGAGGATTTCGAACTCAGGCGCGGGGAAATTTCCGAGCGCATATCCGCCCTCCGGGCAGAGTGTGCGTCCCTTGGAGCAGAGCGGGAGGCAACTGTCCGCTCTGCGGAAAATCTTGAAGAGCTTATTGTCGCAATGTCCGGTGACAGCGAAAACCGTCTGCTGTCCATAGAAGCCATAAAGCTCCGCAGCGAGGATATAAAGTCAGAGATCAGCTCCAATGAGGAGCGCCTTGCCGCCCTTCGCAGCAAGTGCGAGGCTCATAAGAGCGCAATCGCTGAGTATAACAGCCTCAGAATGGAGCTTGAAGGCAAGCGTACCAGAAGCGAAAAAGCCTCTCAGGATAAAAACCGCGATATTAATGATATGCAGCTGCGCTGCTCCCGTTTTGAAAACAGACGCGATGCAGCGGAGATGGAAGAAAAGCAGATTCTGGACAAGCTTTGGGATAGCTATCAGCTCAGCCGCAGCGCTGCGGCACAGCTTCGCAAGGCTGTTGAGGATATGAGCGCTGCAGCAAAGCGTATCACAGAGCTTAAGCGGGAGATAAGCCGCCTTGGCAATGTGAATGTGGGTGCCATTGAGGAATATGAGCGCGTCAGCGAACGCTATGAGTTCCTAGCCTCCCAGCGTGACGATGTTGAAAAGGCAAAGCGTGAGCTTCAGAAGATAATCGGAGATATTACCGGAGAGATGAAGGAAATCTTCCTCCGGGAGTTCAAGGCGATCGATGAAAAATTCCGCACCGTATTCCTTGAGCTTTTCGGCGGCGGCAAGGCTGCTTTGGAGCTTGAAGACCCCGAGGATCCTCTTGGCTGCGGCATTGGAATAAAGGTCCAGCCTCCCGGAAAAGCGGTAACCAATATAAGCCTTCTCTCCGGCGGAGAAAAGAGCTTTGTTGCCATTGCTTTGTACTTCGCTATTATGAAAGTTCGTCCCACACCATTCTGCGTTATGGACGAAATCGATGCCGCTCTTGACGAAGCCAATGTCGCCCGCTACGCTGACTATATGCGTTCCATGGCGGAACAGATACAGTTCATCGTTATCACCCACCACCGCGCAACAATGGAAGAAGCCGATATGCTTTACGGCGTTACCATGCAGGAAAAGGGCGTCACCAGTATTCTTGCTGTAGACCTTGAAGAGGCAGAAAAGACTATAGCAAGCTGAAAGGAAACTTCAAAATGGGATTTCTTGAAAAAATAAAAAGCGGCCTTATGCGTACCAAGCAGAATATGGCCATTTCCATGAATAATATGTTCGCCGGATTCACCCGTGAAAACGAAGAATTCTATGAAGAACTGGAAGAGACCATGATAATGGCAGATGCGGGTGTTGATACCTCCGTTAAAGCTGTTGAGAGGCTTCGCGAAGTTGTTCATGAGCGGGGACTTCGGGGAGGCGAGGAGGTCAGAAAGGCCTTCGGCGAGATTCTCTGCGAGATTCTCAATGTGGGTGAGCGCGAGCTGAAGCTGGATACAAAGCCCTCCGTTATTCTTATGGTTGGCGTAAACGGTGTAGGCAAGACCACTACCATCGGCAAGCTTTCCAGCCGCTTCAAGGCAGAGGGCAAAAAGGTGCTCCTCTGCGCCGGCGACACCTTCCGCGCAGCGGCTGCAGAGCAGCTCACCGTATGGGCGCAGCGCTCCGGTGCTGATATAGTCCGCCATGAAGAGGGAAGCGATCCCGCCAGTGTTGTTTTTGACGGCATAGCAGCCGCAAAAGCCAGAGGCGCGGATGTAATTATCATCGATACTGCGGGCAGACTTCATAATAAGCAGAATCTCATGAATGAGCTCAGCAAGATCCGCCGCATTATCGGAAGAGAACTGCCCGAGGCATCTGTGGAGACACTGTTGGTGCTGGATGCCACCACCGGTCAGAACGGACTTATTCAGGCAAAGAGCTTTAAGGAAAGCGCCGATATCAGCGGCATTGTTCTCACCAAGCTGGACGGCACTGCCAGAGGCGGCATAGTCTTTGCCATAGCCGATGAGCTGAAGCTTCCCGTTAAGTTCATAGGTGTGGGCGAAAGCGCCGATGACCTTATGCCCTTTGAGGCAGATGTTTTTGCGGAGGAAATACTCAAGTGATGAAAATAATACTTGCTTCAAACAATAAGGGAAAGCTGCGCGAAATGCGTGAGCTTCTTGCAGAGTTGGGTATAGAGGTTCTGTCTCAGAGGGAGGCGGGCTTTGATATTGAGGTTGAAGAAACCGGCACCACCTTTGAGGAGAACTCCTATCTGAAAGCCAGTGCCATCACCGCACTCAGCGGACTTCCCGCCGTTGCCGATGACAGCGGACTTATGGTGGATCATCTGGGCGGCGAGCCCGGAGTTTACTCCGCCCGCTATACAGGCAATCATGAGGATAGCGACATAGACCGTTATATGTACCTCCTGAAGAAAATGGAGGGCGTAACTGACCGCCGCGCCAAGTTTGTATCCGCTCTTTGCTGCACCTTCCCTAACGGAGATGTTATCCGCACAAGAGGGGAGTGCCACGGAAATATACTCCTAGCTCCCGTTGGAGACCACGGCTTCGGTTATGACCCTATTTTTGGACCGGATTGCTCCGAGGGCAGCATGGCTCAGCTTACAGATGAAGAGAAAAATGCCATTTCTCACAGAGGAAAGGCAGTCAGAGAATTTATAGAGAAATTGAGGGAATATTATGCTGACAAGTAAACAGCGCGCATATCTCCGCTCTCTTGCTATGACTGAGGATACCATTGTTATCATCGGCAAGGGCGGAATTACCGAAAATGTTATCACTCAGGTAAGAGACGCTCTTAAAGCCAGAGAGCTTGTAAAGGGAAAAGTTCTTGAAAACAGCCTGCTCTCCTCCCGCGAAGCCTGCGAGGCTCTCGCCGAGGCCTGCAGGGCACAGACCGTTCAGTCCATAGGCAGCAAGTTCGTGCTCTATAAGCGCAACGAAACCGACCCCAAGATTGAGCTGCCCAAGAGCAAGAAAAAGTAAATGAGTATTGCTGTATATGGCGGCAGTTTCAACCCGCCCCACATTGGCCATTGCCATGTGGCCGAGGCCGTAATAAAGCATTTCAAGCCCCGTCGTTTTTTCATAATTCCGGCAGGCGTAGCCCCCCATAAGGATATGGCTGCAGGCAGTCCCGGAAATGAGGAACGCATGGAGCTTTGTCGCCGTGCCTTCGGAGGGGGAGAGTCTGTCACCGTCAGCAACATGGAAATTCTCCGGGAGGGCAAAAGCTATACTGCCGATACCCTCCGCGCCCTTATGGAGCGCTTTCCCGGCGAGGAGATAATCCTTGTTATGGGTACGGATATGTATATGAGCCTTGAAAGCTGGTATGACGCGCAGTTCATACTCAAAAGCGTCCATATCTGCGTGGTGCGCCGGGATGAGGACAAGGAGTCTCTCCGACGCAAGGCTCTTGAATATGCAAAGGTCTACCGCACCCGCAGCACCATCGTAGCACTAAAGCCCGTTGTGGCTTCCTCCAGTGATGTGAGAGAGCTTCTCCCGAAGAGGGAGGGGGTAGAGATGCTTCCAACTGGCGTTTATGAGCATATTATCAGCCGCAGGCTTTATGGGGCAAAGCCCAACTGGAACTGGCTGAGAGAAAAGGCCTATTCCATGCTCAAGACAAAACGTATCCCCCATGTTAAAGGCTGCGAGGAGGAGGCGGTGCGCCTTGCATTGCATTGGGGCGCAGATCCGGATGAGGCTGCAGAGGCGGCTATCCTCCATGATATTACAAAGAAACTGAATCTTCGGGAACAGTTGATATTGTGCGAAAAATATGGTATCATACCGGATGCCCTTGAGGCGGTCAGCGAGAAGCTGCTCCATGCGAAGAGCGGAGCTGCCATTGCAAAAGAGCGCTTCGGTGTTTCCGATGAGGTGTATGAGGCCATCAGATGGCATACCACAGGCAGAGCCGATATGTCAGTTCTCGAGAAGATAATTTATATGGCCGATTATATAGAGCCCACACGGGATTTTGAGGGAGTTGAGACGCTTCGCCGTCTGGCATATACCGATCTTGACGCGGCTATGAAGCTCGGCTACGAGATGAGCCTTGCGGATCTGGCGCGCTACGGCGTATCTCCCCATCCCAACACCATTGAGGCTCTTGAGCAGTATGAAAGGGAAAGATAAGAATGAAGCTGTTCGGCAGCAAGAAGAGCCCACGAAGCGCCGCCCCTGAAAAGGGCAGGGCGGCTCCGGATGAAACAAAGGCTCTTCCGCAAATCCAAAACCGAATAAAGGCTTCTTATGTCCGTATGAAGAAGGATAAAAAGCGGGCGGCGCTGATAAGTATTTATGCAGCGGCGGCATTGCTTTTTGTGGTGCTTCTGGTGTCCGTGGGCAGCAGGATATGGGAAAACCTCCCTGCTGATAGGGATGATTTGGATGCCGAAGAAGATATCTACGGCAAAGAGAGCGAAGATAAAGACAGCCATTCACCCGATGTGGTGCTGCCCCTGATTCCTTCCTCTCCTGAAGATACGGATGAGATGGCTGCTTCCCGTGGTGAGACCGATGTGGAGCAGATGAAAAACGGCAACTACCGCAACTTCCTTTTCGCCGTTTATGATAACAAGGGCGTCACCGTGGATACGGTTATTCTTGGAAGAATAGATATAGCCGAAGAAAAACTGGATTTTGTCAGTATTCCCAGAGATACCCTCGTTAATGTCAGCTGGGATCTCAAAAGAATTAGCAGCATAATGCAGAATGAAAATGGCGATTCCCGGCGATTCTTAAATGAATTAAGCAGCATTCTCGGTTTTTCCATTGATTACTACGCTTTCATAGAAGCAAAAACCGTTGCTGAAATTGTGGATGCTATAGGCGGACTTTATTACACCGTTCCAAGAGATATGATCAGCCAGGCAGACAGTATAAGTATAAACTCAGGTCTGCAGTGGCTTAACGGAGCCAGAGCTCAGCAAATGCTTAAATTCTGTTTCGGAGAAAATGGCGGCGGCTACCCGGACGGTGACCTGGGAAGAATTAAAACCGTGCAGGACTTCCTTATGGAGATCCTCGCCATGTACATATCCGGCAGTGAAGGACCCAATGTTGACGAAGTTATAAGTGTTCTTGCGGAAAACGCAGATGGCAACATAGATGAAACTCTGTGGAGAAGCTTTGCGGATATTCTCCGCGAGATTGACGGCAGCAATATTCGCTTCGCAACCATGCCGGGCGCCAATGTGCGCATAAGGAACACAACATACTATCAGATATCCGCCGTTGAGTGGACAGAAATGGTAAACGATTACCTCAACCCATATGAAGAGGAAATCCTTTTGCATAATCTGGACATACTTATGTTTGATCCTGAAGAAAATAGCATTATGTCAACCTGCGGCGAGATTATAGATTATAATTCATTCTATTGATAAAATTATTTAAGGATAGTGATAAATATGATGACACCCAAAGAGATAGCTGAAACCATCGTTTCCACCCTTGACGGCAAGAAGGCAGAGGATATCAAGCTTCTGCGCACCACCGATGTAACAGTTTTGGCAGACTATTTTGTTATCTGCACCGCAAATTCCACCACCCAGATCAAGACCATGGCCGATGAGGTCGAGGCAGTTCTGGAGGCAAAGGGCGAGCCCCCTCTCCACCGTGAAGGTTACCGCAGCGGCGGCTGGGTGCTTATAGACTTCGGCTGTGTTGTTGTCCATATCTTTATGGACGAGGCCAGACAGTTCTATAATCTGGAGCGCCTTTGGTCCAACGCAGAGGAAATCGATATTTCCTCCATCGTACTCCCCAACTGAGAAAATTTTTACGTAAAACGGATATCCATAAAGAAAGAAGACGTGACATGAAATACGATTTTACCGCAATCGAGAAGAAATGGCAGAAGCATTGGCTGGAAAACAAGAGCTATGCAGCCGTCACCGGCAGTGAGAAGCCCAAGTTCTATGCCCTTGTTGAGTTTCCCTATCCCTCTGCTGCAGGCCTCCATGTTGGCCATCCCCGTCCCTATACCGCTATGGACATCGTTGCCAGAAAGCGCCGCATGGATGGCTACAATGTTCTTTTCCCCATTGGCTATGATGCTTTCGGTCTCCCCACCGAGAACTACGCCATAAAGAACCATCTCCATCCCGCAGATGTTACCCGCGATAACATTGCAAACTTCACAAAGCAGCTCCAGATGCTGGGCTTCAGCTTTGACTGGGACCGCTGCGTGGATACCACCGACCCCGCTTACTTCAAGTGGACCCAGTGGATCTTCCTCCAGCTTTTCAAGAAGGGACTTGCCTATAAGAGCAAGATGCCCGTTAACTGGTGCACCAGCTGCAAGTGCGTTCTTGCCAACGAAGAGGTCGTAAACGGCGTTTGCGAGCGCTGCGGAGCTCCCGTTGTCCGCAAGGAAAAGAGCCAGTGGATGCTCAAAATCACCGAGTATGCCCAGCGCCTTATTGATGATCTGGACGAGCTGGACTTTATCGAGCGCGTCAAGACCCAGCAGCGCAACTGGATAGGCCGCTCCACCGGTGCAGAGCTTGATTTTGCAACCACCAACGGAGACACCGTCACCGTCTTCACCACCCGTCCCGATACTCTCTTCGGCGCAACCTATATGGTTATGAGCCCTGAGCATGCTCTCATCGGAAAATGGGAATCCCAGCTTTCCAATCTGGATGAAGTCCGCGAATATCAAGCTGCTGCAGCCCGCAAGTCCGACTTTGAGCGCACCGAGATGGCCAAGGACAAGACCGGTGTCAAGCTTGCAGGTGTTGCCGCCATTAACCCCGTTAACGGCAAAGAGATCCCCATCTTCATCTCCGACTATGTTCTGGCTACCTACGGTACCGGCGCCATTATGGCAGTTCCCGGCCATGATGACCGCGACTGGGATTTCGCAAAGAAATTCGGCTGCGAGATTATCGAGGTCGTTGCAGGCGGCGATGTTGAGAAGGAAGCTTACACCGTTAAGGATGAAAGCGGCATAATGGTCAACTCCGGCTTCCTGAACGGACTCACCGTTAAGGACGCCATTCCCGCTATGATCAAGTATCTGGAGGAGCAGGGCATAGGTCACGAGAAGGTTAACTATAAGCTCCGTGACTGGGTCTTCTCCCGCCAGCGCTATTGGGGCGAGCCCATTCCCCTTGTTTACTGCGAGCATTGCGGCGGCTGGGTTCCCCTGCCCGAGGAGCAGCTGCCCCTCACTCTGCCTCAGGTTGAAAGCTATGAGCCCACCGATGACGGCGAAAGCCCCCTGAGCAAGATGACCGATTGGGTCAACACCACCTGTCCCGTCTGCGGAGGTCCCGCCAAGCGCGAGACCGACAACATGCCTCAGTGGGCAGGCTCCAGCTGGTACTTCCTCCGCTACATGGATCCTCATAATGCCGACGCTCTTGTTGGTGAAGAGGCAATGAAGTACTGGCATCAGGTTGACTGGTATAACGGCGGTATGGAGCATACCACTCTCCATCTGCTTTATTCCCGCTTCTGGCATAAGGTTCTCTATGATATCGGCGTTGTTCCCACTGCCGAGCCCTACGCAAAGCGCACCAGCCACGGCATGATTCTGGGCATGAATCCCCGCTGCTTCGATAACCTCCCCGAGGAGGAGCAGGCAGCTCTTGTTGCCGAGCATGGCAGCGAGAAGGCCGCAAAGAAGGCTCTCGTTGAGAAGTATGGCGAGATGGCATCTCATCCCATCGTCAAGATGAGTAAGAGCCTTGGCAATGTTGTCAATCCCGATGATGTTGTAAAGGCCTTCGGCGCTGATACTCTCCGCACCTATATAATGTTCCTTGGCGACTTTGAAAAGGCCGCTCCCTGGCAGGAGAGCGCCGTCAAGGGCTGCAAGCGTTTCCTGGACCGCATCTGGAACTTTGCCGAAACCCGTCTGGAAGGCGGCGAGGGCTATTCCAAGGCAAATGAGAAGGAAATCCACCGCACCATCAAGAAGGTCACCGAGGATATCGAGAACATGAAGTTCAACACCGCCATCGCCGCACTGATGGCTCTGGTGAACCAGTTCAGCGATAATGCTCCCACCCGCGGCGACATCAAGGCAATGCTTCTTATGCTCAGCCCCTTCGCTCCCCATATTGCCGAAGAGCTTTGGGAGATTCAGGGCTTCGGCGGCCAGTGCTGCCTCCACGCATGGCCTAAGTTCGATGAGAGCAAGCTCGTGGACAGCGAGAAGGAAATCGCAGTTCAGGTGGGCGGCAAGCTCAAGAGCACCATTATCGTTCCCGTCAATGCAGATAACGATGCCGTTCTTGCAATAGCCTATGCCAACGAGAAGATCGCAAAGCTCATGGAGGGCATGGAAGTTGTCAAGAGCATTGTTGTCCGCAAGGGCGACGATATCAAGCTTGTCAATCTTATTCTCAAACCTAAAAAGTAATTGTTGACAAGCGCAATTAAAACCTTTATAATAAGTTCGTTAAGCCATGATTTTATGGCCCTTGAAACGCCGCAAGGCGTATTTGGAGGGAGGGAAATAAATGTCTGAAATCTACGTCAAGGAGAACGAATCTCTGGACAATGCGCTGAAGAGATTTAAGCGCAGCTGCGCCAAGG
>JAZNZR010000026.1:0-23233 GCA_045595025.1 Oscillospiraceae bacterium | reverse complement strand
CCGCCAAGGGCGTAAACGTACTTATCAACAATCCTCCTCCCATCCGCCAGTACTTCGGCGTGCAGAAAAATCTGCGTCCCGGTCTCCCTCTGGTATTCGTCCCCACCACCTCCGGCACCGGCTCCGAAACCACCAATATGTGTGTTATCACCTGCGTATCCCAGGGTAAGAAGGACTCCGTCGTTTCTCCCGTATGCGTAGGCACCCTGGCTTTCCTTGACCCCGATCTGACTCTGGGCCTGCCTCCCAAGACTACCGCAATGACCGGTCTGGACGCTCTTGCTCACGTTGTTGAATCCATAACCGGCGCTCAGTCCAACCCCCTTTCCGACGCTCTCTGCCGCGACGCCATCCGCACCATAGTCAAATGGCTCCCCGTAGCTGTAACCTACGGTAAAAACGTTGAAGCCCGCGAAATGATGATCAACGCCAGCTTCTTTGCCGGAATGGCCTTTACCAACGCCCTTGTACATCTGGGTCACAGCATCGGCCACAGCATTGGCGCTGTATTCCATGTTCCCCACGGTCTGGCCTGCGCCTTCTGCCTCCCCGAGGTTATTGAGTACACCGCCCGCACCGAGAAGAAAAAAGTTATCATGATATGCGAAGCCATGGGCGTTGATGTTCCCGAAGATACCCCTTGGGAAGAAGTTGGTGCAATCGCCAAGAAGACTCTCCGCGCCTTCATCAGAAGCGTTGGCATGCCCAACCCCAAGGAATACGGCATTGAGCTGGAAGCTCTGCTCAAGATTGCGCCTATGGTCACTGCCGACACCGGCTTTGCCCTCATCCCCTATCGCATAACTGCCGCACGTGTGGCAGAGATGTTCCGCAGCGCTTATGACGCCTGCTGAAAGGAGTAAAGAAATATGTGGTCTAAACTTGTTGTTAATATGGCCGAGGCCAAGGTTGAAAAGCTGCCCTATGACGAGCAGTATCTTCAGCTTGGCGGACGTGCCCTTATCGCTAACTACTTTATGGACTTGGTGAAAACCGGAAATATGGATCCCCGCTGTGACCCTCTGGGTGAGCAGAATGTTCTTATGTTCTGCACCGGCGTTCTTGCCGGCACCAATTTCACCACCAGCCACCGCATTTCCGTTGGCTGCAAAAGCCCCCTCACCGGAGGCATTAAGGAAGCCAGCTCCGGCGGCTATATGGGCAAGCTCATGGCCGACCAGGGTCTGCGTATGATCACCTTCCATGGTCTCCCCAGCGACGCTGTTATGCGTTATCTCCACGTTGACAAGGAAGGCAATGCTCAGTTGGTAGAGGCTGAGGATCTTCGCGGTCTGGGCACCTATGCCGTTGTTGATGCAATGCGCCAGCGCTATGGCGACGCTATTTCCGTTGCCTGCATCGGTCAGGCCGGTGAGCGTCTTTACAAGGCTGCCGGAATTCAGATTACCGAATTCGGAACTCTCCATCCCTGCCGTGTTGCCGCCCGCGGCGGCGTAGGTGCTCTCATGGGCGTTAAAGGACTTAAGGCCGTTGTTATTGAACGTCCCAGCGTTCCCTATAAAGTGGAATACGCCGACGAGGCTATGTTCAAAGAGGCCGCAAGAGAGCTGAATATGCTGGTTGCCAAAGGCGCCAAGACCGACCCCTTCCACAATTTCGGAACCATCTCCTCCATAGAGAAAACCGGTGCCAACGGCATTCTGCCCGTTGAGAACTTCTCCGGTAAGCTGTTTAAGGATTACAAAAAGCTTGGTGTTGAGCCCTTTATGCAGCGCCTTGCCGAAAGAGGCGGCTGCAACAAGCAGCCCTGCCAGCCCGGCTGCATGCTCCAGTGCTCCAATGTCTATAACGATGCAGAGGGCAAGTATCTCACCTCCGGCTTCGAGTATGAGACTGTGGCTCTCTTCGGACCCAACTGCCGCATAAACGATCTCGACAAGATCGCTCTTATGGACCGTATGTGCGACGATATGGGCGTGGACACCATTGAAATGGGTACCGCCTGCGCTGTTGCTATGGAGTGCGGCAAGATCCCCTGGGGCGATGCTGACGCCGTTATCGAGCTTCTCGCTCAGGTTCGCGATGGTGTTGATTTCGGCAATATTCTGGGCAACGGCTGCGAGGCTGTGGGTCTCGCTCTGGGTGCCAAGCGCATTCCCGCTGTCAAGCACCAGGCTCTCTCCGGCTATGATCCCAGAAACACCAAGGGCACCGGCATCACCTATGCCACCTGCCCCCAGGGTGCTGACCACACCGCCGCCCTCACTATGGGCCGTGCCTTCGACGATGCCGGACGCGCAGCCCAGGCTTACGCTTCCAACAAGCTTCAGGTTGCAATCTGCTTCTCCGACAGCATGATGTGCCTCTTCGCTTTCGCCCACGCCTCCAGCAGAATCGACCTTCTCGGCAAGATGATGGCCGGTCTCTACGGCGGTCCCGCCGACATCACCAGAGTCACCATCGGTCTGGGCGTCAAAACTCTCCTCACCGAGCGTGCTTTCAACAAGCTTTGCGGCTTCACCGCCGAGGACGACAAGCTCCCCGACTTCATGTACACCGAGAGAAGCGACGCCACCGGCTCCGTATTTGACATCAATCCCGTGGAGCTGGAAGTTCTCTTCGACTTCTGATGGTAAGCCTCAACGACCGCAGCTATCCCTATGTCCGGGGAATGACGCTGCTTGAACTGCTTAAGGCGGACAACGTGGATATCCACGGCGCCGTTCTTATCACCCTTAACGGCCGTCTGGTCAAAAGAGATTGCTACAACGAAACCCTCCTTTCCGACGGAGACGAGGTTTTGAGCATAGTAGTCTCCGGCGGCGGCTGATAGAGCTATTGAATAAAAAAGGAGACATACTATGAACAAAACAAGATATGCCATCCTCGCAGCCCTCATCGCTCTTTGGGTAACCGTTTTTGTATTTGCCGAAAGCTTTATCGGCGGACTTCTGGGCATTGACCACCCCGAATACTGGCCCGCCCTTATGGGTCCCAGCCTTATCGGTCTGCTGGGCAAGGAAGTTAAAAAGGCAGAGAAAACTTTCTACATCACCGCCGGCTTCGGTATTCTGATGGCTCTGGCGTTTGTGCTTCTGGAACACGGTCTGGGTGCTGTTATGGGAGCCACTCCCGGTGTCCTCACCGCTCTCTTCATCGCGGTATTTGTTCTCATTGCCGGACAGTTTTTCTTTTCTTCCATCTCCGGTCCCATTTCCTTCGTCTATTTCAACGCCGCGACCATTCTCTCCCTGGACATCAAGGGCGGTCTTATTCAGGCTCTGGTCCGCTTTGTCATTCTCTTCCTGGGCACCTTCGTGTTCATAAAGGTGGAGCATTGGCTCATCCATGTTGTTGCGCCGAAGAAAAAGGCAGAAAAATAATCCATCAATGTAAAACTCCCCGCTTTTCCTCAGAAAGCGGGGAGTTTTCATATATCGGCTTGTACTGTGTATAAAAAAGTGGTAATATATCTTACAAGAATAATATATATTTAACAAACAGCAAAGGAGGGTTTCTATGAGCGAATTTTTAGCATCTCTCCGTGAACTTAATTTTCCGTCTCTTGTGCTGCGGCTTGTGCTGGCTATGCTGCTGGGCGGCATGATAGGTATGGAGCGCGGACGCAAGCGCCGCGCTGCGGGTTTTCGAACATATCTGCTTGTATCCATTGGCGCTGCGCTGACTATGCTGTTGGGACAGTACCTTTTCAATATACAGTCGGGAAGCTGGGCCGCTCTCAGCGAAGCTCTCGCTGTTAAAACAGATGTGAGCCGTCTGGGCGCCCAGGTTATAAACGGAATCGGGTTTCTCGGCGCAGGCACAATCATTGTCACCGGACGGCAGGAAGTAAAGGGACTCACCACCGCTGCGGGACTTTGGGCCAGCGCCTGTATGGGGCTTGCCGTAGGCGCTGGCTTTTATGAATGCGTGCTGCTGGCTTTTATTTTCATCATCCTCAGCATCCGCGTGCTGCCCTATATTGAAAACTATGTTATCGAAAACTCCAGAAACATCAATATATATGTTGAGTTTGAGTCTATGGATGATATCGGCGGCGTTATAAACCAGATAAAAAAGCTTAAGGCAAATATTCTGGATGTGGAGATAGACAGAGGCGGCGGAGAAAAGGCTCACCCCAGCGCCTGCTTTATTCTTCGCCTTCAGAAAAAAATGCGCCACGTTGATTTTCTTGCCGGTATCGCCGAAAACAGGCGCATATGCGCCATTGAAGAGCTTTAAGGAGGTGCGGCAATGCTTAGTTTGTTTGACCCCCTGCGGGATATTAGTATTTTGAGCGTGTTCCTGCGCATGCTGCTTGCCCTTATATGCGGAGGAGCCATCGGTCTTGAGCGTGAATTCAAACGCCGCCCCGCCGGTTTCCGCACTCACATCCTTATTTGTCTGGGTGCCGCAATGACCACCCTCACAAGCCAGTACCTTTTCCTTGTTATGAACTACCCCACGGACATCGCCCGTCTTGGCGCTCAGGTTATAGCAGGTATCGGTTTCATCGGCGCAGGTACGATAATAGTCACCAAGCGTCAACGCGTAAAGGGACTCACAACAGCCGCCGGGCTTTGGACATCCGCCATTGTGGGACTCGCCTTGGGCGGCGGTTTTTACGAAGGGGCTATACTGACCACCGTGCTCATCCTTCTTGCCGAGCTTCTTTTCTCCCGCCTTGAATACCATATTCTCAGCACCAGTCCCGAAATCAATATTTATCTGGAGTATTCCAGCCACGAGGCTCTTGACCGGCTGCTGAAGCTTTTGAAAAGACGAAATGTTTCTATTATAGGAATGGAGCTGACCCGTTCCATGGAAAGCGAAACGAAAAACTCCTGCGTTATCTTTTCACTGCGACTGAATAAAAAGCTCAGACCCACAGAGATAATAGAGGAAATAAACAGCTGCGAAGGCGTTCTGCTTGTGCAGGAGCTGTAAAAAACAAATAAAAAAGACGACCCCGACGGGTCGTCTTTTTTTAAGCTTTTATCAGCCTGCGTCGTCTTTTTCAAGTTCCTTGCCGCCGGTGACCTTCTTTTCAAACTTGCCCATAATAACGGGAGAGAAGATACCGATGATGCAGAGGACAATGAGTACCCAGCAGACAACGGAGCCGAAGAGGACACCGATGTCGCCCTGAGAGGCACGCAGTGCGTTTCTGAGACCCTTTTCACCGATGGGTCCAAGTATCAATGCCAGAACAACGGAGGCCGTATTTAGGTCGAACTTGCGCATCAGATAACCGATGACACCGAAGACAAGCATAACCACTATATCAAGGATGTTCTTATGGATGGCGAAGGAGCCGACAAAGCAAAGAACGGTTACGCAGGGGATCAAAATGGAGTCGGAGAGGCGGGATATCTGAGCAAAGCCTCGGCAGCCTATAAGACCGATAGCCAGCATAAAGAACTGAATGAGAACGAATCCGGCAAAGAAGGTATAGGTCATATCGGCGTGCTTGGTGAAAAGCTCGGGACCGGGCTGGAGACCCTGAATGATAAGGCCGCCCATCAGAACTGCGGTAACGGACTCGCCGGGGATACCGAGAGTGAGGGTGGGGATCAGAGAACCACCGGTAACAGCATTGTTGGCAGCTTCGGAGCCTGCAACGCCCTCTATAGCGCCGTGACCGAAGTCTTCCTTATGCTTGCTGAAGTTTCTGGCGCTGTTATAGCCCATGAAGCAGGCGATGGATGCGCCGGCGCCGGGGAGAATGCCGATAAGGTTGCCGATGATCCAGGAACGAAGGATGGTGGGCCAGAGAAGGCGGCGCTCTTCCTTGTTGAGCATGATCTTATCGGTGAATTTCTGTGCCTTAGCGCGCTTAGTGATCTTCTTCTCAGCGAGGATGAATACCTGAGACATGGAGAAAAGACCGATGAGGGCGCAGGTGGTGTTGATGCCTTCGGCAAAGTAAGCCTGGCCGAACATAAAGCGCTTGGTACCCAGAATGGGGTCAAGTCCGATGGTGGAGAGAAGAAGACCAAGAGCACCGGACATAAGGCCCTTGATAAGGCTCTTGCTGGAAACACCGGCAATAATGGTCAGTCCGAAAAGGCTGAGCCAGAAATATTCGGCAGACATGAACTTAAGAGCCAGCTTTGCAAGAAGGGGAGCAAAGAAGTAAAGGGAAAAGCAGCTGAGAAGGCCGCCCCAGAAGGAGCTCCAGCAGGCAGTTGCAAGAGCCTTACCCGCTTTTCCCTTCAACGTCATCTGGTAACCTTCAATTGCGGTTGCGGCAGATGCGGGAGTGCCGGGAGTATGTATCAGAATTGCGGAAATGGAGCCACCGAAGATAGCGCCGCAGTAGATAGCGCCGAGAACGATGAGGCCGGTATCAGCCTCCATAGTGAAGGTCAGGGGCAGCATAAGAGCAACGCCCATTGCTGCGGAAAGACCGGGGAGACAGCCAATGACGATACCGAGGGCAACGCCGAAGATCATCATCAGAAGATTCATGGGAGTGAGGGCATTCAGAAAGCCGCCACCCATAGAAGCTAAAGTTTCAAGCATTCTTTAGTCCCTCCTTATCTAAGACTTTTAATAACATCACCCACGGGGAGCTTTACGCCCAGGAAGAGGGTGAATGCCAGATATACCAGCGCGATTATTGCCACCACTACAATAACAGAGTGGAGAATGGGAACACGCAGGAAAAGAAGCACTGCAAACATAAATATCACAGTTGCGATGTAGAAGCCGAAATACTTCATAACAATGAGATATGCAATGACCATTGCCACGCAGACAAAGAACTGCAGGGGCTTGAAGTCCTTGAATATCTTGTCTGCACCGCTTTCAACGCCATATTTCTTGGCGCGGACGAGCATCTGGAGCAGGTAAAGAGTGGTGAGTCCGAAAAGAAGGACTATGGTGAAAGTGGGGTATACCTGACTTTCAGGGTCGAGTTTAACAGTCATAGAGTAGAAAAATGCACAAATTGCATACATGACAGCCACGACGCCGATGTCAGTTTTCTGCATTTTCAAGGGAAATTCCCTCCTCTCTTATATTTATGTAAGCGCTGAAAAAGCATACAAATATACTTTGCATGTTTTCTCAACGCTTACGGAATACACTCAAGGGATGAAAAGGGCAGGCGAACCTGCCCTTTTCAAATTGTCAAAGAATTATTCGAACCAGAAGCCCTCTGCGAGACCTTCGGTGAATGCCTGCTGCTGCTCGATGAGAGCTGCGGTAGCTTCGGCATCCTGATAGTCAGTTGCGAAGGAAGCAGCTGCTGCCAGGTACTCGGGATCTTCCATGGTGAGGCGGAATGCTTCCTCATAGAAAGCAACCATCTCTTCGGTTACGCCTGCGGGAGCGACGATGCAGCGGGAGGAGCCCAGCCACTGGTCATAGTAGCCCAGTTCGCCCAGAGTGGGAACGTCGGGATACTCAGGAAGACGCTCGGTAGCGAAAACAGCGAGAACCTTAACTTCGCTGTCCATACCGGCGATGTCAGCAACCTTTGCTACGCAGAAGTCAGCTTCCTTGCCGCGGAGGGAGAGAAGCTCGTCAGCGGTGTTGCCCTTGGGCAGGTCAATGTAGGTGAAGCCGGCGGATCTTGCAAATGCCTGAGCGCCGATGTGGTTGGAAGCCTGAGCGCCGTTGGTGGAAGCAACAAGCTTCATGGGGTTGGCAACGCCGTAGTCAACGAGATCCTGGAGGCTGTTGAAACGGTCGTCGTCAGCACGAACGAGAACGAGAGAGGTCTCGGTTACGTGGTTGCAGATAGCGGTGAAGTCAGCGGTGGTGTAGGTACCCAGTTCCTTAACGATGGAGCTGTTGAAGTTGGGGAGGTTCATGAAGCCGATGGTCATGCCATCGGGATCAGCAGAAGCGAGGGTGGACCAGCCGATGGAGCCGGAGCCGCCGTCGATATTCTCGATAACGAGGGTCTGGCCAATGTACTTCTCAGCGTACTGAGCAAGGATACGGGCGGTAACGTCGGTACCGTTGCCGGCCTTGTAGGAAACGGTTACGGTTACGGGGCCGTGGGGCTTCCAGCCTTCGGGCTCAGCGGGAGCAGCGGGCTCTGCGGGAGCAGCGGGATCTGCGGGAGCTGCAGGAGCAGCGGGCTCTGCGGGAGCAGCGGGAGCTTCGTTGCCGCAGCCTGCGAACAGTGCGCAGCACATAACAGCGACAAGAACGAGAGCAATGATTTTCTTCATTTTATTTCCTCCTATTTTTTCCTGTGGCTAATGCCATGTCCCATTATATTATTTAGCCCCACCGATGTCAATAATTCGCGAAGTTTTTAAGCCCTTTTCTCCGTTTTTTTGCAAATCTTTTCACAACCTTTATCATCATTTTTCTATGGACTTTTGTCCGGTCATCTGGTATAATTCCAGCTGTCACATACATTTATCCGGGTGTAGCGCAGTTGGTAGCGCGCCTGCTTTGGGAGCAGGATGCCGCAGGTTCGAATCCTGTCACTCGGACCAAATCAAAGAGGGAGGCTTCCGCCTCCCTCTTTGATTTCATCTGTATGGGGTCTATGCCTGCGGCAGCCTGCTCTCCTTAGAGGTGCGCTCGCCTGCTTTGGGTTGACCGAGCGTCCGCCGCCGGGGGCGGATAAAGGGCGGGCGGTCAGCGCTGCGGCAGAGAGAAATTCCGCGCGGTGATTTTTGCGCGGTATTTCTCTCGCAGACGCAGCGAGGCGGCGAAGCCGAGGATGCCGCAGGTTCGAATCTGTGTCACTCGGACCATCTCCCTATAGAATCATGGTTACATGGTTCCATAGGGATTTTTCTTTAATTATAGAAATCCGTATTTGCTTGTGATAAAATCCGGTTAGACAAACTTGAATTTGACGAAGAGGTATTGTATGGGAAAAATTCTTGGTTCCTGGAGTGGAATGAGAAAGTATCTTGAGCAAGAAATGCTTGCCCCCACCCTTCAAGGTAGACTGCGCTATGGCTGTACAGCTTATGCTGGAATGGACGGATGTCATATTTTTGAGGTTTGTATAGATGGAAAACAAGCAAAACGGTTCTCTTGGGAAACAGTCAACACATACTTTATCACTAATGGATATACCATAAACTCTAATCCCAATAGCATTGGTGAATATTGGGCAGATTTTTGGCATTTAATGGACAAGTACCCTCTTGATAAAAGAACGGAATATACTGATGAGGAATTTTGTCAAGCGTTAGAATTGTATCGCAATCAAGGTATTCAAGACAGCATTAACGCACAAAACCCGCTTGTAAGAATGTTTGCTGTTTTAGATAGGCGGATTGGGAAAAGAACGCTTGTCAAACTATATGAGGCTATAGAAGAACAACCTGAATGGCTACGTCAGTTTTATTTATTGAGATTGCATTCAGAGAATATCTATTAATCAAATTCCAATTTGTCTAATAGCTGTACCTACGCGGGAGTGCCCAAAGGCTCCCCTTGTCAGGGGAGCTGGCAAAAATCTCTGATTTTTGACTGAGGGGTAGTATTCTCTCCCTCCGCCCCTTCGAGGCACCTCCCTCGTCAGAGGGAGGCTTTGGAGCGGTGCAAAACTGCCCGTCAAATTCCAATTTGTCTGGCTGTTACTCCAAGGATTCTCAATATTCCTTGGGGCTGCACTTTATCGGTACGGGGTTCAAAAATTTGTGCCAAAGCGCATTCATGCAGCCGCGTGGGTATTTTTCAAAATATCAGATATTGGTTGTTGATTTTTTGTTGCATTCCGTGATATTATGAAGAAAATCTAGATATTGGGGAGATATGGCATGAACGAAACTACATACCGTTTCCGTAGTTCTTTGGGTGGCTATCACAAGGGAGATGTCACCGCATATATTGAAAAAACCGCCGCAGAGCACCGCTCCGAGCTGCTGACACTCGAGCAAAAAATTGCCGAGCTCATGGAAGAAAACCGTTCCCTGCAGCAGCAGCTGAACATTATGATGATGGTAGCTCCCATGGTTGCAGCCGAGCCTGAACACGAAGCTGAGAGCGAATCCGCTCCCGCACCTGCATCTGAGCCCGTTCAGGAATGCTCTGCTCCCGCAGAGGCCAACGAGCTTATGCACAAGGAGCTGCAGGCTTATCGCCGCGCTGAAGCTGTTGAAAGAATTGCCAACAAACGCGCAAGGCAGTTTTACGAAAAAATGGAAGAACTTCGCGGAGGCGCTTTGGAAGATTTCCAGACCGCCGATGCCGCTGTTAAGCAGACAATAGAGGTTCTGATGGCACAGGCTTCCTCTCTGGAAAAGGCTTATCAGGATCTTTCCTCCGCTCTTAACGCCTCCTGCGAGAAGATTTCCGCCATCAATGAGGATTTCTACTTCTCCGACGATGAGGAAGAATAATAAAAAGACACCCGCCACAGACGGGTGTCTTTTTTATTATCCAAGCATATCACAATACACTGTCACTCGGCTTGCGCCACCATAAGTGCAGGTGAAGAGGGTAAGGTCATATTCTCCGGAAGTCATCACTTCCACCGCTGTCGGTTCAAGAACATCCTCTCCCACAACCTCATATCGGGTGACTTCACCGTTGACATCTGTGAAAATCACATCATCGCCTATTTCCAGCTGGGAGATAGTGCCGAAATGACTTTTATAATTATGGGCCATAAGCACAAGGTCTTCGCCGCGAATGCTGCCGCTATATCTGCAGGGAGCGATCAGCAGCTTCTCATAAGCCCATTTGCTCATAATTGGAAGTTCCAAATTCAGCGCAGGGATGGAAAGATAGCCTATATACAAATGGCCGCCAATTCCTATCTCTGCCATTTTTTTGTCTTCTTCCGTCAGGAGTTCCAGCGGCTTCTGCAGCTCAGGGATTATCTCCGCTTCCATATCAGCATTTTCAGCAGCGGTGTTATCCTGAATCTGCCGCACAAGCTGAGGGACGATCTCTTCCGTGGACTTTGCAGCGGCTGCATCCTCTCTGTGATTCCACAGAGCAAGAGCCAGCGCCCCCAGGATAAGGAGCACGCCCAAGACAATACAGAAAATTCCTGCTTTACTTTTCATTTCCTATTCTCTCTCTTTTTATGCACAGTATCCAGCCCAACACAATCAGCACCATGCCGGATATAACCATAAGAGGAATAGGCCAATTAAGCTGACCGGTTTGCGGCAGGTAAGGAGGGGGAGGAGGTGGAGGCGGAGGCGAAGGTGTTGTTTCAAAGGGCACCTTGGGGTCAGCTTCCACATCCATTACATACACACCGTCCCGCAGTGCGGGAACGGAAATCAGGAAGGGCTTGATTGCGGCATAGCCCCTTGAAGCATCTTTTGTATCCTGCCAGACAAGATAAAGTCCGGTATTCAGATTTTCAAAAAGGGCAAATCCGTCTTCAATGGGAGCAGACAGATAGTCGCTCAGAGCGGATTTGGAAATGAGCAGCAGGTTTTCTGCCTGAACATCATCATACAAGTTGCCCGTATCCAAGGTTGCGCCGGCAGCTTTCAGTTCATCCAGCAAGGAAAAACCATACTGTATTCCGCCCATATTCTCGATGGTGGCGACATAGTACAAATTCAGCTTTCCGCTGTCCAGCGCAACACCGTCAACATCCATCTTGAAATTAATGCTGCCCTTTTGGGTGAGGTCGGGCACATCAACGGCGAAGGCACTGACTGCCAAGCTAAAGACTAAGCCAACTGCCAGCAGCAAGGTAAGTATTCTTTTTTTCATCAGTCATGCCTCCTTCCTTTGGATTTGGGTATCAGTAAGCCGATCAGCAAAACAAGCAGCATAGGAATTGCCACAATGGGTGCCACTATGACCGGTTCGATCTGCATTGCATCGGCGGTAACGCGGACGGCCTGAGCCTGTTCCTGATTTTCCACGCGGTGGCCGCGGACGAGCAGACGGTGGGAGTTAACGCCGTAGGGAGTGCAGGTTATAAGAGTGCAAAGATCTTCGCCTTCCTGAATCAGCAGAGCTTCTGTCTCGTGAGGTTCCACGATCAATATCTGATCCACTTCATAGGTGAGGATTTCGTCCAGCACACGGAAAATAAACACATCTCCAACAACCAGTTTGTCCAGATCGGTGAACAGCTTTGCGCTGGGCAGTCCTCGGTGGCCGGAAACCACGCAGTGGCTGCTTTCGCCGCCGACAGGCAGGCTTGTCCACTCCAAATGGCCAACAGCAATCTGCAAAATGGATTCATCGGTGCCGTGGTAGATGGGCAGAGTAACGCCGATTACGGGTATCTCAATATAGCCCATAATGCCCATACCGCCGATATCAAGAAGCTGATCATATTCTTCTTTTTGCTCATCGGAGAGAATATAGGAATTTTCTCTCTCGGTGAGCTTTTCGTTATAGTTCCAGGCGTCTTCCCACAGGTGGGCATATTTCTCGTCATCCATATTGGCCACTTCCTCCACATAGGAGGCCACTGCTCTGGATTGATGCATGGAGTTCCACCAATCGGAAATGCTGGGATACAGCAGCAAGGACAAACCTACAATGAAAACAATGAGCAATATGATCGTTGTTCCTCTTTTCTTCATAGGTTTCTCCTTACGGTTGCAATCTGCATAATTAAAATCGGGGGATGGGAGGGGCAAATGCCCCTCCCCTAATTTAACACTTTGTAAGATAACTTACTTTGCGGAGGACATGCGCTTCTTGGTGACCAGCAGGATAACTGCTGCAGCAACCAACAGACCGCCTACGATGTAGAAGATGGTGGTGCCGATGCCGCCGGTTTCGGGCAGCTCGATGCCTGCCATGTTCTCAACGTCGCTGGACAGAGAGCCTGCGGGGGTGTCAACGGTGAACTCGATTTCGCCGGTGGTAACATTGCCGCTCAGGGAGTTCAGAACCTTAAGACGATCCTGAGTTTCCCATACGATGTTGTGATCAGCGGTAACGGTGAACTCGATGGGATCGATGGAGTTATAGCCATCGGGGGTCTCGGTTTCGGTCAGGCGGTATTCGCCATCGTCCAGACCTTCAAAGGTGAAGACAGTGCCTGCAGTGGTCTCAACCTGATCGATAGCGATCCAGCTGTCGGTAGCCTTGTTGTACTTCTCAAGGGTGAATTCAGCACCGGTCAGGGCTTCATAAATGGGATTGCCTTCTTCATCTTCGCCTACCTGATGGGTCTTGTTGACGATAACCTTGTAGGTGAAAGCAATAACGGTGTCCTTGGGGGTGAAGCCGGGATACTCGGGGCGGTGCAGGTTTGCATATTCGCCGTAAACTTCGTTGACATTACCCTGGTTGCCAATGACAGCATCCTCGGTCAGCTCAGAGGTGTAATAAACGCGGATGACGGAACCTGCTTTGATGCCTTCGATAGCGGTGAGGTCAGGGAAGACAACATCAAAGGTGCAGCCTTCGCAGTTTTCGCAGTCGGTGCAGTCGGTGATAACGGAGTAGAGAGCGGTGTCGATAGGAGTCTCGGTATCGCCGTTTACAATGTATGCAACAGCGTCGCCGTTATAGGCAAGACCCTTTTCTTCGGTATCATGGAATACGAAGCGATAATCTTCATCATATTCTACAAACTGAGCGATGACAGAGGGAACGGTCATTTCAAGCTTGAAGTCGATATCGTCGCCGATGTCGTGGTCAGCGGAGTCATCCCAAACGATATTGTTGGTTGCGTCGACAGAATCGTTGGTATCGTCAATCTTCTTCAAAACTATGGGACCTGCGGAGTGCTTAGACTTGACTTCAACATCTTCCAGAACCTGAAGGATGTATGCAGAGTTAATCTCGCTTTCGGGAAGATCTTCGGAAACATCAATGATCAGGTAGTAACCGGGCTCAACGCCTTCAACTTTGTGACCGTTGCCGTCATTCAGAGTAGCGAAAGCTTCGCCGCTTATCTTCTCTGCAAGGAATGCTGCAGCCTCTGCGCCGGACATAGCTTCCAGTTCTTCCATGGCTTCAGTAACGCTCATGCCTTCAGGAGCATAGTTATCGCCAAATTCTGCGTTGGTGAGAGTCTTGCCGTCTTCAGCTACATCGCCGGTGAAGATCTGGTAGACTTCATAGGTGTGGCCGGTTACGGAAGCGCCGGAAGCGGAATCAGTAATCTCAATGGTGATGGTATCTTCTGCGGGAGCAGCGGCAAATGCGCCGGTTGCCAAACTCATAGCCATGATCAGTGCCAGAGCAAGAGCGAAAATTTTTCTCATATGTTTCATTTTTGAAACCCCTTTCTTAGGTATTAGTTTGTTTTGCACCTTTTTAAGCGAACTTGTTTTTTCATCCGGAAGAATTATAAAAATCCTCCCTTCTGCCTTTCTTTTTAATATACACAAGGTAAGCTGTGCTGCTAAGCATCAGCAACAAGCCCGCCGCTGTATACAGTTTGGTACCGGCGCCGCCGGTCTGGGGAAGCAAATAGCCTTCCACTTCGCGGTTTACCAGTTTGATGGTGCCGGAATTTATTCCGGCGTTATTTTCTGCCGACTCCAGTTCGAAGCCCGGTGCGCTCACTTCCTTTATGTAGTAAAGGTAATCGGTGCCCTTGGTGCCGTTTACATTTGCGGTGGCTTTGGGCAAACCGCTTATGGTGAGGCTCCAGTTTCCGTTCTCATCGGGAGTCATGGTATAGGTTCCAAAGAGCTTTGCGCTTCCCGGGTCTCCCCGCAGCATCTGCCATAGCTCAATGGTAATGTTGGAAACATTGTCCTTTGTGACGGCGATGGGGTCTCCGCCGTAGTCCTTCCAATACTTCTCAATGCTGATTTCCGTGGTATCGCTCACATTCTGGCGATAGATGATATCGCCGCTATAAAGCGCATGTCCGTTGAATCCTTCGGGAATGCAGCTGGGATATTGAACAACATTCTCGTTTACAATGTAGAAGTAATAGGGTTCCGGACTGAGGTAGTATCCGTCGGGGGATTCCACCTCCACAATGTAGTAAGCCGTGTTATAGGCAAACTGTTCGTCGTCCATAGTGGAACTATCCAGAACTATCATACCGTTGGCATCTGTTACAAAATCGGTTCCGCCGTTATCGGGATGATGGACGATTATGTATTTGTTCTGTTCCTCATTCCAGATATAGATATTGAACTTGGCTTTTTCAAGGAAGAGACCGTCGCTGCTGGCATCCACCTTATAGATCATGATACCCTTGGTGTCTGCCTGAGCGGTGGAGTCCTTTACCTCGATCTCAACTTTGGTATCACCTTCGAGTTCGCCCTCTCCAACACCTGTTATGCTGCAGGCATTGAAAACTTCATGCTGGACTGCCTTCACGCCGCTGGCTTTATAGGAGTATTCCAGCAGCAGCGACTTGCCGTCGGGTATATTCAGGTCTATGGTGTGAACCCAAGTGGTTATACCGCCCTGCACGCTTGATGTTTCAGCATACTTATAATTGGTGCTTACCTCGCCGAGTTTTTCATAAGTTCCGTCAGAGCGCACTCTTACTTCATAGAGCTTCACGGAGCCCGGAACCAATCTCACACGCAGAGGCTTCTCCGCCGTTGAAGTGTAGCTCAGTTCATCGTGAACGGCCAGCACTTCGGAGTTTTTGATAAGGTCTTTTCCGTAAGCATTAAGCACAACGGAGTAAGTGATGATGTTATCGGCATTTGCTGTGGCCTGCTTGCGGACGGCGCCGTCGGACTCATCCTTTTTCACCTGCTGTGACTGGGATCCGACGTCAATAACAACATCCTTATCGGTTTTAATGGTAAATTTGTTCTCGAAGGTATTGATGTAAACCTGGGAACCTTCTGCTTCGGGTGTCCACCCGAAGTCATCATTGATCTGAGTGACTATGGTGAGATAGCCGTAGCATTCTTCTATGTTCTGAAGTTCCGCATACCTGGACATTACCTCAAGGACGTTGCCGGGGATGGAGATTTCCAGATCTCCCGCTTCGGTCACCTTAACATCAATGGAGACCAGCTGTCCGTCTGTGCGGTCCCAGCTGATGTACTGTTCTGCCGTATATAGCAGGAACTCCCACTTATAGTTTTTGCCGGGTTCCACATCCCTCAGCACCAGGGGGGTCGAGGTGGGCGGCATGCCGTTCTGGAAGACCAGTTTCACATCCTTCACCGTAACGCCCTCGGGAAGATCCTCGTACATCGTGATGTTGTCCTGACTACCGTGGCCGGGGGGCGCACTAAGCTCGATGGTCCAAGCCAGATAACTGTCTTTCAGACTGTTATAGTCAAGCTGAGTGATGCTTCCCTCTCCGCCCCAGTCAATCTCGCTCCAGAACCAGAACTGGTCATCATGCTTCTCGGGGTCATAGTATTTGAGACCGTACTTTGTGGCTTTCAGGGTGCCCTCTGTGTAGTTCACTCGACCTTCAACCTCATACTGATCCATAAGGTTGAAACGGTTTGCATAGCTCGTGGTTGAAACAATATTGCTGGGGAAAAGGCCGTAGGCTTCATAGCTGAAGCTGATCACATGGCCCTGGGGAATACCCTTATCGCCCAATGAAATGGCAAAACGGTCAAACTTTTTGGACTGACAACCGTTAACGTTGTTCCACAAGTCTGTTATTCCATATACTTCATTGGATGTATCGGGGCCGGGTGCGTAAACCCAGGCGGAAAGCCATTCCAGTTCCTGCCCGGTAATACCCTCGACCTTAGCTTCAAAGTTTGCCAGCGCGGCCATAAGCTGATCATAAGTCATGTACATATCGTCGGAGGGATAGCCGCGGAATTCATCGACAAAATACAGACCGCCTGTGATGGGAGCCTTCGTTGTATCGATGGTAACTGTCCAGGTTACAGGCAGCAGATAAGTGCCGTCTGTGTCCTGAATAACCTCTCCGGTCTCACCGCTTTTTGTGAAGGGGCTGCCAACAACAACACCCTCAAGAACAGTTATGTCGGTATTATCATCCCTCAGAATAGCAGAGTTATAAATCGTGCTGCCATCGCCGAAGTCATGGGTGGTTGTATAAGTTACAGTATATGTATCCTTGGAGCCGTTGGGGAAGGTATAGGGCAGTATCACATTACTTGCCACAATGTTTCCGCTGCTGTCGCGGATAGTAACCGGTTCGGTATAGGGAACCTGCTCATTCCCTATTCTCATGATATCCACCAATGTCCAGCCGGAAATATCCGCCTTGTCATGGTTGATGGTGATTGTCCAGGTGATGGAACCGTCATCATTCAGCACGCCGGTTTTATCCAGGACATCAAAGGTGTGGTCAACAGTTACATTGTCCTTGAGCTCATTATCCTGGCTGTCCTTACCGGTGACAGTTGCAGTATTGCGAACTGTCATATCCGTGCCCAGAAGATTAATATCCGCCGAGCATCTGTAACGCACCGTATAGGTATCTCCGGGTTCCATCTCAGGAAGGGACAAGGAGAAAGAGCGTCCGTCGTTAGCAGCATTGAAGTGGGCGCTCACGGTGCTGTTGCCCTTGCGGACGCTGATGCCCTCCTCGAAGGTCAGTCCTTCAGACATGCGGTCTGTGATGGTGATGGGGCCGTTTGTGCCCTCGGCGCTTGTCACTTTTATTTCATAAATTATGTCTTCGCCGTCAACGCTGACCTTGGATTTTTCAATCTTGAGGTCACCTACGGCTTCCACCTTCTCTTCGATAATGACGCCAAGTATGATGCCATCTGTGAATTTATAGTTCTGCTCTTCATTATCGTCCTCAGTGATCTTTACAACCTGAGAGAAGAAAGACACATGACCGTGGATCTGAATGCCCTTGGCATTCTGCTCAACATAGGATTCCGAGAATTTCAGGGTTACGGTACCGGCGTCATTATCAATCACGAAAGTACCTACAACCTGACCGGAAGAATTATAGATATTGCCGCTGTTGCTTTGAACAATCTGGAATATATCAGGCAGGTCATAGGTCAGAGTGTCAGAGATGAGGGAGACCGTCTCGCCATTCATAACACCCAGCTGCTGACCGGTGACCGTGTATTCGATCTTGAACTCGATCATATCGCCTTCGGTGACCACAGAGCCGCTGGGAATTACATTTCCTGCTTCGTCATACATCGTGACGCTGTTGATATAGGGGTCAAGTTCCAGGCTTCCTGCCGCTCTTGGCTGGACCTGATAAGTGCTGCTTGTTCTTCGCAGTGAGTAGGTAGTCGGCGCTGCAAAGCGGGCTCTTGCGAGGGAATTTTCCTCAGCCGCGGCTTCTTCCTGCGCCTGAAGTGTTTCTCCGCCAAGGTCAGCGGGAATAAGCAGATCCGCCCATGCGTCGGTATTTTCCGGGACAATGTTGGCGGGATCTTCGCTTGATCTAAACTCATTGAGCGCGCCATAACCGGCAATGCACTTATCGTGCATTTCATACATCTTCTTGGCAACGACGCCGCCGCTGTTTCCCTCTATGGTGAAGATTTCCGCGCCAAGCACTTCGTCAACAAGACCGACATGGTTGATCACTCCGTCGCCTTCCCAATCGAAGAAAATGATATCTCCGGCTTTGGGGACATATTCGGAGGGTATTTTATAAAGGTTCATCGCCTGCAGTTTTTCCACCCAGGAGGGGCAGTAAGCATCTGTGGGCACTTCGTCCATTCCGGCATAATGCAGGCAGAAGGAAACGAACATCGCGCACCACTCGCCGTAAGCGCTGCCATACCATGCGCCATAACGTGTATAGCCCTGTACATAATCGTTTTCGTCAACAATATAGTTCAGGCCGCTTTCGGCATAGCCCAGCTGGCTTTCGGCAATTGCCAAAAGATCCTGAAGCTGATTTCCGCTCAGCTGAGGCAGAGTTGCCTCCCACATAGCAGGGGTTTCCTGATCCGCTGAAAGATCAGCAAAGCAGGCAATGCTGTGGGTGTGTTCCTCTGCCTCGCAGATAAGCTTCTGCTCGTAGCAGGCATCGCTGTGTTCATGGTCCGGCGTTGCCTCGAGAGTGCAGCTATGCTGAATAATTTCATAGCAGGCTTCATCATGGGTATGAGAAGGAGAAACTTCTTCCATACCGCAAGCATAAGCGGTGGCAATGCCGTAGCAACTGTCATCATGGATATGGCCGGAGCTTTCCTCCATGCCGCACAGAGCAGAAATTACTGCTGTGTAGCATTCATCGCTGTGGATGTGGCCTTCGGACTCTTCCGTTTGGCAACTCAGGATGTATTCGGTGACAAAGCCGCAGCTTTCATCGTGGCTGTGTCCCGCGCTCTCCTCCGTTTCGCATATCAGCACACTTTCCGTTACGGGCTGGCATGCTTCTCCGTGAGTATGACCGTCATCAGTGGGCTGGGTGCATATAAGATTTGCTTCGGACTTATTGCATTCCTCGCTATGTACATGCTCTTCGCAAATCATTAGCTTTTCGTAGCATGCTTCATCATGGATATGCTCTTCTATACCGCAGAATGTCTGGTTCTCCTTGGTGATGGCAGGCAGAATCAACATGTAGGTAGTGCAGAACACAACAACGCACATCATGACACTCAAAAGCCTCTTCCAGCTTTTTCTGCGTTTTTTCTGTTTCAGTTTCAGCAAAACATCAAAGTCGAATTGCTTCTCCACATGGATTCCTCCTTTCCATAGATAATAACTTCAGCTCTCAGTTGATAGTTCCGAACAGCTCCAAAGGCCATACACGGAAGGTCAACTTGCCAACCAGCTGTTCTTCTGCCACGCAGCCAACAGCTGTGTTGCGGGAGTCCACCGATACACTTCGATGGTCACCCATTACAAAAATTCGGGATTCGGGAATCTGATAAGGGAATTCAATATTGCAATCTCCCAAAGCTTTTTCCTGCAGGTAAGGCTCGTCCAGCAACTGCATATTCCGGGAATCCTTGCCCACATACACATCGCCTTCCGGAGTTATGCTTATCCATTCTCCCGACTGGGCAATAACTCTTTTTACCAGAATTTTATTATTGTAATAAAACGCCACCACATCGCCGCTCTTGAAAGAGCCTTTCTTAACGGATAAGACTATATCTTTATCCGAAAGCGTGGGG
Organism: Oscillospiraceae bacterium; assembly: GCA_045595025.1. GTDB lineage: Bacteria > Bacillota > Clostridia > Oscillospirales > Oscillospiraceae > SIG459. The sequence goes on along the minus strand of JAZNZR010000026.1, from coordinate 3,380 downwards.
CTCATGGAACCGCCGTAAATCCTCAGCACCGGCATCAGCAGCGTTGCCACCAATACAGCAATAGCCGCAACGGTTATCAGTGTGTACACTGTGCTGCGCAGAACACTGCGATAGCGGCGGCGGTATTTCATTCGGTTCAACTCGTTTTCCAGCTGCTGAGAAGTAGGCAGTGTTTCAAACATTTCTTTCATAGGCTCAATACATCGTGGTGTGGATGTTGTTTGTGGATGAACCGAACTTTGTATTCAAAGAACTGTAAAGCTCCATCGCCTGCTGCAATCCGTCAAAGGAATCTACCAGTTGCTTAATCTTGGCAGAGCAGTTTTCCCAGCACTGCTGAGATTTCTTTTCCGCTTCCTCAAGCATACGGTCACAATTTTCCTTTGTCTCCTTCTCCATCTGCTGGCATATCTCGGACTGCCGTGCGTTGAGCAGCTGAATATTCTCCAGATAATACTGGCAGGAATCCTGAGCCGCGCTGAAAATTCCGCCCAGCTGCAGGGAGGCTTCTGCAATGGATCCGGCGTTATTTATCTGAATAGTGCGGTCAGCCAGCTGTGCCTGTGTCTGATCCAGGATACATCTCAGCTGTTCGTTCTCTCTACGCTGCGCCAAAAGCAACTCCATAAGATCAGTACGGCTCAGTCTGCGCAGTTCTCGTTCTGTCATAGAGGGTTCTCCTCACTTTCCTAGTGTAGTCTGATTTTAGTGATTGCATATTATGTCAAGATTTCTTTTTGCGCAAGTACTCTGACGCAAGCGGTAAAAATCCGACGCAAGCGGTCGTTCTGTCTTGAAAATCCCCCTGAAACATAGTAATATAAATCTGTATCGAAAGGAGGCGTATTATGAAAATTGCATTAGTGGATGACGAAATTATCCAGCTTCAGCATCTGCAGGAATTGCTGAGCGCCGAACTGAATGCAAAGCTTCCCCAAAGCCCTCACTGGATCGATACTTATCGCAGCGGTCAGTCATTTCTGGACCACTTTCAGAGCGGCAAATATGATGTAATCGTTTTGGATATTTTTATGGGTGGTATTACCGGAGTGGATGTCGCAAAGAAAGTCCGCCTTATCGATCCTGATGTCAAACTGGTATTTTGTTCCCGCAGCAATGAATTCGCTGCCGAAAGCTATCAGGTTAATGCTCAGTATTATTTGGTAAAGCCTGCCACCCCCGGTTCCATGGCCAATATGCTCCAGCGCCTGAATCTTGAGCTGATTCAGCTGGGACAGACCGTTACCCTCCCAGATGGGTATAACCTTATCCTGCGCCAGCTTCTTTACACCGAATACTACAATCATGTGGTAACGCTGCATCTGAAAAACGGCGAGTCCTACCGCCTGCGCGCTAATCACGCAACGGTTGAAGAACTGCTTACCCCCTGCGGTTTCATACACAGCCCCACCAAGGGAATACTGGTAAATTTCCACGAGGTAAGCCAGTGCACAGAGGATAGCTTCACCATGTCCGACAACACCGTGCTTCCCATTTCACGCCGAAAGGCCAAGGAAATTCAGGCAGCTTATACCAAATTCCATTTCTATAAAATGCGTGCGGAGGTGGAAGCATGAGCGCCGTCCCCTTTTATCGTTTTTTGGAAGTGGGGGTATATTATCTCCTGAATTTGGTGCCCTATCTGCTTCTGGCAGTTTATCCCTTCCGCAGACATTTTCGTTTTCCCGCCCTTATCACCAATCTGCTGATTGTTGCCGTAATCGTTGCCCGTGTTATTCTCGGATTTTTGGGAGCATTCTCTCCTCTTAACACTGAAGCCTTGGCCATAATAAGCATAGTGCTTCATGCCGGCCTTTATTTCCTGATAATCAAAGACCATTTCGGACGATTGTGTTTTATGTTGCTGGTGTTCTTAAACATAGGCAATCTGGTGAGAGTATGCGCCAAATTCCTCGAGGGTCTGCTCTTCGGCAGCATGGCGCTGGAATCCTACCGCTGGTCTATGCTTATATGCATGGTAATCATACATCTGCTGATTACCACCCCTGTTGTTTTTTATGTCCGCAAATATTTCAACAGCAGCGTTCCTATTTATACAAAATCCTGGAACTATATCTGGATCATTCCCGCCACCTTCTATGCGATTTGGTATTATCACATGTATTTTGCCGGTAAGCCCGCCCTGTTGATGGCACTGGATGTGCATAACACGGTATTTTTGTTATTCGTCAACCTTGGCGCATTTGTGGTTTATCACACGGTGATTTTGCTGCTGTTCGAGCAGCAAAAAACCGCTGAGCTGGTTCAGAAGAACTATATGCTGACGCTGCAAACCATCCAGCATGAAAACCTGCAGCAGCGCATCAATCAGGCGCGTCAGGCAAAGCATGATGTGCATCACCATGTTCATCTAATACGCGAATATCTGAAAAGCGGACAGCTGGAAAAGCTGGAGAACTATCTTGACCAATACACCCTGTCTCTTCCGGACAACCAGTCCGTTGTCTACTGCCAGAACTATGCCGTCAATTCTCTTTTGGGATACTTTGTAAATCAGGCCACTCAGCACGAAATAACGGCAGATGTGTTTGTTCAGTTACCCGAAAACATCAGGCTTCCCGAAACCACCTTGTCGGTGCTTCTGGGCAACTTACTCGAAAACGCTATTGCCGCCTGCGACACGGTCACTTCCGGTGAAAAGAAACTTACCGTACGCGGAAAAGCAAGCCACGGATTCATCTATCTGGATGTATCCAACAACTATTCCGGCTCCCTGAAGAAATCCAGGCACGGAGAATATGTTTCCACCAAAATCGGAGGTCAGGGCCTGGGACTGGGTTCTGTTGCCAGTTTGGTAAGTGCCCACAACGGTCTTTTGGAAGTTGATGACAGTGACAATATTTTCAGAGTTTCCGTCATGCTCCAGGAGCAAAGCGAAAACCAACAATAAAAAGATCGCCCAAAGGCGGCCTCACACAGGGATTTATACGCTCCAAAGGGGATCTTTTCCTACAATACTACGTCAAAAATCCACGGCAGGCGTCAGCCTTGCCGTGGCTTTTTATCTTGTCTTGCAGAAAAATCTCTACCTTTGGAGTGCTTCGCAGTTTTGAAGGAAAGATTTTTTCTCACAGGAACATCCAGAGGACGAAGGAATACTGGATGTATTTCAAGGACGATGGATTTTCTGTGGGGAAAAAGATTCTTTCAAAACCGTGTAAATCCCTATGCGGGTCCGCCTAAGGCGGCTCTTTTTCAGGTCTTTTTCACAAACTTTTCCTTGCACTTGGGGCAGGTGATAGCGATCTTACCCTTTCCCCGGGGGACACGCACCTGCTGGCGGCAACGGGGACAATCGTAATAGCGGTGCTCCCGGTCCTTGAGCTTCTGAATGAATGCCAGATACTTTCGGTTTTCCT
>JAZNZR010000025.1:0-13774 GCA_045595025.1 Oscillospiraceae bacterium | reverse complement strand
GTACGCGCCCCCCCCGCCCATTTCTTCCAGGTTTGAAAATTCCAGAAAAAAACCCCCCCCGCCCGACGGGCCGGGGATTTTTTTGTTTACTGCTTTGTCAGATACATAATGTTGCTGGTGATACTGCTTCCGTGGGCTTTTGCATAGTCAAGATATTCCCGGCGGCTCATATAGTATTTGTTTCCCCAGGAGGAGAGAGTGAGAAATTCGTCGTCTATGGCAGTGACGGTCATAAAATGTGCTCTCGCGGCAGAAACGGGGCGCATGGCGCCGCTTTCACTGCGGGTGTAGAGATTCACCTTGTGCTTGCCCCAGAAAATGGGGAAGTTGGCACCTACGGAAAAGATAACGGGAAGATCTTTTTCCAGCATTTCCTCAATGCGCTCAAAAAGCTTCTCGTGGGCTATACACCATTTTGCTCTTAAGGGGATATTATAGCGGCTGAAATAGGCATTGAGCCCCGCAGCCAGCATGGGCCCCGTTTTGCCGAAGCGGGGTATCACAGGCATGAAGGAAGAGCGAAGGTGGGAACACATGCGCTCATATTTTTCAAAGCTCAGGGAATTGCCCTCGGGTATGCCCGTATAGGGAGTGGCATATCCGGGGTTTTTCATTGCAAGATAGTAGAGAAGGTCGGCAGCGGCAATAACACCGCAGCCGTAGCCCCGCATGGTGCTGTCGCCGAAAAGCCGCTGATTTCCGCCGTAGGAGGCCTTGCCGTCTTTGATAACCGAAACGGGAGGAGAAGAAAGGGCGCGACCACTCATGCTCCTCACCTCGTTTCCATCCGGCAGGTGAACATTTTCTCTCCTGCATCGCTTTCGCCACGGGCGAGAATTGCCCCATCCTGATGGGCGAGGATTATATTCAGCCGCTCTCCGGGGAGAACCTCCTTGTGATATTCCATCTGGAATTCCTTAAGGGAGAAAGTCTCATCGGGAGAGAGGGCATCAAACACAAAGTTTGCATACTTTGTGTTGTTTACATGGCCATTCATATCGAAGTCGGAATAAGGGGGCAGAAAGCTCAAAACCTCTCCCTCACCCTCAAAGCTGCGCAGGCGGGGAAAGCGTCCTTCATAGTTGCGCTTTTCGCAAAAGCTCTCAAGGGGATAAAGCCCATCAAGCTTTAAGATTTTGCGGCTTGTGAAGTCCATAAGCACCCATTCGGAGGAACCCTCCACGATGGGCTCACCGTTTTCATCGCTTATCACATATTCGCGTTCATAGCCTATACGCTGTGGGGGCAGAGGCCAGGTGCGTACACAGACACGCTGATACATATGGGCATCCTTGAGCACACGAAAGCGAAGCTTCACCAGTATCCATACGATGTTCTTTTTTAAGAGGTCCTCAAGACCCACTCCGAGGGCATTGGCATGGCGTCCCGCAATATCCTGAAAAAGATCCATTATTGCTGCCGGACGCAGTTTTCTCCGGCGGTCAAAATCCGCGGCGCGCAGGTTATAGCTGTCTTCAAAAATCCTGTTCATAGTTCTCATTCCTTTTTGGATGTTCATCGGTATTTTAGCATAATTATGCTCCGTTGAAAATAGGACAAAAAGTGTATCCTCTGAAAAATATACTTGCATAGGATGGACTGGAAATATATTAACATATTGTTAAAAAATAACAAAACATATTGTACTTTGGAGCACTTTGTGATATATTTATCACAAGATAAATGCAACATACGAAGCTTGAGCGAAAACCCGCAATTACAATTTGACGGAGAAAAAAGGCCCCTCGGCAGATGCTGCCGAAGGACCTTTTTTTGGAATAATGAGTAACCTGATGATTTAAAGGAGGTGTCGGAGATGAAACGGAAACTACCGCTTCTGATTTTGTGTCTGCTGTTTTTGGCAGTTGCAGGATACTTTGGAGCACATTTTTTCAGCAGCTGGAAGGAATACCGTGATGGCGAGAGAGCCTATGAAAGCCTTTCCCAATATGTTCATACCGGCACAGCCGTGACAGTGCCCGAAGAAAAACCTGCGGAGAATAAACCGACTGCGGAAAAAGAAGACACTTCGGAGAATGAGTATTCCGCACTTGCGGAGGAGACAGAAAATATAGACTGGCCTCAGGTGGATTTTGAGCCGCTGGTGGAGCTGAACAGCGATGTGGTGGGATGGATATATATGGAGGACAGCCCCATAAACTATCCGCTGGTGCAGGGAAAAGACAACGAACAGTATGTGAAAAAGCTTGCTGACGGCAGCTATAACAGTGCGGGAAGCATTTTTATGGACTACAGAAATGAGCCGGATTTAAGCGACAGGCATACGGTGATTTACGGACACCGGATGAATAACGGCTCAATGTTCGGCACCATAGTTAACTATAAAGACCAAAGCTACTTTAATTCCCACCAACGATGTATGCTGCTCACACCGAACGGCAACTATATTGTGGAGTTTTTTGCCGGATATGTGGCTGAACTCAATGATCAGGCATGGAAACTGGAGTTCGGCTCTGACGAAGAGTTCACCGATTGGCTTGAGGAAGCTGTGGCAAGGTCCACATTTATAAGCCCCGTAAACCCAACAGCGCAGGATAGGATTATAACCCTTTCTACCTGCACAAGAGACAACGGATATACCAGATACGTCCTTTTGGGCGTGCTCATATAATCAATAAGGAGGATTGAATATGAAAAAGAGACTTTTGAGCCTTTTGATGGCTTTTGTACTTGTATTCTCTCTGTTCAGCGGCTTCACCTTTGCCGATAACAGCGGAGCAGGCACCGAAGAGAACCCCTATGCCATCGGTGATGTCGTCGCTAATGACGGAAGCGCCCAGCCTGAGGGATATATGGCAGAAAATTCCTATTGGGCAAGAACTGACGTTCCCGCGTCCAATGTTCTTGTCTGTGAGGAAGAAGAGCACAGCCACAGTGCTGAGGACGGCTGCTATCAGCTCAGCGAGGGCTATACCCTCTGGACTCTGACTGCCTATGAAGGTCTTGCATTCGCTCCCGCCCCCCTTGCGGAAACCGAATATACCGTATCCTTCACTGCCAGAAGCAACGGTCAGTCTCTGCGCTATGTGGAGATTATGATTGTGGATGCCAACGGTGAGACCGTGGATTATATTGAAACCAACAGAAACGGCAGAGCTTCCATCGACCTGCCTGCCGGTACATATACTGCCATAATAAGCTATACCAGCGGCAACTATGTTTACTACGGTGAAAAAGAATTTACCGTAACTGACAAGGATGAATCCGTACAGCTAGATGTTAGCGCAACCTACGATGCAACTGCAGCCTATAAGAGCACCTACGACAGAACCACATACTTCAACCACGTGGATATCCGCGTCAAGGGTACTTACACCACAGGCACCACTATTGACCTGACCACCTATAATATCAGACTTGCCAATGTGAGCATATCTGTTGTGAACCCCTCTGAGTACAGCAGATATAACTTCACTCAGAGCTTTACCAATAACTCCGAGACCTATGAATGGCGCAAGACCAATGTTCGCGTATATAAGGGCGCGTCCGTAAGCCTCACCTGCGATATTTATGACAGCGTCACCGGAGCTATACTGAAGAGCGGATTCACCCATACCTTCAGCGGAGAGGCTGAGTTCATTAAGGGCATTGCCCAGTGCGATGCCCACCAGGGTCTTGACTTCATTCTCAACCCTCATGACATCATCGCAGCTGTTTTCTACGGCGTGAAATATGACTGGGATGTGGTTGATGCTGAGGGTAACTATGTCAGCGAGCTGCCCGCCGGTCTCGCAACTCTTCCCGCAGCCAGCGGTGATATCTATGAAGCCGGAGACACTCACACCATCGACACCCATCATGTGGAAGGACACTACGTAATCGACGAGGCCAATGGCAAAACCTATACCTTCAACGGTTGGGACTGGTGGAGTCTTGAAAGCGACAATAATCTGAAAAAGAATGTTATCGCCTCCGATGCCACTACGGTTACCGTGAATGATGAAACCGTTATCTACGGCGTATGGACCGTAAGCGATCTGGCTCTGGCGGATAGCCACATTACCATTACAAAGAAGTTTGTGGGCGCAGAAGCTCCTGCATCTTACCATATGCTCCTTACCGGCCCCCGAGGAGGCAGCCTTGAGATACCTCTGAGCCAGTTCAGCTATGACCGCCAGACCGGCGTGTACAGCTATGAGCTGCCTGTATACACTGAGGGAGAATTCCGCGTAGAAGAGCACGAATATGCCATTCCCGGCTATGATGTGGCAGCGGCTGTAAGCGTAAGCGAAACAGAGGATGCTGCAGCTGCCGGCCACGACCATATCACTGCCGGCGAGGGAAGCGCCAATGCCGACAGCGCAAGCTTCACTCTGGCAATCGACTTTGCAACAGCATCTGCCTGCGCTCACGTAGGCAAGGTGGACTTTGTTAACACCTACACCAAGAAAACCGGCGAGGCAATATATAACTATCCCAACCTTGCAGTAAACAAGCTGGATGCGGATACACGCGAAATCCTTCCCGGTGCAGTATTCGTTCTCTACTCCGACGCTGCAATGACTCAGGCCGTTGCCACCGGCACCTCCAATGAGTCCGGATATCTCTACTTCCTCAACCTGCAGCCCGGCACCTATTACCTCAACGAGACCACCGCTCCCGATGGCTATGTCCCCGGCGGAGCTATTTATAAAGTTACCGTTGCCCTTAAGGACGGCTTCCCCACCGAGATTCTCTCCAACGGCGTGTGGTGCAATTACTATGAGTACTCTATGAGTGTGGAATACTCTCTGGATGGCGGCAGCACCTGGAGTGCTTCTCAGCACTTCTCCGTGGGTACCACCGGCAACCGCTACCGTCTGGCTGCCTTTAATGAAAAGGTAAAGGGTGAGCTCACCATCACAAAGAGCTTCGCCGGTCTGGACGAGGAGGATATTCCCGACAGCATCACCGTCGCTCTCACCTATCCTGACGGAAGTACCAAAGACCATGTTCTGAACGCGGCCAACGACTGGACCGTTACCCTCCTCGGCCTGAAACTGGGCACTTACAGACTTTCTGAGACCGCGCCCAACATCGATGGCTATCGCTTCAAGAATGTGACATGGAACGGCGATAGAACCGGCACAGTGGAAATAGGTATAGATGACCTTCCCCAGAACTATGATCCCGCAGAGCCTGTTGCCGAGGTTGAAGTAGAGGCCATCAACAGCTATGAGAAGATCAAAGGCGATTATTACGTCTGGCCCGAACTTACAGTGCTAAAGGTTCGCGATGCCAACGACGAGCCTCTGTCCGGTGCGACCTTTGCCTTGAGCCAGTACAACTCCGCCAACAACTCGATCAGTTATTACCGTGACAGTATTGAGACTGATGCTACCGGCAAGGCAGTCTTTGTTGATGTGGGCAATGAGTTTGAGCCCGAAGAGGGCGATCCTGCTCCCGCAGTGGGTGATGTTCTGGCGGAATTCCACTTCTGGGAGTCCAACGCTCCGATCAGTTACGCGGGGCTTGAAGGCACCTACACCGTAAAGCTGGTTGTGGACAGTGTTACCGAGATGGATGAGCCCGTAAACGGTGTCCACTACACCGTCTACACTATGGCGCTGAAGATCACTGACAGCTATACCGGTGAAACGATTGAATTCACGAATGGAAACCTTGTGGTGGAAAACACCAAGAACTCCGGCTCTCTCACCGTAAAGAAGAGCTTCGGCGTGAATAACGCCTATATGCCCAATGAGATCAAGGCTACCGTTACCGGACCTGATAACTACAGCAAAGAGATTACACTCAGTTCTGCCAATAACTGGACAGAAACCCTCGCCGATCTTGCTCTTGGCACATACACCGTAAGCGAGACAGTTGTTCCCGTTGAAGGATATCCCTTGCATGAAAGCAGCGCCACCACCGCAACCGTGACTCTGAAATCCGGAGTTGAAAACGGCGTGGATCTGAGCGAGCAGACTGCAACACTTGTGAACACCTATATCCGCGAAGTGCATAATCCCGCATCCTTCCAGATAAAGAAGGTGGACAGCGCAACAAAGGCTGTTATCACCTCCAACGCGGAGTTCACCCTCTATTCCGACGAGGCCTGCACACAGATAGTTGCCGCTGAGAACACCGGAAGCGACGGCATCGCATCCTTCGCAGGCTTCACCGAGGCTGCCACCTATTACCTGAAGGAGACTGCAGCACCTGAAAACTATGTGCGTTCCAACACCACATGGAAGATAACCGTCTCTCTCAAGGACGGAGATCCTCAGATAAAGATCAACGCCTCTACCAACATCTGGGAGTCCATCTATAACTGGATAGCAGGCAGCGACAGCAGCTGGGCAGACGGCGTTCTTACCGTTGAGAACACCAAGAAGACCGGCAAGATAGTCGTCACCAAGACCGTTGAGGGCGATGTGGAAAATCAGTATACCAATGCCGCTTACTCTGTAACTGTGGACTTCAGCGACGATACCCTTGACCAGACCCTTAGCCTTAAGGCCGGCGAAAGCAAGACCATCGAAAATATCCCCTACGGCACCACCTATACCGTAAGCGAGGACATGAGCGGCGCAGCCTTCACCTCCACCATTGCCGATAGAGGAAATGGCAAGGTTGAGGCTGACGAAATCGCCGTCACTGTCACCAACAGCTATGTGTACAGGGAAAGTAACCCCGGTCTCAAGCTGCTGAAGCTTAATGCAGACACCTCCGAGCCCATTGAAGGCGCTGTGTTCCATGTGTTCTACGATGCAGGGTGCACCAACTATATGAACGGCGGCACTACCGATAAGGACGGTAAGCTCAATATCCCCTTCCATAATTACACTTACGATACCTATTACCTGAAGGAAATCAGCCCCGCACCCGGCTACTTCCCCAATGACACTGTGTATGTAATTTCTGCGGAGATTGTATACACTGTGAAGAATGCAGGCACTGCCGATGCCTATACTGAGAAGTCTCAGGTTCTTACCGTAGATACTCTCACCAAGGTCGGCGATGCCTACGAAGTGAAAAATACCCCCATCAAGCCCGTGGAAATTTCCGTTGAAAAGCTATGGGATGACGGCGGATATTATGCTCGCCCCGAATCCGTCACCGCAGTTCTCTACCGGGACAATGTGGCCTTTGATGAGCAGGTTCTCAGCGAAGCCAACGGCTGGAAGTACAGCTGGAGCGGAAATGAGTATACCGATGCATACAGCTGGACTGTGGACGAAAAGGCCGATGATTCCCTCAAGGAGTACACCAAGTCTGTTACCAACTCCGGCAATGCATGGACCATCACCAATAAGCGTGATCCCAAGCCTGTTGAGATAAGCGTAGAGAAGGCATGGAAGCATAACGGAGGAAAGGATCTGCCCGAGTCCATTGTGGTTACTCTCTATAAGAATGATGCCGCCTATGAGACCGTTACCCTTTCTGAGACCAATGGCTGGAAGCATACATGGACCGGTCTGACCGATGCTTCTCAGTGGAAGGTGGACGAGACCGAGGTTCCCACCGGCTATGAGAAGAAGGTCACGGTAGACGGATATAAGTTCACCATCACCAACACCCGCATCATCAACGAGATAGATGTGTCCGTTACCAAGGAGTGGGTGGCAAGCGAAGGCGTTGTTCATCCCGAATCCGTTGAGGCTGTCCTCTACCGCGACGGAGAGAAGTACGACACCGTAAAGCTCAGCGCGAAAAACGGCTGGACTCACACATGGGACGGACTCACCGATGAATACACATGGTCCGTTGACGAGAAGGAAGTTCCCGAGGGTTACACCAAGAATGTCACCAACTCCGGCACCGACTTCACCATCACCAACACCAAGAACTTCAAGGAAATCGACATCAGCGTCAAGAAGCTTTGGTACGGCGCAGGAGTTGACCATCCCGATTCCGTGAAGCTTGTTCTCTACCGTGACGGCAAAGAGTATGAAACCGTTACCCTCAGCGAGAAGGATAACTGGTATCACGAATGGAAGGATCTCACCGATGAGTTCGTCTGGACTGTTGACGAGCCCTCCGTACCCAGCGGCTACACCAAGTATGTTCTGGACGACGGCAACTACAACTTCACCGTGACCAACACCCATGTGGATATCCCCAAGACCGGAGATAACGACAGGATGCTCACATTCGGAATACTGTGCGGTCTGGGATTTGCAGGCTTCTGCACCAGCGCTGTGTTCCTCCTCCGCCCCGCAAAAAAGAAGAATAAGGGCGAATAAGAGGCGTTTTGAAAATTGAATAAATAAAGCGAAATACCGGAGCCAACTGGCTCCGGTATTTTTGCGCCTATATGATTTTAATGTGCTGAGTGGTGTTTTGCCTTGGATGTCGAGGAGAGTCTTACGCGTAAAAAAACCGCGTCTGCCAAAGGGCAGACGCGGCATGGGAACGAATTGGATTTATGCAACAACGAAGAACTTCAGCAGGAAGATGAGAGAGATGATGTAAGTGAGAATGGAAACTTCCTTGAACTTGCCGCTGAGAACCTTGATGAAGGTGTAAGCGATGAGGCCGAGGCCGATTGCGTGACCGATGGAGCCGGAAACGGGCATACCGATGAGCATGATGCCAACGGGAACAACCTGATCCATATCCTCGAAGTTGATGTTCTTGAGACCCATGAGCATCAGAATACCAACATAGATGAGAGCTGCGGAGGTTGCGGCTGCGGGGATGATGGCGGCGATGGGAGCAATGAAGATGCAGGCCAGGAAGATGATGCCGGTGGTGAGAGCGGTGAGACCGGTGCGGCCGCCTGCCTCAACGCCGGAAGCGGACTCAACGAAGGTGGTAACGGTGGAGGTGCCGGTGCAGGCGCCAACAACGGTACCGACAGCGTCGGAAAGGAGAGCTTCCTTCATCTGGGGCATATTTCCATCCTTATCCAGCATGTTGGCGCGGCTTGCGGTGCCAACGAGGGTGCCGATGGTGTCGAACATATCGATGATGCAGAAGGTGATGATGAGGGTGATGATGGTGAACCAGCCAACCTGAACGATACCTGCAAAGTTAAACTTGAACAGGGTGGTAGCTGCCATATCTGCGAAGGGAGGAACGAAGGAAGCGGTTGCAAGGGAGGCAAAGGGATTGGTGTGCAGGAAGATTGCCTGACCTGCCCAGTAGATGACGGAGGACAGGAGCATACCGAAGAGAACAGCACCCTTAACGCCCTTCTTGGCAAGGATGATGATGGCAAACAGGCCGATGAACATGGTAACAACGGTGAGGATCATGGTGGCGTAGCCGGTGTCACCCATGCTGCCCTTGATAACGCTGGGAGTGAGAGCGCCGAAGAAGTCGCGCATTACATAGAAGGGAGTGGTAAAGCCGTTGCCTTCTGCGTAGATGCCGACGTTGGAGCCAAGGCCGATATTCATAAGCATAAGGCCGATGGCGGGGGAGATACCAAGGCGAACGCCGAGGGGAATAGCTTCAACGATCTTCTCGCGGACATTCAGCACGGAGAGAACGATGAAGATAATGCCTTCAGCAAGGATGATGATGAGAGCAGTCTGGAAGGAGGCCACATAGCTCATGCCGGTGATGCCTACGATGTTGGCAACAACAACGGCGAAGAAGCTGTTGAGACCCATACCGGGAGCCATGGCGAAGGGTTTGTTGGCAAGGAAAGCCATTGCGAACATGCCGACTGCGGAAGCGATGCAGGTTGCAAGGAACACGCCGTTCCACAGGGGGGAGCCACCGTCAAAGTTGGTGAGCAGGTTGGGGTTCAGAGCGATGATGTAGGCCATGGTCATAAAGGTGGTCAGACCGGCAAGGATTTCGGTCTTCACGGTGGTGCCATTGGCCTTCAGTTTGAAAACTTTCTCAAACATTTTTTGTCTCCTCTCTTTTCTTTATGGTATTTTTCAATACCCTTTCAAGATATCACTTTTGAGAAAAATTTCAAGTATATTGTTATAGAAAAATAAAAATATCTATATATTGTGCAAAAACCCGTGCCATCCTATAAGGGCGGCACGGGGAAGGTTTGTTATTCGGCGGAAACGATATTCCTGACCCAGAAGCCTTTTTTGACAAGGTAAACGCCAATGCCGCATTTGAGCACGGTGCTTATCTGCACAAGGGTAAAGAGGGAAACGAAGCCCATGGAGGTAAAGCGGCTTAAAATGAAGGCCAGAAGCACGTTTATGCACCACATATAAACGGAGTCGAAAAGGAAGGTTACCAGCATCTTTCCTCCGGAGCGGAGGATGAAATAGCTGGAGTGGCAAATGGCTTCCAGGGGCATAAGCAGGGCGCTTATGCACATGAGTTTGGTGGCGAGAAGCTTTATTTCGCTTTCCGCGTTATAGGCTTCGGGGATAAAGAAAGCGCATACATAGAAAATAATCGCTGTAACTGCGGCAATGAGGAAGGAAAATGCCATCATTCTATAAGCGGAGGCTTTGGCTTCCTTCAGCCTTCCTGCGCCGAGGATTTGTCCCATTATTATTCCGTTTGCCATACCAACGGCCATAAAGGCGATGGAGAAAACATTCCAGAAAGTCTGGGAGATATTAAAGGCGGCAACGCTGTCCAACCCGCGGAGAGAATAGCACTGGCTGATGAAGGCCATACCGGAAGCCCAGAAAAACTCGTTGACAAGAAGGGGAAGACCCTTTTTGAAAAGCTCTCCCACCAGCTTCGGGGGCAGGTGCATCTTTCGGTAAAGACCGGTCATAAAGGGATAATTTACGGGCTCGAGATGGGTGTAAAGCAGTACGATGGCCAGCTCAACAAAGCGGGAGACAACGGTGGCAATGGCAGCGCCGCTTACACCGAGGGCGGGAGCACCCAGCTTGCCGAAAATGAGGATATAGTTAAGAACAAGGTTCACACATACCGCAGCAATACCGGCCAGCATAGGCAGCGTGGGCTTTGCACCTTCGCGGAGAGTTCCCGAATAGCACTGAACAAGGGTGAAGGGGACGATACCGATAAGCATTATAAGAAGATAGGTTCTTGCGGCTTCCATGGTGGCGGCGGGATCCGTTATGCCTGCGTCGCCCTGCATATAAAGTCCCAGAAGGCTGTCGCCCCATACAGAGAATACGATGAGACCCAGCGCGGCAAATATTCCGCAAAACCAAAGCTTGAAGCGGAAGCAATGGCGCACACCCTGATAGTCACCGCTTCCGAAGTACTGGGCGCCGAAGATGCCGGCTCCGGCCAATGCACCGAAGATGCAGAGGTTAAAGACGAAGAAAAGCTGGTTTGCAACGGCAACGCCCGTCATCTCCGCGGTGCCAACAGCGCCTATCATGATGTTGTCCAGCATATTGACAAAGTTTGTAATGCCGTTTTGGATCATCATGGGGAGAGCAAGGCTTATAAGCCGCCTGTATAAACTTTTGTCGCCCATAAGGTTTTTAAGCACTTTGGGCACCTCCTTTGCTATCAGCGCCGGGCAAACTCGGAAAGATAATCAAGTGCGAGAAGGTCGATCTTGCCCCGGAAACCGTGGCGGGCCTTCTCAATAATATGAAGCTTAGCGTTGGCATAGCATTTTTCTGCCCGGCGGGCATAGTCAACGTTTACGATGGAGTCTTTTGTGCCGTGGATTATCATAACGGGACCGGAATAGGGGCTTATCTCCGTGAAGGGGTCAAGGGCGATAACATCGGCAACATAGCACCGTCCCAGCTTCATAGGGCCGCATTTCACTATTTCGGGGATATTCTCGGGGTCGAATTTGGCAAACATCATTTTGCCTGCTCTTGCGTCATCGGGGATGCAGAGGGCGGGATAGAAAAGAGCGAGCTTATCCACAAGTCCGGGATGCTTGGCGGCGGTGAGAGCGGAGACAAAGCCTCCCTGACTTGCGCCCATAAGAAGGAGCTTTTTGCCGTTACCGGGAAGGGACTGAGCGTATTGGATAACAGCTTCAAGGTCGCTGACTTCCGTGAGAACACTCATAGCGGTGGTGGCACCCTCGCTTTTTCCGCCAAAAAGGCTTCCGCCGCAAAAATCGTAGCAGTAGGCGGCATAGCCCATGGTGGCAAGAGCTATGGCATATTGACGGACTGATTTTCTGTTGACCAAAAAGCCGTGGCTGCAGATAGCTACGGGCAGGTCTTCTCCTGCGGGTCTGTATTCGGTGCCGCGGATGGTGAGCTCACCGCGCTTGCACTCGAACTCTCGCTGGATGATTCCCTGTGGGGGGATATGTTTTTTGAAAAGTCCCATGTTAAAGCCTCCTCATTAATATCTGTGAATATAATTTAACAAAATTAAGTTCTTATTACAATAGCTCTTGAAGAACGGGATGCATTTTTGCAAAAAGCACAAAAAATAATAAAAAAGTTGTTGACAAAGCCAGTGGAATTTGTTATTATAGGCGAGCTGGATAGCTTGCTGGTATAGCTCAGTTGGTAGAGCAGCTGATTTGTAATCAGCAGGTCGGGGGTTCGAGTCCGTCTACCAGCTCCACAGCATAATTGAATATGGGGGAATTCCCGAGTGGCCAAAGGGGGCAGACTGTAAATCTGTTGTCGACGACTTCGGTGGTTCGAATCCACCTTCCCCCACCAAAAAGAGACATCCGAAAGGCTGTCTCTTTTTTGCGTGGGGGAAGGGGCTTGAAAAGCGCCGCCCCCTCAGCGGCGGGGGGGTCGGATCCCTGCAGCTGCGTCAGAACAACAGCTTAGCGCTCCGTTTCTGCCTCGCGGCAAAAACTGCGCCGCCCGCAGTCGTTCTTCCTTATCCCATCGAAACCCGCGTTGCTGGGCTTTCGATGGGTTCCCTTATGCGCCGGTGGGCTGTTTTTAGCGTAAGCTCGACGGCTATGCCGGCGAGGCAGCAGTGGGAGCAGGCGAATATGTAATAAGCGCGCAAAAAGAGACATCCGAAAGGCTGTCTCTTTTTTGCGTGGGGGAAGGTGCTTGAAAAGTTGGCATAAAAGATATATCATAAAATTACTGCACGAACATAGGTAGGAGTTATTTATGAGTGATGTAAGATTATTAAAACCCCAAGAGCTGGGTCTGACCGACAAGGTGCAAATTTTCGAGGACGGACTGCGTACCGAGCCTAAATCCGGAAGCTACGAATGGTGGTATTTTGATTCCAAATATCCCGATGGATCAAGCCTTGTTATTGTTTTTTATACAAAGCATGTTACGTCTTTTGCAAAGAGCTTCAAGCCCTTTGTGTCCCTTAACTATATCAACCCGAATGGCAAGGAGCTGAGGACGGAGCTTTGGTCTGATGACTATTCTTTCTCCAAGGATAGCTGTGATGTCAGAATAGGAGAGTGCTATGTCAAAGGAAATCTCTCCCACTACGATATCTGTTTCAGGAACGGAGATGCGGAGTGCAATCTGACTCTGGATGCAAGCGTTCCTTCCTGGCGTCCCGAGTCGGGTCATATCTATTTCGGCAAAAAGGATTATTTTGCTTGGCTTCCGTCGGTTCCCGAGGGAAGAATCAACGGAACGCTTAAAATGAAGGACGAACGCATCGAGCTTGGCGGCACGGGTTATCACGATCACAATTTCGGCAACAAGCTGATGATCCTGCTTATGAACGATTGGTATTGGGGCAGAGCCAAGATCGGCGATTACGTTGTCGTTTCATCTTACATATACGCCAATAAGAAGGACGGCTATAAGACAGTCCCCATCTTTATGCTTGCCAAGGACGGAGAGATCTTGACCGGCGATGCCTATAAATATCTGACCTATGAAGAAAAGGATCTCATCAAAGACTCCTACACAAAACGCCACGTTGCAAGAACCCTCATGTATGATTATAACGATAAAGAAAGGAACGTTCACTACCGCATTACCTACAAAAAGGGCGA
>JAZNZR010000024.1:0-17779 GCA_045595025.1 Oscillospiraceae bacterium | reverse complement strand
AAAAGCCCAACCGCCCTACGAGGGTGCGGTGTATACGGGCCGGCCGGGTGTCCGGCCCCTACATTCATTGTTTTACGGCGGTGATATGTAGGGAGCGCAAAAACAAAGATGCCGCAGGCAAGCCTGCGGCATCTTCGCGCTGAAATGGGGTGAAAAGAGAGATAAGAAAGATAAGAAAGAGAGGATATATCAAATTGGGGGGAGGGGATTTATCAGCGTTCGGGTATCTCCTCATCAAAGATGACCTTGAGCTGAACATCTCCGTCGGAACGGGATACGGTCAATATGGCCTCGTCTCCCGCCCGGTAGTCCTTTTTAACGGAGAGAAGATCCTCGCTGCTGCGTATGGTCTTTCCGTCAATGGCGGTTATGATGTCGCCTGCCTCCAGACCTGCCTTGTCGGCGCAGGAGCCGGGGACAACCTCCACAACATATGCGCCGGCGGGGAGGTTATAATACTGGCTCACGGAGGCGGGGAGGGTATCCGCCTGAATACCCAGATAGGCCTTGCCGCTGACATAGCCCTTGCTTATAATGTCCTCGGCAATTTTCACCGCATCGTTGATAGGCACGGCAAAGCCCAGACCTTCAACACCGGTGTTGGAATATTTGGCGGTGACGATGCCGATTACCTGACCGCTTTTGTTATAGACAGGGCCGCCGGAGTTGCCGGAGTTAACAGCAGCGTCAAACTGGAACATATTTATGGTGGTATAGCCGCCGGAGGCGGAGTCATAGGTGCTGATATCTCTGTCCAGAGCAGAGACCATTCCGCCGGTCATGGTGTATTCAAGCTCGCCGAGGGGATTGCCCACTGCATAGACACTGTCACCAACAAACATATTATCGCTGTTTCCAAGGCTGACGGCGGAGAGATTTTCCGCGTCTATCTTCAAAACAGCTACATCGTTATCGGCTTCATAGCCCACGATGGAGGCAATATACTCGCTGCCCTCATGGGTGAGGACGCTTATCTCATAGCCGCCTCTTGCGGCCTCCTCGATAACATGGAAGTTTGTGAGAATATATCCGTCGGGGCTGATTATAAAGCCCGAGCCGGAAACCGCGGAGGAGGTGGTGTAGCCGAAGAAGTTTTTATAGGTAATCTCCGTGGTAACCGCAACCACCTGACGGCAGGCCAGCGCGTACAGCTCCTTCAAAGGAAGGGCGCCATCCTCGGAGGAAACTGCGTTGCCGCTCTGGGAGGGGAGGGTTTCTGCGGGAGGAATGGTAAGAGCGCCGCCCTGCGGGGGGGCGCTTAAGTCAGCGGGGAGATAGTCTTCAATATGCTGGGCGAAATAGCCGCCAACGAGGGCTCCGCCGCCGACACCGCCCAAAATGGCACAGACAAGGCAGAGGGCGATCACTCCAAGGGCGGGCATGCCGCGCCGGGCTTTGCGCTCACGCTTTTTTTTCCCGGAGCTGTGTTCATGACAGTGATAGTTCTGGGGCACGGCTCCGGCGCTTTCCGTGGGGATAAAACTTGCATCGGAATAGGCTCTGCGTGTGGCTTCGGGTCTTATATAATGGTATTCGCCGTCGTTGCCTGCGGCAAATTCGCCGGTGAAGTTTGTTTTGCTGTTTTCCTTATTTTCAAAATTATCGTTAAAAGGGGTCATAGTTTTGCTCCTTTTGTTTGATGAGGCTATAATACAGCCCAGATATGACAGAAAAATGAACAAAGGCAAAAATATATTTGAACATCTTCGGTGTTTTTTGGAAAGGGGAACAATATTTTATTGCATTGGAGAACACAGGTGATATAATGATGGAGTAAAATCAAATATTCAGGAGGAACAAAAATGGGATTTATCACTGAATTTCTGGCAGACATCGGTCTTACCGGAGCAAGCAACATCATAAGCGCCATCGTTATTTTCATTATTTGCCTTATTGCCATCAAGGTTATCAGCACTGTTGTGGGCAAGCTTCTTGACAAGAGCAAAAAGCTGGAGGGAACTCTCAAGGGCTTTATCAAAACCGCTCTCAAGATAGTTCTCTGGGCTCTCGCCATTATCATCGTTGCCGGTTCTCTGGGCATTGACACCGCCTCTCTCGTGGCTGTGCTCTCCATTGCCGGTCTGGCTCTCAGCCTTGCTGTGCAGAATGTTATGAGCAACCTTTTCAGCGGCATCACTCTGCTTCTCACCCGTCCCTTTGTTCAGGGCGACCTTATTGAAGTAGGTGCAAATCTGGGTACTGTAAAGAGCGTAGGCCTTTTCTACACCGTTATCGATACTTTGGATAACCGCGTTGTTTCCATCCCCAACGGCGATGTCACCGCTGCCAGCATCGTTAACTACAGCCGCAACCCCCTCCGCCGCGTGGACTTCACCTTTAACGCTTCCTATGAAAGCTCCACCGAGTCCGTAAAGGCAGCAATCCTTGAAGCCATCGCTGAGGACAGCCGCATTTCCGATTTCCAGCCTCCCTTTGTTGTTATCGGCGCATACAAAGAGAGCACCGTTGAGTATATCGTCCGCGTATGGTGCGATAATGCCGATTACTGGGATGTTTACTTCGGTCTCAATGAGCGCGTTCGGGAGTCTTTTGCCCGCAACGGCGTAAAGATGAGCTATCCCCATGTCAATGTTCATGTTGTAAACGACTGATAATCAAAGTGCATAATAAAAAGCTCCCGCAGAGAAGATCCTCTGCGGGAGCTTTTTATTTTTAAGATTTATACAATGCCCTGAGCTATCATTGCGTTGGCAACCTTCAGGAAGCCTGCAATATTGCCGCCGGCAACCAGATTGCCGGGCATACCGTATCCGGCGGCGGCGCAAGAGGCATTTTTATAGATGTTTTCCATAATGCCCTTGAGCTTTGCATCCACTTCCTCGAAGCTCCAGCTGTAGCGCATAGAGTTCTGGCTCATTTCCAGAGCGGAGGTGGCAACGCCGCCTGCATTGGCTGCCTTGGCGGGTGCAAAGAGCAGACCACTGCTCTGCAGGTATGCAACAGCCTCGTTGGTGCAAGGCATATTTGCGCCCTCGCTGACGGCGAAGCAGCCGTTGGATACGAGAGCCTTGGCGCTTTCGATATCCAGCTCGTTCTGGGTGGCGCAGGGGATTGCAATGTCGCAGGGGATGGTCCAGATGCCCTTGCAGCCCTCGGTGTAAGTTGCATTGGGGTGGTCGGCGATGTATTCCTTGATGCGGGCGCGGCGAACCTGCTTTATCTCCTTGATGGCCTCGATATCAATGCCCTCGGGATCGTGGATATAGCCGTTGGAGTCGCTGAGAGCAACAACCTTGGCGCCCAGCTCGGTGGCCTTTACGCAGGCATAGGTGGCAACATTGCCGCTGCCGGAGATGACAACGGTTTTGCCCTCAAAGCTCTTGCCGTTGTCGCGGAGCATAGCGTCGGTGAAATAGCACACGCCGAAGCCGGTGGCCTCGGTGCGGGCGAGAGAGCCGCCGTAGGGGATGCCCTTGCCGGTGATAACGCCGCCCTCATAAGCACCGGTGATGCGCTTGAACTGGCCGAAGAGATAGCCTACCTCACGGGCACCTACGCCGATGTCGCCTGCGGGAATATCCACATCCTGACCAACATACTTATAAAGCTCGGTCATGTAGCTCTGGCAGAAGCGCATAACCTCGGCATCGCTTTTGCCCTTGGGGTCAAAGTCGCTGCCGCCCTTGCCGCCGCCGATGGGCAGACCGGTGAGGGAGTTTTTGAAAATCTGCTCAAAGCCAAGGAACTTGATGGTACCTTCCTTTACGCTGGGGTGGAAACGGAGACCGCCTTTGTAGGGGCCGATTGCGGAGTTGAACTGAACGCGGAAGCCGCGGTTAACATGAACTTTGCCTTCATCGTCGGTCCAGGGTACGCGGAACTTTATCATACGCTCGGGCTCGGTGAGGCGCTCGATGAGACCCAGCTTTTCATACTCGGGGTGCTGGTCGACGACAGGCTCCAGAGACTCCAGAACCTCGTGAATGGTCTGGAAAAACTCCTTTTCACCCTCGTTGCGGGCTTCAACCTCGGCAATAACTCTTTTGAGATATTCGTTTTTCATTTATATTGCTCCTTTCGGACGAACAGTTTAAATCACTAAATCGATGGGATAAATTTTACTCGCGCAGGCGGGCTTTGTCAAGAAAATCCGGGCAAAAATTGTTCTTCAAGGATATATTTTCTTAACGGCCGGATGCCCTTCGAGTGAGGGCCGGCCAGTGTCCGGCCCCTACAACCATTGTTTTGCTGCGGTGCCATGTAGGGAACGGTCTTGACCGGTCCGCAAAAACACCTCATCCGTCATTTGCTACGCAAATGCCACCTTCCCCAAGGGGAAGGCTTTAAAGGCGCGATGGCAAATTAAAAGCCCCCTCAGTTGAGGGGGCTTTTGAAACACTTAATCCAATATTTTTCCCACAGGTTTTGCCAGATAACATTCGGGGCATTCCTTTTTCAGCTGTTGAAATGCCCTTTCAGCATCAATCTCGCTGTCAAAAATTCCGAAAAGGGCGCTGCCTGTGCCCGTCATAACGCTGCCAAGAGCGCCAAAGTCCAGAAGGCGGCTTTTGAGAAGGGCAATATCTCCGCAGGAGCGGGGCAGCACATCCTCGAACACATTATACATGCGGCAGGCCACAGCCTCCGCCTTTCCCGCGGCAAGTGCGGATATAATTCCGGCGGTATCGGGATGAAGGCGGCTTCGGCGGGAGTCTATCTTTGCGAAAAGCTCCGGAGTCCGAATGGCAAAGGAGGGCTTGCAGATAACGAAGAAGCAGTCGGGCAGAGAGGGAAGATCCTCCAGAGTGGTGCCCGTGCCGGTGGCAAGCTGAGTGCCTCCCGCTACGCAGAAGGGGATATCGCTGCCCACTTGGGCGGCGAGAGCTTCAAGCTCGGCGCGGGAAAATCTGTTTCCGCAAAGGCGGTTGAGGCCCCTCAGCACCGCCGCGCCGTCACTGGAGCCGCCGCCCATACCCGCGCAGGTGGGGATGCGTTTTATGATGCGTATATCTGCGCCGGTGCTGTCCATCCCCGCGGCTGTAAAAAATTTCCTGGCAGCACGGACGGCAATGTTGCCCTCGTCATTGGGTAGGAAGGCGGCATCGCTTTGGCAGCGGATAAGTCCGGTGCCGTTCAATGAGATAAAAATATCGTCGCAAAGGCTCACGGACTGCATTACCATGCGCATTTCGTGGTAGCCGTTGGGGAGCAGACCCAGAACATCCAGAGATATATTCACTTTTGCATAGGCTTTTTCAAAAATCTCGTTCATAGTCCAAAAAGAAGCTTCATGCAGCTTTCGGCACCGGCGGGGTAACTTGCCCCCAAGGCACCGTTTTTCTCAGAATAGGGCAGACCCAGACGGGTATCCACCGTGGAATCATATAGCAGGAAGGGCACCGGCTCTCCGTCGTGTCCGCGGGTGGCGGTGAGGGTTTTATGGTCGGAGAGGAAGAGAATGCGGTAATCCCAGCCCCGCTCATCGAAGGCCTTTGTCAAAGGAGCCATACAGCGGGAGTCCAGATTCTCTATGGCCTTTATTTTGCCGGGAGTGTCTCCGTTATGGGTGCATTCGTCGGGGGCTTCCACGTGTAATGCGGCAAAATCGTATTTTTCAAGAGTTTCGATAACCGCGGCAACCTTGCCCTCATAGTTGGTCTCCAGCTCACCGGTGGCACCTTCCACAAACACGCGCTCCAGTCCCGCCAGAGCCGCTATGCCGTGGCAGAGAGGAACGGCAGAGACAACGCCGCCCGTTTTTCCGAATTTATCGGGGAAGGAGGGGAGCTCCACGGCTGTGCCCTCCGCCCAGAACCAAATTCCGTTGGCGGGCATTTTGCCCTCAGCGCGGCGGGTCTGGTTTAAGGGGAG
This sequence comes from Oscillospiraceae bacterium, assembly GCA_045595025.1. GTDB lineage: Bacteria > Bacillota > Clostridia > Oscillospirales > Oscillospiraceae > SIG459. The sequence goes on along the minus strand of JAZNZR010000024.1, from coordinate 11,947 downwards.
GCAATCAAGCTTTTCGTGAGCCAGCTTCATAAGAGAGAGGAGGACTTCGGCATTGGCGCTGCCGGAGGGCAGCAGAGAACCTATTACCTCGCCCAGATGGTCATGGGGCGGGATGAGCTTCATTCCCGCGGCATCTGCTCCGCTTTGCACGGCTATGTGGCGGAAGGAAGAGGCGGGGTAAACGGACATACCAGCTTTCTTGGCGGCGGCGGCGAAGTCAGCATCGGCAAAAAGCTGGGCGATAATGGCATCGGAAACATCGCCCTCTATGCTGCCTGCAGAATGGGAAAGAATACGCTTTTCCTCAAAGGGCATATCTCCGTCCTCATAACAAACCATATTGCAGCGGTAGGCAATGTCGCCGCTTTTCAGTTTAATACCCGTGGCGGCAGCCTCAAGAGGAGCGCGGCCGGTGTAGTATTTGAGAGGGTCGCAGCCGAAAATGGACAAAATGGCGGTGTCGCTGCCTGCAGGGAGGCTGTCGGGACAGTTTTTAACACTGCCCAGAACGCCCTTAGCTGCAAGAGCGTCGATGGTGGGTGTGGCGGCATACTCGATGGGGGTCTTGCTACCCAATTCGGGAACGGGGTTATCGGCAATGCCGTCACCTATAAAAAGCAGATACTTCATAATGAAAACCCTCCTTGTTCGCGTGGGAAAGAAACTTGTGCGCGATATAGATACATTTGCTGTATTATACTCCAAAGAAAGGGATTTGAAAAGGGGGTAAATAAATGTTTTGTGTGGGATGGGGAGGATTTGACGGCACAAACGGGCCGGCCAGTGTCCGGCCCCTACGAGCGTTAGTTTGCGGCGGGGTGTGCGGGATAACATTACGAGGTACACTCTTGGTGCTGCCGAACAGGCAGCTCTATGCAGCAGCGTCCTGAGCGGAAGTCGAGGTAAGCACACTAAGACTTAGTCTCTCATTATGTGGCACAATGTTTTATCTACTACCGGAACTTGGGGAGTTTCCAAAGAGGGGTTTTGAATCCCCTCTTTGCCCTGTTTTTCTTTCCATATTCTTTTTGCTGGCACAAAAAGAATATGGCCGTCGGAGACAATACGAAAAGACAATCCCTCAGTCAGCTTCGCTGACAGCTCCCTTTACACAAGGGAGCCTTCAAACACCTCATCCGTCATTTGCTTCGCAAATGCCACCTTCCCCAAGGGGAAGGCTTTTATGGCGCGGTACAGGCGGGAGATAAAAAATAGGGACGGGGTCTTGCCGACCTCGTCCCTATAAATATAATCAATCTTCGTCGTCCAGCTTGAGGACAGCCATGAAGGCCTCGGTGGGCATCTGAACTGTGCCCAGAGAGCGCATACGCTTTTTGCCTTCCTTCTGCTTTTCAAGAAGCTTCTTCTTGCGGGTGATGTCGCCGCCGTAGCACTTGGCGAGAACGTCCTTGCGGACGGCCTTAACGGTTTCGCGGGCGATAATCTTGCCGCCGATAGCCGCCTGAACAGGAACCTCGAAGAGCTGGCGGGGAATATTCTCCTTGAGCTTTTCGCAGATTCTTCTGGCGCGTCCGTAGGCCTTCTCCCTGTGGACTATGAAGCTGAGAGCGTCCACCTGCTCACCGTTGAGGAGGATATCAACCTTAACAAGGTCGCTGGGGCGGTACTCGAGGAACTCATAGTCAAGGCTGGCGTAGCCCTTGGTGCGTGCCTTGAGGGTGTCGAAAAAGTCATAGACTATCTCGTTGAGGGGCAGATTATAATGTATCTCCACAAGATTCTTGTCCAGATACTGCATATCCTTAAACTCACCGCGTCTATCCTGGCACATGGGCATAATATTGCCTATGTAATCGGGGGGAGAGATGATGCTGGCCTTCACGAAGGGCTCCTGACTCTCCTCGATAACGGTGGGGTCGGGGTAATCGTGGGGGTTATCTATGCGGACTATGCTGCCGTCGGACTTCCGGATCTCATAAATAACACTGGGAAGGGTGGTGATGAGATCCAGATTGAACTCGCGCTCGAGACGCTCCTGAATGATCTCCATATGGAGCATACCCAAGAAGCCGCAGCGGTAGCCGAAGCCCAGAGCCACGGAGCTTTCCGGCTCGAAAACAAGAGAGGCATCGTTGAGCTGGAGCTTTTCCAGAGCCTCACGGAGGTCGCCGAAGCGGCTGCCGTCCTCGGTGTAGATACCGCAGTAGACCATGGGGCGGGCGGGACGGTAACCGGGCAGGGGCTCGGCAGCGGGATTTGCTGCATCGGTGACAGTGTCGCCCACGCTGGTGTCCTTAACATTCTTGATGGAGGCGGTGAAGCAGCCAACCTCGCCGGCGCGGAGGCAGCGGGTGTTTTCCACTCCCTTGGGGCGGAGATAGCCGCATTCCAGAACCTTGAAGGTGGCGCCGGAGGCCATCATTTTTATCTCCTGACCAACCTCCAGAGTGCCTTCCTTCACACAGACATATACGATAACGCCCACATAGGCATCATACTGGCTGTCGAAAATGAGAGCCTTGAGGGGGGAGGAGGCATCGCCGGAGGGGGCGGGGACGTTTTTAACAACATCCTCCAGTACGGAGCGGGTGTTAAGACCCATCTTTGCGCTTATCTCGGGGGCTTCGGAGCAATCAAGACCGATAATATCCTCAATCTCCTGCTTCACCTTTGCGGGGTCGGCGGCAGGCAGGTCTATTTTATTGATAACGGGGAGTATCTCAAGATCGTGGTCGAGAGCCAGATAGGTGTTGGCAAGAGTCTGAGCCTCAACGCCCTGAGCGGCGTCAACAACCAGCACGGCGCCTTCGCAGGCGGCCAGAGAGCGGCTGACCTCATAGTTGAAGTCAACGTGACCCGGAGTGTCGATAAGGTTGAGGGCATAGGTCTCCCCGTTTTCGGCGGTATAGTCCAGACGGACGGCGCGGGCCTTGATGGTGATACCGCGCTCGCGCTCCAGCTCCATATTGTCCAGAATCTGGTTTTCCATCTCGCGCTGGGGCACCGCGTTGCAGTGCTCGATAAGGCGGTCGGAAAGGGTGGACTTGCCGTGGTCAATATGAGCGATTATGGAAAAGTTTCTGATATGGTCTTTTGCGATCATTTCTTCAGTTCCTCCAGTTTGTTGGCTGCCTTTTCGCTGAGGGCACGAAGCTCATCAACAAGGCTCTCGAATTCCTCCATAGAGGCGGATTGGGTATTGTCTGCGGAAAGGCCGAGAAGGTAATCGGCGCTGACTCCGTAATAACGGCAGGCTCGGCAGACGAAATCCAGACCCGGCTCGCGGGCATCGTTTTCGTAGTGGCTGAGAAGAGCCTGACTTATTTTAAGGTCGGCTGCCGCTTTGCGCTGGCTGATGCCCCGCTCTTTGCGCAGAGCCGACATTGTCTGAGCAAATATTTTCATTTTGTCACATCCTAAAGTGATAACTGAAAGTATTATAAATGCTGCAAAACTTTTTGTAAATAGCGAAAGGGAGTATTTTTTAGGGCTGCGGCTCTATATATTGGGCGGATTTTTCCGCTCTTCCACAAGGGAAGGAAATGGCAAAAAGCATTGAAAAATCAAGACTTTTCCCTTGACAAGCTGCCGAAAAAGTGTATAATATAAAGGCTTGCCGTGTAAGAGCAAGCAAGGCAACGGTCAGATGTTGCCTAATCCTTGCCTGTATATGAGTGCAGGCCATTAGTCCAGAAGGAGGTGCTGAAATGGCAAAGACTACCGCTAAGTACGAGTGCATGTACATCCTCAATCCCAACCTGGCTGAGGAAGAGTATGCAGCCCTCGTAGAAAAGTTCAAGGCTCTTGTCGAAGCAAACGGTACTATCGATGAAATGCAGGAGATGGGTAAGCGCAAGCTGGCTTACGAAATCAACTACCTTTCCGAAGGCTACTATGTTCTCGTCAAGTTCACCAGCGGCCCCGAGTTCCCCGCTGAGCTCGACCGCGTCCTCGGAATCACCGATGGCGTTATCCGCAGTCTCATCACTCTTCGTTGCGAATAAGGAGTAAAGACTATGCTTAACCACATCACTCTCATGGGTCGCCTCGTCCGTGACCCCGAGCTCCGCTACACCGGAAGTCAGGTTCCCGTGGCCAGCTTCACTCTGGCTGTTGACCGTGATTTCGGCGGCCGCGACGGAGCAGAGCGCCAGACTGATTTTATTGACATCGTGGCATGGCGCAATACCGCGGAATTCGTTTCCAAGTATTTCACTAAGGGCAGCATGGCAGTTGTTTCCGGCCGCCTGCAGATCAGAGATTGGACCGACCGCGATAATAACAAGCGCCGCACAGCAGAAGTTGTTGCGGAGAACGTTTATTTCGGTGAAAGCAAGCGCAGCCGTGAAGACGGCTATCAGAGCGCTCCTCGCAGCAGCTCTCGCGACAGTTATCAGAGCAGCCCCTATCAGGGTGGATACCAGAGCTTCGACTCTGCTCCCTCCGCAAACGCTTTTTCTGACCTGAGCGACACCGACGGGGAACTCCCCTTCTAAAAATAGCTGCGAACAAAATACTTAAAGGAGGATACAGCCTTGGCTTTTGATAAGAACAATGCAAAGACCCATAAGCGCAGAAAGGTTTGCCAGTTCTGTGCCGATAAGAGCACTTTTATCGACTACAAAGATACTGCTAAGCTCCGCCGCTACATGTCCGAGCGCGGCAAGATTCTGCCCCGCCGTGCAACCGGTACCTGCGCTATGCATCAGCGTCAGCTCACTGAGGCCATTAAGAGAGCCCGTCAGGTGGCCCTCCTGCCTTACGTTGTTGACTAATTTAAGATGAAAAAACACCCGCACTTCGGTGCGGGTGTTTTTTGTTGCTTAAGGATTCCCCTTGCAAAGGGAGGTGTCGAATGAATATGAGGCGGAGGGATTGTATGCCTCCCTCTGACGAGGGAGGTGGGTTTTGCCATAGGCAAAAGCCGGAGGGAGAGATACGTCGCGACAAGGGTTTCTCTCCCCCAGTCTGCTTCGCAGACAGCCCCCTCGTCAGGGGGGGCCTTTAGGCGCGCTGACAATTAGTTCCCTCCTCGCGCGTAGCTGCTGCGCACCGGTGCGGTATTTAAAGGCTTCCCTTGGGGGAAGCTGTCAGCGTCAGCTGACTGATGAGGGAAATAAATCGGCGGGAGCAAGCTTCGCGAAGCGAGGCAGGAATGGAAGGTTTTCGCGAAGCGAAAAGCCCAACCGCCCTACGGTTGGTGGCACGAAATAATGAGGGCCGGCCGGGTGTCCGGCCCCTACAATCGTTAAATTGCTGCGGTGCTATGTAGGGAACGGTCTTGACCGTTCCGAAAAACACCTCATCCGTCTTTTGCCTGCGGGAATTATATAGTTATCGCACCAACCAACTTCCCTCCTCGCGGCATAGCCACACCGGTCGGTGGCTAAAAACATGCCACCGGCATGTTTTCTTAACGCCCCGACCCCAAGGGGAAGGCTTTAAAGGCGGGAACATCCCTCGCCCGTTCGGACAGAGGGATGTTTTTTCTTATTTTACGCTGCCGTCGGCATTGAAAAGGGGAAGAGGAGCGAGGGTGATGATATCCTCACGCTTTGCTGCGTCGCCCTCGGCGAGAATAGCCATTCTGCCGGCCACGATGCCGCCGCATTTTTCCACAAGAACTTCCATAGCGTGGAGGCTCTCACCGGTGGAGATAACATCGTCAAGGATGAGCATACGCTTGCCCTTGATCATCTCGGCGTCCTCGGTATCCATTACGAGGGTCTGCTTGCCTGCGGTGGTGATGGACTGAACCTCAACCTCCAGAACGCCGCTCATATAAGCCTTTGCCTTCTTGCGGGCGAGGAAATACTTTTCGGCGCCGGACTGGCGAGCCATTTCATAGAGCAGGGGGATTGCTTTTGCCTCGGGGGCAATCAGGTAGTCATAGTCGGGAGCCAGCTTCAGAAGCTCGGATGCGCAGTGAACGGTGAGCTCAACATCGCCGAAAATTACGAAAGCGCCGATATAAAGATCGTCGGTTACTTTGCAGATGGGAAGTTGGCGTTTAAGACCGGCTATGTCTATCTCGTATTTCATTTTTCTTCCTCCTAAATATATGTGTAAAAAGTGTTGGTTTAATTTCAAGATTATTATACAGACTCCTGCGCTAAAATCAAGGCTTATCCCTCAATTTCCAGCCCGGTGAGGGCGCGGCGGAGCATATCGAAGGCATAATTTGCGCTGAGGGTGCGAATTCGGCTCCGGTCGCTGCGCGCTCCCAGATGCAGGTGGCGCACAAAGCTGCCATCGGGGGAGGCCAGAGCCACAAAAACCGTGCCCACATCATGGACACCGTCTCCGTCGGGTCCCGCGATGCCGGTAACTCCGATTCCGAAGTCGGCACCCAGGGTCTTGCGGATATTTTCCGCAAGGGCAATGGCCACCTCGGGAGAATAGACGCTCTTTTCCTCGATAAGCTCATAGGGAACACCCAGAAGAATATTCTTGGCATCATTGGTATATACGGTGCAGCCGCCCCGGAAAACGGCGCTGGAGCCGGGCAGGTCGGTGATGCGCTTGGCGATGAGCCCGCCGGTGCAGCTCTCCGCCGCGGCAAAGGTGAGCCCTCTTTCCTTAAGAAGCCGGAGCACGGTGTTTTCAAGGCTGTCGATATCCACTCCGTATATGAAGTCCCCCAGTTTTTCACGGCAAAGGGCTATGATGGGCGCCATCATCTCCTCGGCCTTTTCGGCGCTTTCCGCCTTGGCGGTTACTCTCAGGCGCACCTCTCCCTCCTTGGCGTAGGGCGCAAGGGTGGGATTTTGGAGAGCAGTCATCTCCTCACGGAGCATTTCCTCCACATGGCTTTCACCCATACCGAAAATATGGAGATTATGGGAAAAGATGGGCTCGGCGCTGACGGCGCGGAGGTAGTCAAGACCGCCGTGAGCCATCATGGCACGCATTTCCTTGGGAGGACCGGGCAAAATCAGCACGGTTTTGCCCTCTGCCTGAAAACCGCAGCCGGGAGCTGTGCCGCAGGTGTTGTAAAAAGGGGTGCACCCTTCGGGCAGCCAGCACTGGGAGAGGTTATTATCGGGCATATTGGGAGCCCAGGCGGCGAAAAACTCTTCAAGAGATGCCTTGACCTTTTCGTCGAAATACATCTCCACACCAAAGCTTTCGCATACGGTCTGCCTTGTGAGATCGTCGCAGGTGGGACCAAGACCGCCGGTGGTGATTATAAGGTCGGCTCGGCTTTTGGCAAGAAGCAGGCTCTCCCTAAGCCGGGCAGGATTATCTCCCACGGTGGAGTGCCAGAAAACATTTATGCCCAGATCCGCCAGCATAAGGCCAAGATCACGGGTGTTGGTGTTGACTATGTTGCCGAGCAGGAGCTCGGTGCCGATGGAGATGATTTCAGCGTTCATAGATTTATCCTCTGAATCTCTTGTTCAAAACCTCGATAAGGTCATCGGGCATGCCAAGACCGGCAGGCAGGATGACAGAGTTTATAACTCTCTCCATAAAACCGATGGCGAAGTCTGCGGTTATTGCCATAGATTCGGGGGAGAGGGGAGCCATGGTGTCATGGACGGTGTGGATCTCGGCGGTGCTGGTGCGGCGGGAAATGCCGATGGCGGGGATTCCCTTATCCGCAAAGGGGGCGCTGTCGCTGGAGTGGACAATTTTGCTTATCTCTGCAGAAAAGCCCACTTCACGGCAGTACTGGCGGGCATAGCTTACCAGATCCTCCTTGCCGGTGACAAATACGGTATTGGCACCCAGAACGGTGCCGCACATATCAAAGTTGAAGCAGAATTTGATCTTTTCAACTTCCTCAGGATACTGCTCTATAAAAGCGCGGGCACCCAGAAGACCCTGCTCCTCACTGCCGCACCAGATAAAGCGCATATCCCGGCGGGGAGGATTTTCAAGGAAGTGCTTATAAAGCCACATTATGGTGGCGCTGCCGGTGGCGTTATCCCAGCTGCCCGTGCCAACAGGCACGCTGTCATAGTGGGCGGTAACCACAACCTCCTCGCCGCCGCTCTCGGTGCCGGGTATGAAGGCGATAACATTTCGGGAGGTATGGCGAGTCTCGGTAAATTCCGTTTCAATGCGGATGCGCTCGGCTCCGGAGCGGATGATATCCGCAGCATCGGCGGCGGTGATAACAAAGCCGGGGAGTCTGCCGTGCTTCAGGAACTTGGGACGCAGGGGACGGAGATAGAGGTTATCCGCTGCGTGGGGATCATAGTGCTTGCCCTGAATAACCGCAAAGGCGGAAGCATGCTTCTCTATCATAAGCTTATAGGCCTCGGGGGTGGGGGAATCGATCATTACTAGGAAGCCCTCAAGGCTCTCCATTCCCAGATAGTCCTCCTCCACGCCTCGGGCGGCGTAGTAGGGGCGAAGCTCTACTCCCTCGGGGAAGTCACCTCCCAGACCGAAGGGTGCGCAGGCGATGGGCTTTTCATAGGGCTCTGCCACTGCCATGGAGCAGCGGTGGATGTCAAAGGCGGGAACATTGAAGTCCATAAGTTCAGCCTTGCCGCCTATTTTTTTTATTTCGGCAAGAATTATCTTTGCCGCTTTAAGCTCCTGCTCCGTGCCGCCATAGCGGACAAAGCTGAGCTTTTCAACCAGCTCATACTGGTAATTGCCGTTTGTCATTTTTATGCTAACCTGATTCTTTCTATATTCTTTATTGCGTCCTCGATGAGCTCTTCGACATCAAGAGCTTTCTCGATCTCCTCGCACTCCGCAATGCTGGGCTTAAGCTTGGGGTGGCGGGGGGTGAAGACGGTGCAGCAGTCCTCATAGGGGAGGATGCTGGTTTCAAAGGTGTCTATTTTACGGGCGAGAGAGACTATCTCCGCCTTGTCAAAGCCGATGAGGGGACGCAGCACGGGCAGATCGGTGACCGCCTCGGTGACTGCCATTGCGGACATGGTCTGGCTTGCAACCTGACCCAGATTTTCACCGGTGACGATAGCGCCGCAGCCGTTATCCTCGGCTATGCGCTGAGCTATGCGCATCATAAAGCGGCGCATAATGATGGTGAAATATTCCTCGGGGCACTTATCCCTTATCTCCTCCTGAATACGGGTGAAGGGGACTATCTCCACCATAAGTTTGCCGCAGTAGGCGGTGAGCTTTTCCGCAAGAGTGAGAACCTTTTCCTTTGCGGCCTCGCTGGTATAGGGGAAGGAGAAGAAGTGGACGGGGATGAGATGAACGCCGCGCTTGGCAATCATATAGCTGCTGACGGGGCTGTCTATGCCGCCGGAGAGGAGGGTGACGGCTCTTCCGTTGCTGCCCACGGGCATTCCGCCTGCGCCGGGCAGGGGGGTGCAGTGGACATAGGCGGCAAGGTCGCGAACCTCAACTTGGACCGTGGGCTCGGGGGAGCGGACATCAACCTCGGTATCGGGGAAGGCCTCGGAGAGGAGACCGCCCACATGCTGGCTCAGCTCGATGCTGGTGAGGGGGAAACGCTTATCGCTGCGCTTGGACTCAACCTTGAAAGAGCGGGCGGCGGACATATCCTCCGCAAGATACTCAATGGCCTTGGCGGCAATGGCATCGGGGTCCTTCTTGCAGGCTGCGGCACGGGTGATGGCGATAACGCCGAAAACCGTCTGAAGAGCCTCGAAGGCTCCGTCCATATCGCAGTTTTCCTCCTGAGGCTCCACATATATGGTGGACTGGAGAGCATAGACCTTGAAAGAGCCGAATTCACGAAGACGGCGCACCACATTGGCTATAAGCTTCTGTTCAAAATTTCTTCTGTTAAGCCCTTTCAGGACGATTTCGCCCTGCTTGAGCAAAATAATATCATTCATTCAATAAACTCCTCAATTACTGTCATAGAGGGTGTAGCTGCGGTACTGCACGGCCTCGGCTATATGCTGGGGAAGGATTTCCTCGCTTCCGTCAAGGTCGGCAATGGTGCGGGCTACGCGCAAAATGCGGTCATAGCTTCTGGCGGTGAGACCGAGAGCTTCGAAAGCGCCCCGCATCAGCTCCTCGCATTCGCTGCTGAGAGCGCAGTGCTGGCGCATCTCTTTGGGCTGCATATAAGCGTTGCAGCTTGCTCCCTTTTCTCCAAAGCGGCGGCTTTGAATGGCACGCGCGGCATTTACCCTTGCTTTTATCTCGGCGCTTGTCTCCCCCTTGGGGCGGGAGCGGAGAGAGTCAAAGTCCAGAGCGGGAACTTCAACAATGATGTCTATGCGGTCCAGCAGAGGACCGGAAATACGGCTCTGGTATTGGCGAAGGGAAGACTCCGTGCAGCGGCAGCGCCCGCCGCTGTGGCCGTACCAGCCGCACTTGCAGGGGTTCATTGCGCATACAAGCATGAAGCGGCTGGGGAAGGAATAGCTTCCCGCGGCGCGGGAAACGGTTATTTTTCCGTCCTCAAGGGGCTGGCGCAGCACCTCCAGAGTATCCCGGGAGAACTCGGGAAGCTCGTCCAGAAACAGCACGCCCGTGTGGGCAAGGCTTATCTCTCCGGGACGGGGATTGCTTCCGCCGCCGGACATCGCCACATTGGAAACGGTGTGGTGGGGGGAGCGGAAGGGGCGCAGAGAGACTATGGGGCGGTCGGGAGTTGTGTTTCCCGCAACGGAGTGAACCTCCGTGGCCTCCGTCATCTCCTGTCGGCTCATATCCGGCAAAATTCCGGGAAGCCGCTTGGCCAGCATGCTTTTTCCCGAGCCGGGAGGACCCACAAGAAGTATGTTGTGTCCTCCTGCTGCAGCAACCTCCAAAGCCCGCTTAACATTTTCCTGACTTTTCACATCGGCGAAATCGGGTACGCTCTGAGCATAGTCGGAAACTTTGGGGCTTTCGGCGGGGGCTATAAGAGCCTCGCCCCTGAGATGGGAGAGAAGCTGAGCCACGTTGCGGAGGGGATAGACCTTTATTTCCTCGGCAAATGCCGCCTCGGAGGCGTTCTCGGCGGGGACAAAGAGCTCCTTTATGCCGCATTTGGCGGCGTGGAGAGCCATGGGCAAAGCGCCGTGAACTCCCCGCACTTCACCGGTGAGGCTCAGCTCACCGATAAAAGCCGCGTCCTCCGGCAGAGACTTCAACTCTCCGCTGCAGAGGAGTATGCCCAGCATAATGGGCAGGTCATATACTGTTCCCGCCTTTTTTGTGTCGGCGGGAGCCAGATTAACGGTGAGACGGCTGACGGGGAAACCCAGTCCTGCGGTTTTGATGGCGGCGCGGACACGCTCCCGGGCTTCCTTGACGGCAGCATCGGGGAGACCGACTATATCAAAGGCGGGCAGGCCGTTGGAGAGGAAGCATTCGCAGCTTACCTCATAGCCTCCTATACCCTGAAGACCCAGAGAACGGACACGGGATACCATTTCATCTCACCTCTTGTTTCTTAAATGTTGGGAAATTATTACTCTTCCTCTTTGACGATAGCAATGTGGAGCTCGTCCAGCTGACGCTGTTCAACGGTGGAGGGAGCATCCATCATAACGTCCTGAGCCTTCTGGTTCATGGGGAAGGTGATAACCTCGCGGATGGACTCCTCGCCGGTGAGGAGCATAACGATGCGATCAACGCCGGGAGCTGCGCCTGCGTGGGGAGGAGCGCCGTAGGTGAAGGCGTTGTACATTGCGGGGAACTTGGCCTTAACATCCTCTTCGCCAAGACCTACCATCTGGAAGGCCTTTATCATAATCTCGGGGCTGTGGTTGCGGACAGCGCCGGAGGCGGACTCATAGCCGTTGATAACAAGGTCATACTGGTTTGCGTTGATGGCAAGAAGCTTCTCGATGTCGCCCTCGGCGTCAAGGAGAGCCTGCATGCCGCCCTGGGGCATAGAGAAGGGGTTGTGGCAGAACTCCAGCTCGCCGCTCTCTTCGCCCATCTCGTACATGGGGAAGTCAACTATCCAGCACATTGCGTACTGTTCCTCGTCAAAGTGGCCGGGGACGCGCTTACCCAGCATGGTGCGGATAACGCCTGCGGTTTTCTGTGCAGCCAGCTTCTTTCCTGCTGCCATGCAGACGAAGGA
>JAZNZR010000023.1:0-4732 GCA_045595025.1 Oscillospiraceae bacterium | reverse complement strand
GGAAGTTGGCAAGGCGCAGGGCATTTATTGCGCGGATGGCGGCAACGGCGTTGCGTTCGATGCAGGGGATCTGCACAAGACCCTTAATGGGGTCGCAGGTAAGACCCAGATGATGCTCCATAGCAACCTCGGCGGCATATTCTATCTGACCTATACCCATCTCGTGAAGCTCCGCAAGGGCAGCGGCGCACATGGAGCAGGCTGTGCCTATCTCCGCCTGACAGCCGCATTCGGCACCGGAGATGGAGGCATTTTCCTTCACAAGATTGCCGATTATTCCGCCAACGGCAAGGGCGCGGACTACCTCTTCATCAGAAAAGCCCTTTTCCAGCTGCATATAGCGCAGAGCCGCAGGAACAACGCCGCAGGCACCGCAGGTGGGGGCGGTTGCGATAACTCCCGCGTCCGCATTATGCTCAGCCACGGCAAAGGCAAAGGCGCAGACCATTCTGTCCTCCCTTGTTGCGTGGGATTCATCAATATGGCGCTTGTTGAAAAGGTGCTGAGCCTTGCGCTCAACCCCCAGACCGCCGTGGAGGGTGCCTGTCTCTCTCAATCCCTGATTGATGGCGGCAACCATAGTATTCCACACCTTGTGGAGATAGTCCCAAATCTCGGGACCTTCCCGAAGCTCCACATAGTCGCTGATGCGTATGCCGTTGCTGCGGCAAAAACCTGCGATTTCGGCAAAGGAATTTTCGGGATAAACATCCTCACCCTCCACGCTGGGTCTGCCCTCAATCTCGATGGCGCCGCCGCCAACACTGAGAACACGCATTTTTGCCACTTCCTCACCGGCTTTATAGGCGTAAAGCTCCATGGTGTTGGGGTGGACGAAGTCCTGAGGAGTGGTATCAAACACAAGCTCGGTGCGCTCTGCACCCAGCACATCCAGCACGGCGCGGTCCGTGCAGTGGCCAAGACCGGTGCGGGCAAGGGAGCCGAAGAGGACAACCTTGAAGCCGTCCGCTTCGGGGTTCTCCTCAAGGAAAAGGCGGCAGGCTCTGTCCGGACCCATAGTATGGGAGGAGGAGGGGCCACGGCCTATTTTATAAAGTTCACGGAGAGATTTCATATTTTTACGCTCCTTACGGTTGAACATTGCGGAGCGGTCAAGACCGTTCCCTACAAGGGGAAGCTATCGCCGCGTAAGCGGTGACTGATGAAGTGTTTTCATTTTCTCTGTCTCAGAACCAACACCTCATCCGTCATTTGCTTCGCAAATGCCACCTTCCCCTCAAGGGGAAGGCTTCGGTGTGGTGGGAGAGAGGAGCAATTGCCCCTACTGCAGGCGGATGCGGGGGTCTATGTACTGATAGACCACATCCGCAAGGAAGTTCACAAAGAGAACCAGGGCGCTTATCAGCATAATGATGGAAAGCACAACGGGGTAATCCCGGTTGCCTATGCTCATAATGAGCATTCTGCCTATGCCGGGGATGGTGAAAACCTGCTCTATAATAATGCTGCCCGCAACAATATCTGCCAAGGTTACGGCAAGGAAGGTTATAACGGGGAGCATGGAATTTCTAAGTACATGGCGCCAGAGTATGCCGGAGCTTGTGTTGCCTCTGGCACGGGCGGTGCGGACATAGTCCTCGCCCATTTCGTTTATAATGCTGCTGCGCAGCAGCTTCACCGTCATAGCGCTCTTGGGGAGAGCTATGGCAAGGGCGGCGAAGAAAAGATACACGAAAAATTTTGATGGGTCTACATCAAAACCCACGAAATCGCCAACTATGAAAAGCTTCATGGCGAGGCCGAAAATGCTGGTGAAGAGTATACCGATGAAAAAGGGCGGCACAGACATGGTTATCTGGTTGAGGACAGAGAAAAATCGATCCACTATGCCCCCTCTGAAGCGGGCAAGGAAGATGCCCACGGGAATGGAAATTATTATAACAAGCACAAAGGCTATTGCGGAAAGGCAGGCCGTTACAAAAACCTTGCCCTCCAGAAGCTCATTGACGGAGATTCTGTAGCCGTAGCTTATGCCCAGATCCCCGGTGAAAAAGCCCTTCAGCCAGTTCAGATAGCGCTGGGACAGGGGCACATTCAGGCCCAGCTCCTCCCGAAGAGCCTCTGCACGCTCCTCGGTGTAGTCCGTGCCCAATATGGTGTCCACCGGGTCGGCGGGGATTATCTCAAAGGCCAGAAAGGCCAGCAGAGAAATGATAAGGAGGGTGACTATCATCACGCCTGCCTTTTTCAGTATGTAACGCATAGTCATCCTCCTTAGCCTAAGCAATATAATCCGAATCCGCTCCATGGGGCGGATTTTAGCGCCAGACTTTATTTTATTCTTTGGTGGGCGTCAGCCCACCTGCATCATTCAATTTTGCCTGACACAAAAATCCTCTCCCATGGAGTCGCAGATTTCTGAGGTCATATGCTACTGCAGTGCAAGACGTCGGCTTGCAGATGGGCTAAGCGCCCTTCAAAAGCCGACAACGCGGCAATGCCGACGCATATGTCCTCAGAAACGGGTTTTGATTATATTGCTCAGGCTAAAGTTTTACCTTCGGCAAAACATGTAATAGGTAATAGTGAAGAGTGAATAGCTGTGGTGTCGCCATTGCCGACCTATTCAAATCATCGCGAAGCGATACAGCAACTCTTCACTTTTCATTTTTCACTTTTCACTCAACAAAATGAACGCCGGCAAGGTCCATAACATAGATGGGGTAGAAGACATAGCCCTCAAGTCCCTTACGCACCGCGACAAAGTCGCAGGGATCCTGAAGATATACGTTGGAGGCGTCCTCGGTAAGAATTCTCTGAGCCTGCTTATAGAGAGCGATCTGCTCCTCCTCGCTCGTGGCATAGAGGGCAGCATTATAGGTCTCATCAAAACGCTCTGAGACATAGTTGCTCATATTCTTGCTGTGGGTACTCTCATAGCGGGCCAGCAGGCTCTGGGCGGTCATAGCGCCGGAGGCGTCGAAGCCCAGAATAGTGCCCTGATAGTTGCGTCCCTTGTAAACCTCGTCATACCAGGTGCCCCACTCAACGGTGTCGATAGTGCAGTTGATGCCAACAGCCTTCAGCTGCTCCGCCACCACCTGGGCGGTATCCACATGGAAGGGATAGTTGGAGGGGACGGTTATAACGAAATCAAAGCCGTTGGGGTAGCCCGCATCGGCCAGAAGACTCTTTGCCTTCTGGGGGTCATAGCCGTAGTAATCGCTGAGATCCTCATAATACTTGGCGAAGGCGGGATACATATTGCTGCCCACGATGAAGCCCTTGCCGTCGGAAACGAAGTCCAGAATCATCTGGCGGTCAACGGCATAGTTGAGTGCCTGACGGACACGGATGTCCTGCAGAGGCTCATAGGCATTATTGAGGAAGAGAGCCTGAACAAGGTTCATGCTGCCTTCCAGAATGTTGAAGTCGGTCTCCAGACCGCCTATCTGGGTGCTGGTAAGGTGGGCGCAGACATCAACAGCGCCGCTCTTGAGGCTCATTACCAGAGTATCCCCGTTTTCGATGATTTTGAAGGTGACCTTGTCCAGATATGCCTTCTCGCCCCAGTAGTCATCAAATCTTTCAAGAATCAGGTTTTCCTGAGCCTTGCGGGAGACGAACTTGAAGGGGCCTGTTCCTATAAGACCGTCCTCGGCGGGGTTGCTGCCCTCAGGGATAATGGCGCAGTTGAGGAAAGCCAAAAACTCGATATAGGGCTCATAGGTTTTCACCACGACGGTTTTATCGTCTATGGCCTCCACACTCTCCACAGCGGAGAAGGTGGAAACAAGGGGAACGCCGGTATCGAAGCCCGCAACACGGGAGATGGAATAAACAACATCCCCGACCGTCACTTCGCTTCCGTCATGGAACTTGACGCCTTCGCGCAGGGTAAAGGTGAAGGTGTCTGCATTGTCTCCAATGACATAGTCGCTTGCAACAGCGGGGATCAGATTTCCGTCAGTATCGGGCTTAACAAGGCCCTCAAATACATTGAACAGGACTTCTCTGGTTCCTGCCGCCGCCATAGTGTGGGGGTCAAGACTGTCGTCCAGGTCCTGAGCTATGCCCACGGTGATTTCGCCGCCGTAGACAGGCTCTTTTGCTGCGGAGGGGCTTTCCGCACCGGGTTCAGTGCCGGGCTGGGCAGGAGCGTCCTTGCCGTCTCCGCAGCCGCAGAGTACAGCAGTAAGCATAAGCACAGCCAGAAGGAGTGAAAGTATCTTTCTGAATTTCATCATGGGGTTTCTCCTTTGAAAGTTTCTCCAATATTCTATTGTTTTGCTCATACGCGCTAAAAGTATACTCCATATGCAGAAATTTTGCAACGGTTTTATGGAGCTTTCGCGGGCGGATAATATCCGCCCCTACGGGAGAAATCATTGGTGCAGCGTTTGTAGGGAACGGTCTTGACCGCAGCGAAAAACACCTCATCCGTCATTTGCTTCGCAAATGCCACCTTCCCCTTATGGGGAAGGCTTTAAAGGCGGGAGCATTACGAGGTGCAAAACCCTGTGCTGCCGAGCAGGCAGCTCTGTGCAGAAACGAGGAAATCGAACAGCCAAAAAAGTTTGAATAATTCTCAAAAATACTGCAAAAACTTCTTTACAAGAGGAAATTAATATGGTAAAGTATATGAGCTTGTGCCCGCGTGCTCAGTTTTGGGTGCCCCTTTCTGCCCCAATACTTAGCTGCAGGGTATGAAAAATAAGAAAGGATGTATTTATTATGATCACCAAAGACCAGAAGACCGTAGTTATCGAAG
>JAZNZR010000022.1:0-3138 GCA_045595025.1 Oscillospiraceae bacterium | reverse complement strand
AGCGTATCACCGAGCGCACTGACGGCAAGGTAACCTTCCTTAACTACTTCTCCAGCTCTCTTATGACTGCTAACGACTCTATGGATGGCCTTGGTGCCGGTCTGGCTGACTTCTCCGATGTCACCCTCTCCAACTTCAAGGATGCTTTCCCCTACACCCAGCAGGTCGTTTCCTATCCCTTCCTTGGCTTCACCAGCCTGCCCATGGCATCTGACGTTATGAACGATGTCATCCTCAACAACGAGACCATGCTCGCTGAGTTCCATGCCGTAAACATTCACCCCATCTTCATCGTTGGCGTTTGGGGCACTGCTATGGCATTTGCTGAGGATGTTGAAATCTCCACTCCTGACACCGTTGCAGGTATGAAGCTGGCTTGCGACAATCCCCAGCTCATGCAGTTCCTCGGCAGTGTAGGAGCAACTCCCGTTTTCCAGATCCCCCCCGATTATTATTCCTGCATCACCAACGGTGTTGTTGACGGTCTGATCAACGGTCTGAACGTTATCGGTATCTTCGGCGCCCTCGCTCCCGCTAAGAGTGTTTACATGTTCGAAAACGGCGCATCCACCGGCGTTAAGGCTATCTGCATCAACTATGACACCTGGCAGTCCCTCGATCCCACTCTCCAGAACATCATCATGGAAGAGCTCAACTACAGCGAAGAGTACTGGGAGATGAGCTACGAGTGGTGGACCACCTCTGACCAGAGCTGGATCGACATGGTTGCTGCAAGCGGCAATCCCATCCGCTACATCGAAGGCGAAGCTATGCAGGCATGGCGCGACGGCGTTAAGCCCTTCGGCGATGCAATGCTCCAGGATCTCTATGACAAGGGTTACACCGAGGTATTTGACATTCTCCAGATCTGGCAGGATGCCATTGCCAACTATGACGGCAAGTACGAATAAGCCGATAAGCCCTGTTAATCTTTAAAGCGAAAAAAGGAAGTCCTCTCGGGGACTTCCTTTTTTGTTATTGTATTGGATTAAAGCTCGTTTACAATGTTCATGGGGCGCTGGCCATTGGAAACGGCCTTCACATTGCCCCAGAAATTGCGGTATGCAGAGAAGAAAACAGACTTGGTTGTTCCTGCAACATGGGGGGAGAGGACCACTCTGTTGCAATAGGGCTCGGGCATAATCAGAACGGGAGAGTCGGCGGGAACGGGTTCGGGCTCAATGGTGTCAAGACCTGCACCGTAAATCTGTTCTGCCATAATCGCATCAGCAAGTGCCTGAGTGTCAACAACCAAACCGCGGGCTGCGTTGATGATTATTGCATTGGGCTTCATAATAGCAAGGGTTTCCTTGTTTATGAAGTTGGTGGTGCTGGGGGTTACGGGAACATGGAGAGTGATAACATCGCAGCTGGAAAGGAGCTCTTCCTTCTCCAGATAGGTGATGGAGTATTCCTGCTCAACTTCGGTGGAAGCGCGGAAGGGGTCATAGTAGAAAAGCTGGCAGCCGAAGGGGAGAAGACGCTTGGCAAGTTCCTTGCCTATGGCGCCGAAGCCAACAAGACCAATCTTCTTGCCGATGATATCTTCAAGTCCGTCATTTATGAAACGGAGCTTTGCCTCGTTCTGCCTGCCTGCACGAACCTCTGCGTCACCTTCGATGAGCCTGTGCATAACTGCGAGTATGAGCATAACGCTGTGCTCAGCAACCTGTGCGGCATTTACGGCCTTGTTGTTGCAGACAAAAACGCTGGCAGCCTTGGCAGCTTCAATATCGATTTTATTATAGGCAACGCCCTCTGCCTGAATCATCTTGAGCTTGGGCATAGCCTCTATCATTTTTACGGTAACAGGGAGGACGGAGTCCACCAACAGAATTTCAGTATCCGCAAGCTTGGCCATAGCCTCTTCTTCGGTGTACTCCAGGGGCATAAAGAAAAGCTCAGCATCAGCGGGAACCATTGCGGGATCAGAATAGCTTTCAAAACGCTTTTGGGAAGTTATGAGAGAAATTTTCATAGCAGCCTCCTTAATTTCACTTTCACATATTAGTATACGAAAGTATTATAAACTGTCATCGGGAATTTTGAAATAGAAAATCGCTGTTTATTATGTAGAAAAATGTGATGAAGATGTATTCAAATTGCACAAGGTTGTAAATAAAGTTTGACGGTGTAACAAAAATGTATTATCATAATATTATAATTACGGGGTTTAGGCGGGTGAAAATATGAAGTTTTTCCAGCTTGAATATATGATGGCTGTATGCAAATACGGCAGCATTTCCAAGGCTGCGGATGAACTGCTGGTTTCCAGACCTGCTGTTTCCAGAACGGTGAAGGATCTGGAGCAGGAGTTCGGTATTGAGCTTTTCCGACGCACCACTTCAGGCGTTGCTCTCACGGAAGCGGGTATCGTTTTTTACGATAAATGCATGAAGATTGAAAAAATGGTGGCGGAGCTGCGTACGGAGATGGAGGCCATTAAGGATGCCTATTCTTCCGAAAATGACCATTGGCTAAACATAGGCCTGACCTTTACCGCCCGCTGCTGCATTCTGCCCTTCCTTGGAGCTTTTACAAAGGAGTGCCCTCATGTCCGGATTAAGATGCCCGATATAGGATATTCCTTCCTTGACAGCAAGATGTTTGATCAGGAGCTCGATGTTCTTATTTCCCTCAGCGGAGGAGAGGAGATCGAGGGGATGGACTATATTAATATTGAGGAGTCCGGCTTCGTATTCTGCTGCAACAAGAACCATCCTCTTGCGGGCAGAAAAAGTATTTCCATCCATGATATAAAGGATGAGCCTTTGATCGGCCTCAGCGGACTTGACCCCAAGCATAACCAGACGGTGATGCTTTATGAAAAGCACGATCTGCACCCCAACTTTGTTCACGAAACCAAGCAGGTCTCGTCGGTCAAGCAGATGATAAAGGAAAATCTCTGCAGCAGTGTTCAGCCCCGGCAGAGCATGGAAAATGACCCGGATATAATCACTGTGCCCATAGAAGAGTCCGAGAAGATTTATCTGCGTATTATATGGAACAAGGATGTTCGCCATAAGAAGGCATTTAACGATTTCATAGCCTTTGCCCGCAGATATTTTGAGACTAAATGAGCAAATACAAAAAGTCTCCGGCTTAGGCGGCCTCACATAGGGATTTACACGGTTTTGA